>BPTK01000126.1 GCA_023705905.1 Candidatus Heimdallarchaeota archaeon
CTCCTAACCACTTCGAAATGATTGATGAAGCACTAACATTGAAAAAAGTAGCTTCAACTTCAGCCGCTGTTGCCTTAGCTATTAGAGTCTTTCCACAACCTGGAGGACCGAATAGCAAAATTCCTTTCCAAGGTCTTCTCGCACCTGAAAAAAGATCGGGACGCATTAATGGTAAAACAATTGCTTCTCTTAATGTCTGTTTAGCGGTTTCTAAACCAGCAATGTCCTTCAAGGAGACTGAAGGTTTCTCCGTAACGATAATATCAGAAATTGCTCCAGATAATTTATCATCATCACTGTCGTCTCCAGCTGCTGACTTCTCCTTTCGTTTAGAAAGTAATTCTCGCAATTCCTTTGAACGAGCTAAATACATTTCTGCTTTCTTCTTCAACGTACGAGCAATTTGAGGGTTACGTTCGAATCTAATAGCTTTCATTAAAGCTTCTGCTGCATCTAAGTAATAAGGAATAGCTTCACTATAGTTTTTTTCTTTATCAAAATTATAAGCCTTTAAAGCAAATTCTCTAGCATGATCTATTAAGCCTTGTGCTGACACGTAAGTCACAACCTTTTTTTCGAGTTCTATACTATTATTATAACCATCAGATATAAATGATTTTATTTTATTTTCTATTGTTCTCCACTTTCCCTGTAAAAATAAAAAGCAAAAAGAAAGATGTTAATCTTCTTTCATTTTTTTCTTCAATGTTTCAAGCTCTTCTTCAAGATCTGATGTATCTTCTTCCTTTTCACCTGAGACACCAGTTGGTGTTGCAGGTAATCCAGAAATATTAGGCAAGCTTGTTGTTGTTCCAAGATCCATCTCAGCTTCAAGTTGTGCTAATTGATCATCAATTGCTGCATCGTCTTCAAAATCAAGAATTCCTTCAGATAAACTTGGATCAGATAAGGCTTCTGTCATCATTTCAATTTGATCACGTTGTTCCATAACTGCATCCATAACACGTTCTGTTCTTTCTGGAGAAACTTCCTTGATTTTCTCTCCAACTACCTTTGTGCCTACTTCCATTGCTCTAACGGTGTCGGCAGTTGATGTAGCTGTTTGGATGCTATCTAGCTGAGCTTGAAGGTTCATAACAGTATTATGAACAGAATTGAGTCTTTTCATGAAGACCGCCCTTCTTTTAAGAGCTGATCTTGCGCCAGCTTTATTGCCGCTTTGAAGCATTTTAGCAGCTAATATTTTCTGCTCATCTGCTTGTCTTTCAAGATTTCTGGCCTCATGTTCCATTCTATTCATTTGAGCTTTGAGTGTTGAAAGAGCATCAGCGTCTTCCTTACGTTTTTTGCCAAAGAGCCAATTTTTAACCATTATTTATCACCTATTTAATCCTCTTCTTTTTTCCTTAGCTTTTGGATTTCTTGTTCTAAATCATCGGTTTCTACTACACCTACAGAAGGTAATCCTGCTTGTGTCGAGACACCTAATTCAACAGCAGTTTTTTCTATTAAACGATCCACTTCTGCTGGATCTGTATCTGAAATCAACAGATCATCTATACCATCTTCAATAGTACCTGTAGATTCCTCAATCCCATCAATAGAACCTTCCATATCCTGGATTACTCGGTCTAAATCAGGTATTTGCAGCTGCGCATTAGCAGCTCGAAGAGCAGAAGCAACACCATGCATCTCTTCAGCCATGCTGGCTGCAGTATCTGCACGTTCAAGTTTGAAAATCAAGCCATTTATTCTAGATACTAATTTTTGATAACCAAATTCCCAACGTTGGTTTCGAACAATATCTGTTGCAAATAATCTTGCAGACTCTAAATCTCCTCGTTGGATACTTTGTTTCATTTTTAATTGCATTTTTGATTCGTCACGTTCAAGTTTTCTCTGAGCTCTTTCTAGTCGACGAACAGTTAATCTTAAATTCACTATATGGTCACGAGGGTTTTTCTTCGAACCTAATAGCCATCCCATGAAATTTCCAAACATCTAATTCACTGTTTTAATTTTTGAAGTTATACCTATTTAAGCTTTCGTGGTTATTATATGTATTGTTTTAGACTCTACATCCATAAGAAAGGTCCTTTCGAAATTTTTAAATTCAGATACATAAAAGAGGTTATGAAAATAGGTGATAATCTATGCTTTTGAATAAAAAAACAGCAAAATTCGCAGTGATAATCTTTAGTGTTGCTGGAGCTCTAATGTTGATGTCAACAGGTGTTCTTGCACAAGACCCTCCTTCTGACAACTATCTAAAACCAATTGGAGCAGCCCTTGCAATAGGAATTGCAGGAGCTGCAGCAGCAATATCTATGGGTATGGCAGGAAGTGCAGCAATAGGTGCCATAGTTGAAAATCCTGACTTGTTCGGAAAAGCTTTTCTCTTCATTGTACTTATTGAAGCGGTAGCTATTTATGGGCTGCTTGTAGCAATTCTGATAGTACTCTAATTCCACAATTTTCTCTTGTTTTTGGGTGAATTATTATGGTTGATACCAACAAAATACAATCTCCAGCAGCTATTAAACTTGCTTCAGTTAAAGATTTAGTAAAAATGATGATTTTTAGTGTAGGCTCCGATAGAGCAGCAGGATATATAGGATATTTCCGAGATAACGAAAAATCTTTCTATTTTATTTTCAACACAAGTTTAGGATATTACGAACTTAATGCATTACCTTTTGTAATCTGGGTTGAAGACTCTAAGGAACTTGAAACTGCTTTCATCAGATATAGAACTTCTCCAGCTGAAGAGATGGAATTTACCGATTTTGCAGCTGATCCAAAATGGGTCACTTTACCAGTAATCGCCTTTGAAGAAATGCCTGAATTTCTAAAAGTTTGGAAAAAAAAGTAATCCTGGTTTAATCAATTTTTTCTCCACATTTTGGGCAAAAATCGTCTTCTTTTTTAATTTTTTCACCACATTTAGAACAGAATTTGTTAATTTTCTTCTTTCTCATTATTATTATTTGAATTATCGATGTTAATAAGAGAATACTTCCTAAGCAAATCAAAATAATGTAAAGATAATTAGAAGAAGTTGGCCATCCTATTATCCCAGCTAACCCATAACCAAGAGCAAGAATACCAAGTATCAACTCAGTTATTATCCAAGTAAATCTATCCAATTTGCTTTTCTTCTTAGACATAATACTCATCACAACAAAAGAATCCTAGTATTTATGCCTTTTCTCAAATCTCCCACATATCATCGAATTCATCGCTTTTCCTGCGAACATTTTCCATTTGTTGTTTCAAACGATTATGTTCAACAGTAAGTTTACCCAATAGTCCATCTATACCTCTTGTACTTCGTCCCCCATAACTTCGAGATTGGTTTAGACGATGAATTTTACGTTCGACTGCAAGCAATTGCTCAAACAACTTATTGAACTTTGCATCTTGCCCTTCTCTCCAATATAATTCTTTCTTCAGTTCGCGTTTGTTCAGTAAGTAAGTTCGTAAATGATTGTGATTGCGTTGAATATTACTTTTGAGCTCACTTATTGTGAGTGAATAATCCTTGAGATCTTCAATTATTGAAGACTTATGAATGGAGAAATCGATATAATTGTCTACTAATTGAAAATATGTCAAAATCTGTTCTAATGTTGCTTTTCGACCATATAGAACATAAGAATCCAATCGAGTTTTGAACTTGAAGGTTTTTCCAGATAGTAGCTTTGAGATGTACTTTTTATCTATAATATAAGACAAGCTGATAGCTTCTTTAGTTCTTAATTTTACATCAAACAAACCTTTTTCTCTTAACAAATACAGATTTTGGCTTGTGAAAATAAGAAGGTGTTTTTTGGCAATTTTGCGGTTTTTCTTTAACCAAACACGAGGAATTACAGCAATTAGTTCTTCTTTTTCGTTGTCTGGAAGTAATTGATGAATTTTTTTGAGGAAACCAAACTGGAATTTTAAGTAGTTTACTTTCTGATTTAAAATATCAAAATCTGTTTCAATCCCTTCAAATTTACTATCTAGGGTATTATCCAAAAGCTTCAAACGGTTTTCCATCAACACTAATACTTCTTCTGCTTTCTCAATGTTGTTCAAATTTGTATACCGCATATAACCAATATTGCGAAGTTTCTCATCCACCATAGTAAAAGTTTCATTTTCAAATTTTACGAGATGGTCTATGAAAGTTGCTATTTTACTTCTTAAGAGTGTAATTTCATCCTCAACACCTGCGAAAAGCATAATTTTTGCTTTTCTAATTTCATAAACAGTGTTAACGACTTCAACGTAATGGTTAGTTAGTTTCCATACTTTGGAAAGTTTCTTATGGAGAAGGTTTACAGCGGAGAAAATTAACTGGGGTAATTGTTGATAATATAACAAACCATCCTCAACTGAAGCAGATTTACACCAATCACAACGGTGAACGGGTTCATGTCTAGTTTTTGATGTTTCTTTTCCACAAGTGGAACAACTTTGTTCATAACAGTCTTCATCACAATTATCACAATGGTAAACAGTATTTGAGATAATAATGTGATCTGAACAAAGTTTCCTCTTACACGACTTACAATAATATTGTGCAGGACTACTGCAAAAACTACAATTTGCTATAGCAGGCATTATTACACCTATTTTAGTAAAATATCAAAAATTACTTTATTTAGGGATGTAATATCTGGGAAATAGTATACTACTTCCAATTTTAAAACAAAGGGAGTGATAGTCAAACCAATACGTTTATTTTTTGTAAGGCTCCGCCTATCACACAGTAGGGATTAAGATAATGAAGATATCTGAAAGAACTGAAAATTTTAGCTATGCCATCCGAGATGTTCTAACAGTAGCAGCGGAAGTTGAAGCACAAGGACATGAAATCATCAAATTGAATATTGGGGATCCAATTAAATATGGTTTCAAAACTCCAAAATTACTCACTGACCCTTTGAAGTATGCAGAAAAGGAGAATTATAATTTCTATGCCAACTCTCAAGGTCTTCTAGAATATAGAGAAGCAGTAGCTGTGTATGAAAACGGCAAACATGGAGTAAATGTCACAGCAGACAAAGTTGTTGCAACAGCAGGTGTGTCTGAAGGCATACAAATGACATTTATGGCTTTCACAAATCCAGGAGATAATGTAGTTATTCCAGGTATTCATTATCCTAGTTATTCAGGAAACGCAACGATTTTTGAAACAAAAATTCAATATTACAAAACAGTAGTTCAAGATAATTTCTATCCAGATGCAGATCATATCAGATCTTTAATGAATGATAAAACTAAACTTGTTTTCCTTAACAGTCCAAACAATCCAACTGGATCTGTCTATACAGAAAAAGTGTTGAAGGAGATTATCGATGTTGTTGGAGAATACGATGCTTGTATAGTTTCAGATGAAACTTATGATGGATTGATATTAGATGAGGGACTGAAACACGTAGCAACAGCAAAGATTGCAAAAGATGTTCCAGTAATTGCTTACAACGGTTTCAGCAAGGTTTTCTTGGCTCCCGGATGGAGACTTGGGTATGCTTACTTACACGATCCGGAAAATAAAGTGGAAGGACCTTGGGAAGGTTTGAATAAGCTCACAAGAATCAGATTATGTGCATCTACACCTTTACAAAAAGCTGGAGCTGAAGCACTTAAACAAGATCTAAGTTCTTATCTTCCTAGGACAATCGAAATGCTACGTGAAAGAAGAGATTTAATGTTTAATAGATTAGAAGAAATGGAAGGGATAACCGTTTTCAAGCCAGAAGCTGCTTTCTACATTTTTCCCGTTCTAGACATGGAACAGTTTACTTGGAAGAACGACAAGGAATTTGTTTTTGATCTTCTTCGCAAAAAACATGTTCTCACAGTTTTTGGTTCTGGATTTGGTCCTTATGGTGAAAATGGGTTCAGAATGGTTTATCTTCCAACATTGCAACAAATAGATGATGCTATGAATAGATTGGAAGACTTACTAAACGTCTCCCGTATCTAATGGTTTCTCTTTCTCTTTACTTTTTATGAGTTTCAGTTTAATATTATTGGATAGTGAAGTTATAGCCACACCAACGATAATTACTAATGCAAAGAGAATTGAAAGAGGCTCGGGGAATTGATTAAAAAGCAAAATTGCTAGAATTGTAGCCCCTATAGGTTCGCCTAGTATTGCTACTCCGACCACATATGCGGGGAGTTTTTTTAAGGAATAATTATAAATTGCATGACCTACTAATGACGGGCCAATTGCAGAAACTATGAACAGAACAAATACAATAGGAGGAAATATGAACATCTCAAAACCATCTATTGAACTATAAATCAAGCAATATATGAACAGGAATAAGGCCGAAGATAGATTTACTAAAGCAAAATAAGGCCAAAGTGGAGCATTTTTTAATATTTTTTTCCCAATTAAAAAATAGAAAGCAACAGTTAAAGCGCCAATTAACGCTAGAATAATGCCAAGTACTGAATTGGATTGATTTGAAGTTTCATTGGTAGAGCTGAAAGCTAATAAAATACCTCCAGTCACGGCTAATCCAATCCCTATCATTCCGATATAATTGACTTTTTCTTTGAAAAATAAGTAACCAAACACAGCTAGGAAAATTGGAACAGTATCAACAAGAGTTGTAGATATTGCAATGGAAGTAAACCCAAGTGACACAAACCAAGTAGCAAAATGAATTGCTAGTAGTAATCCTGCTAGGACATACCAATGGCTTTTACTCAAAGTGGTTTTCTGAAATATCCAGTTAATCTTTTTCTTTCGAAATGAAAGTAGAAGAGCGCCTATTCCTGCAAAAAAAGTTCGATACATCGCAGTAACTTCATATCTAACTCCATAAGTTACGTTAAGTTCTACCACAATAATCGCTGAAAATGAAACGGTAACTACTGCAATGAAAAGCAGTAAGTAGGGGAGTATTAATTGAAACTTCGATTTTTCATTGTCTCCTCTAGGCTCCAAACTTGTGCACCAATCTCATCTCATTTAATGCAATACCCATTAAATACTTGCCTACAATATGACCCAATGAACCCTTAACCGCATAAGATTCACCAAATTTTTCTACTTCATCCCTTCTACAATCTGAAGAATAGATAACTACTGGTACTGGATCAGCAGAATGGTCTTTAAAACTACAAGGACTACTATGATCTCCAGTGATCATTACAATTAGCTCTTGATCAAAATTTTCAGGTAGAAACCTATATAATTCTTTATCAATTTTTTCAATAAATTTTGTTTTTGACATATAATCCCCATCATGAGAAAAATTATCTGTTCCTTTTACGTGTGCAAAAACAAAGTCGTAATTATGCAGATTCTCAAGTGTAACCGCAAATTTTGCATCTAAATTAGTATCTGTACCTCCAGTTAGTCTTTTATCTTCAATAATATCCATCCCAAGCATTCTAGCGATTCCTTTATAGAGCCCCCCTCCAGCGACACAAGCAGATTCAAGACAATATTCTTCTTCGAAATTAGGTATTTTAGGTACTTTACCAGATCCTCTAATTAATAAAAAGTTTGCAGGGAACAATCCTTCTTGTGCTCTTTTTTCGTTCAGCTCAGTTTTTGATAAGATATCTCTTGCCTTATGAACATATGTGGTAAGAACACGAGCAGTCTTTTGAGCTTCTGAACTTTCGTCTAAAGGCTTGAAAATTGGTGGTTCTTTACCTTCAACTTTTGGATCATTACCATATACTCTATCAGACAACCCTTCTCCTCGTAGTACCAAAGCAGCACGATGTTCAGTTCCAGCTTTCAACAAAAACTTTATCCCATCAATTTCAACTCCTTCAAGTAGCTTCGATAACTCCTCAGTTCCAGTTTTTATTCTACCAGCTCTTCTATCAGTAATAATACCATTATCATCTATCGTAGCAAAGTTGACTCTAAAGGCAATATCTCCTTCCTTAACTTCTAAACCGATTCCCGCAGCTTCAAAAGGCCCCCTACCAGTGTAATATTTATAGGGATCAACGCCAAAAAGCGCTAAGTGAGCAGTATCACTGCCTGGAGTTACACCAGGTGAGATAACATGCAGTAAACCGTTCATCCCTAACGAGGCTATTTTATCTAAATTGGGGGTATTAGCGTATTCAAGAGGGGTCTTTCCACCGAGATCAGGAATAGGTCTATCTCCAAGACCATCCAGTACTATAAACAAAAGCTTCATAGTAAGTCTGAAAATGTTATCAAATAAAAAGTTTCCATCTTTTCCGTTTTTCTTTGCTTCAAACAAAATAAACTATTATTGATAGCTTTCTGGCTCCATGTGTTATTTGAAAGTTCTAACATAGTCTTGCTTTCTGGTTTCAATAAACTTAATAGCATAACATATGTTAATAATAAATTAGAGAAAAATAGGTGAACGAGATGTCTATAGATTTATCAGCTGCACAAAAAAAACAATTAGTTAAAATATTGAAACAAATTTCACTAGGTTGTGATTTAGAAGCGTTAGCTGTTGTTAACGCAGAAGGTATAAAAGTTGCCTTTTTTTCGGAGAAGGGTACAGATCCTGATCTACTCAGTGCTGTCTCCTCTGCAGTGCTTTCCACAGGAAAAATGGTGACCACGAATTTAGAGCATGGTACCTTGGAGCAAGTATTAATAAGGGGAGAAGAAGGTTTTACAATATTAGCAAGTGCAGCAGAGTATATTCTAATAGGTGCTAGCAGAGATCTACACAATGTTGGACTTGCTATGCAAGTTATTAAACGATATGTACCAGAAACAGTAGAAGCTTTAGAGGAAAACTAAATCACCTCTAATTCTCATCGATTTTCTTAGGATAAAAGAATAATCAGAAAATCCCATAAAATAGGAGATTTTCCCTTATCTCAGATTCAGTAAAACCTGCACCTATTCCAACGATTATTCTTATAATATCCATTACTTCAGCAAGTTTTAATTCAAAGAATCCTATTAAGGCATCTGTTTCAAATACAGTTCCAAATCTAAATGTCTTTTTCCAGTATTTAAGCAAGTATTTTTCAACAGCAAATTCAAGATCATGTAAAGGAATGTCTTTTGTACCTATATATCTTGAAAAAACAGCTTTGTAGGGCTGATAATTATACACTGAAAGTACTTCAGAAACACTATTAGAGTTCAATGCTTTTGCTATAAACTTATTTGGAAGAATGTGTCTATATGCAGGTATTCCTAAAGTTATACATCTAGAAAGGGCCAAGATGTTTTTCATGTTAACATATGTTTCATATTTGCGAGAAACTTTTGGAAGTGTAGCATAGATGTATTGATCTATTGCAGACTCTATTGGAGTAAAACGTTCAGTTGTTTCAAATTCAGTATAAGCATCATGTAAGTGTTTCCGAAGTTTTGAATCTTTTTGAGATGAGATAATTTTAGCTGTTGGCATTGAAAGTAGTTTAACATAATAATCAAAAGTGTAACCTGCAACAGGTACAATACGGGCCATGATATCATCATGTTTCATTCCTACATGAATACCTTGTAATATTATACGCAAATTTTCTGCATTGTATCTTTCACTAAATAGTCTAATTTTCTTCTGAATTGAAGATGATGTTTGATTAAAAAATTTAACTAATAGTTCTGCAAAATTTGTTTTTAATTTCCTTGCAACATCTTCAAGTTGTGTTTCGAAGTTTAGGTGTCCTATTATGGAATCATATTGAGTTTGTGTAAAAGCAGCTCTTAGTTCCTTAAGATTCTTAGAGGATAATAAAAGACTCAATTGGGATTTGGTAAGTACATTACCAATCATTCCATGAGCTCTACCCATCAGATAACTTATATCACCGAACGACATTTCAACTACCTTTCGCAGGAACTAATTCTATTAAGGTTAGATTTTCTTTAAGAGGGTTGTAAACCTTGCCATCTCCAACATAGAATTTTGAGAAAAATTCCACCCAATGAAGCCTAAGAGTATTCAAAAAGGACAATAATCCTTCAATTGGCACGATTATAAACAAACCCATAGTTATTCCAACAACCCACCATAACCAAGATTGAGCTAAGGGAGCTACAAAGGCTACTGGTGTAAATAGTTCAAGAGGAAAACCAATAGACATAACTACAGAAGATGCAGTTACTATGCCATCGATTCCTGTTAGAGTAAAAGGTAATGCACTTAAAATTGCATGAACCAGAAGTAAAGCCATGATTCGGCTGAAGGATAAAGTATTGGAAACTAGAGCAATTATATGGTCAACAGCATCCATGATACCATCTGATTTTGCATGAATATATTCAAGAACAAACAATACAGGAGCCAGCCCTACAAGATAAATAACCCAAGAGGGGAAGAGAGGCAAATACCAATGGTCTACATCTAAGATTATTGCAAAGAAATGAGATTGAACACCGTCTGCTATGATATTATACAACATTGCAAATATTCCAACATATACGATTGAAAGTGTTAAAGGAGCACCCCAAGAGGCCCATCCATGACCATGCTTAATGTTTTGATAGATTTTCAACCATATTCCTATTTGAATTGTAAGGAAACCGAAAAGTAAGGCGACAACAAGAAGTAATTTAGTCTCATGTAATGGATTAACAAGTGGTATCCAATTAATACCAATACTGTGGAAAAGATGAGGTAAGAATTCTTCATCTCCTAATAAAGATCCAAACAATATTCCAAAGAGTGCAGCTGATAAACCACAGAAAATTAAGAGCTCGCTTCCAGAATAAAGATAGCCTGAGATTGATTCACTAGGCTGAATCTTTTTCCTTCGTTTTCTAATAGCTAGAAGAGCACCGATTAATGCAAGCATTATACCATGCCCTAAATCAGCAAACATTACACCAAAAAGTAAAGGAAAAGTGAATTTCATTATATTGTAGGGATCAATTTCATGAGGATTTGGTTGACCAATTCCCCCGATAATTCCACCTATAGCACCAAATGCTTTCCCTCTTTTTGTAAGAGATGGATTCTGAAGAGGTACATTTTCTAATAGAGAGATATTAATCTTTAAATTTAATTCTTCTTTTTTCTCAAATAAGGTTTTCTTAGCTTCGCCTGGAATCCATCCCCATAGAATGATCTTGCCTTCAGAAACTTGACACATTTCAGATCGGAAGAGCACACG
>BPTK01000127.1 GCA_023705905.1 Candidatus Heimdallarchaeota archaeon
CTGTTAAAGCTGAGAGTAATCTAGAACTTTGGAGTGGTTGTGGAGGAGGATCTTTTGAGAGATTCCTAACAGCATTCATTTCCCAGAAAGGCTTGAATCCAGATGATTGGCCAACAGAATTCAAGAAATACTTCGATAAATTACCTACGCCAGTGAAATTCCATTAATTTCACTTTTTTCTTATTACTTCTTGAGCGAGATATGTTCAAAATGCACATATTTGCACATCTAATCATAAAATTCTTTTAGATAGATTTAAAATACTACTTTTTTCTTTTAAAATGATGATTGATTTACGCTCTGATACTTTTACATTGCCATCAAAAGAGATGATGGAAACAATTATGCATGCAAAATTGGGGGATGACGTATGGGAAGAAGATCCAACTGTAATTGAACTTGAAGCTTTAGCAGCTAAAATGCTGGGTAAAGAAGCAGGATTGTTTGTAACCAGTGGAACTCAAGGTAATTTAGTTGCAAATATGACACATCTAAATCGTGGTGACGGTATAGTTTTGGAGGAAGAGAGTCATATCAATATGTACGAAGTTGGAGGTATTGGGCAGATTTGTGGTGCTTATCCTTATCTCATCAAAGGCCAAGACGGCTTAATGTCTCCAAGTGATGTTGAAGCTATTTTCACTAGAGAATATAATGTTCATTGGGTTGATCCCAAACTATTGTGCATAGAAAATACTCACAATCGAGGTGGTGGAAAAATCATTCCTAAGGATAATATTGACACTTTATCCAATATAGCTCATGAAAATGGAGGAGTGGTTCATATGGATGGAGCACGAATATTCAATGCTGCTGTTGCAACAAATATGCCAGCTTCTAGAATCGTCGAAAATACTGATAGTATTCAAATTTGTTTGTCAAAAGGTTTGGGTTGTCCTATTGGTTCTTTGCTTGTAGGGACTGAAGAATTTATTCACAA
Source organism: Candidatus Heimdallarchaeota archaeon (assembly GCA_023705905.1). Lineage (GTDB taxonomy): Archaea > Asgardarchaeota > Heimdallarchaeia > Heimdallarchaeales > Heimdallarchaeaceae > UBA460. The sequence continues at coordinate 941 of BPTK01000127.1, forward strand.
AGCTAGGAAAAACCGCAAAGCTGTTGGTGGAGCTATGAGACAAGTAGGTATTATTGCAGCACCTGGCATTTATGCTTTGCATAATATGGTCGATCGATTAGCAGAAGATCATAAACATGCAAAAATGTTAGAGAAAGCTCTTAATGAAATAGATAACATCCGTGTTAAACCAGTTGATACTAATCTTGTTATTTCTGACACCTCTGCAACTTCTTATACTGCAAATGAAATAGGGCAAAAACTTTCTCAAAAGGGCATACAAGTTTCTATTATGGGTGATCATCTTTTCAGGATGGTAACCTATTTCGGTGTCACTACAGAACAGATAGAAACTGTTGTTTCTGCTCTCCCAGAAGTGTTTTCATAGTGTGTTTAACTAAAATCTAACCCCTTTTTTCCTCTTCATTTTTATTACTCTTTAGACTGTTATTCTTCAATTTAATGAGGAATAACATAGAGTTTTTATATCTCTTTTTTTGTGTTTACTTGATACTAGTGTCAATAGATGATTATTTAGATACCTTGCTTTCCGGCAGTTCTGAGCCATCTAGTAAAGCAATAAAGAAATTGACAAAACTTCTCGAGAATTTCGGGGCTATTATGGTCCAATCCACAGAGAGGATGGAGGATTACATAAACACGTTAGACACGCGCATTTCCGCTATTGAGAGAAATATGGGCGTGCCTTCTTCAGGTCCAGTTGTAAACGGTTCATCTGCACCTGCAAGATCTAGTCCTGCACCTGCAAGAGCGCCTGCAATGGCCAGTCCAACAGCTGCTCCTACTGGTGCACCTAACCTTTCAGCGGCACCTAACCTTTCAGCAGCTCCTAGTGGTGCTCCTAATCTTTCGGCAGCTCCAAATCTTTCAGCAGCTCCAAATGTAAGTAGTGCTCCTTCTGGAGGAGGATTACCTGCACCTAGTAGTGGAGGAGGAGGAATATCAAATGCTGACTTAATGAATGCAGCAGCAGGCTTATCAAAAGCTCCTGAACAACAACCAAAAGAAATGGTTGACGCAGCTTCATTCAGTCCGTCTGGAGTTAGTGTTACAGCTATTCAAGATGTTAAAGCTGGATTGACTAAAGTAGACCCAGACGAGCATAGAAAAGAAAGAGCTGCCGCAGGTGGATCAGGAGGTTCAATGCCCGCTTCTATGGCACTAAACAAGGAAGTTAAGGATGCACTGGCTAAGAGAAAATCACGCTCTAAATCAGCAGACGAGAGTGATGATGAAGAAGAAGATGACGACTTTGCTCCTACACAAGCTGCTCCTGCTGCACCTAAACGTTCCACTAAACAGATGAAAGAAGCGCTACAAGGAGAGTTACGTAACGCCTTCAGTAGTTTACTTGAAAGTGACACACAAGAAGAAGAAGAGTAGGTTTTCTCTCTTTTACTTATTTCATTTTCACAAATTAACTAATTTTTGTTGTTCTTTTACAGAATCAAATACTCGGAAAACTTAAAATGTACAAGTTCTATTGAGAGGATATTATTATGACAACCCTTACAGAATTTATAAAACATCTATTAGTTGTTAGACAAGAAGAATCTTCTACATTTGTCACAAATGATGAACCAATACAAATAATTTTTCAAGAAATTATTGACTTCAAACAAAACAAAGAAGATCCGTACTTTGTTTGCTCAAGTGAAAAAATCAACCAATTATTTATTTTATCATGGCAAACACAAGGAGGGGATTTACCAACAGATATTTCTTATTATCTAGTTGGAATGTATTTCTTTGATAACATTAACTTTGAGACCTTTAGAGCTGTTATTCAACTTCTCTCGGCGAATGGACCGATAAAGGATGACACATTAGTAGCATATTTTTGGTTACATGAATTGATTGAAAATGATTTCAGACTCGGTAATATTATCAGTTTCCTTAATTTCTTAGAATTTTCCAGAAAATTAGGGATCAATGTTCTTAGCTTCAGTGAATTTGATACAGCTTTAGAGAGATGCAATATTGGTCTGAAAACAAATAACGATGAAAGATTACAATTCAAGGAATTGGAAAGAATTGTTTCTAATCTTGAAGACAGACCAGAATACATAGATTCCTTATCTAGTTCAATACCTTCAGAAATTCTTAGGCTTCTAGATTTTCACATTGATTACAGAAAATTAGATGAGATATCCTACAATTTAGCGAAGTTCATAAGTGAGCATTTGAAAATTGATAAGAAAATTACTATAGCTAATTTTCAAAAGAAAATAGAGGAACAGTTTACAGCACTAAATCATTTAGAAGTTCCTTCAGTAGTTGACCCCATTTTCAAACCACATATAAATCATCTATCGGCGAAGATAGTTGATATGACCGCAGATTTAGAAAATCTGCCCAGTGAATTAATTAATGAGTTTGCATCCATAAAAGCTTACTCCAGTCCAAATATAGCTCAAAAAGTAAAAATTACGTTCTTAGGGGGAGGAGGTATTGGGAATATGGGCATAATTGTTCAGCATGATAATAATGCTATTCTCTTAGATTTTGGCATGAGCGTGGCTAATCAGAATATTCCCCGCTGGCATCCTGCATTGAGATTTGTAAATGCTGTTCTCGTATCTCATGCTCATTTGGATCATACAGGCGGGTTACCTTATCTCATATCACCTGAAAATAACAAAAGGTGGTATGCAAGTCCTATAACAAAGATTCTAACAGAGAAGTTACTGTATAATACAGCTTCAATTACTCGAGGAAAACGCACACAAGCTACACGATTGTCTCATTTGCAGAAAATCTATCTGAAAAATTCAAATATTATTAATTTGCTTAATTCTTTTTACTCTCTCAAACCCAATGAAACCGTAGAGATATCTCCAGGGTTTGAAGTTACTCCTTATTCTGCTTCTCATCTTTTTGGGAGTTATGGCTATGAAATCAATATTTTTGGTAAGCGCATTTTCTTCACTGGAGATTTTTCATTAGATAAGAGTGAATTATTCCCAGGGGCCCAGTTCCCAACTGATTGTGATGTAACCATATTTGATGGAACCTATTACAATCGAAATGTTTCAGAAGAAAATCCAGATGCAGCTATACTTCAAGCTACCGAGTTGTGTAGTAAAATAATTATACCAGCATTTTCAGTTGGTAGAACTCAAGAAATGATCAGGAGATTAGAAAGATTAAGGATTACAAAAAATAGAAATGTTATCGTTACAGGTCTTGCTGCTGACATAACAAAAACAATGGGTATCAAAGCAGAATATGATATTAGGAAAAACTTTGAACCAAGTGATTTTTATGAGAATGATATACTCATCTCTGGTCATGGAATGTTACAAAGTGGTAGTGCTAGAAAATTATTAGAAGCTACTAAAAACTCTTCAGAAACAGGTGTGGTCCTATGTGGATATCAAGCTCCCAATACGCTTGGCTTTGCACTCAAAACTGGAAATCCTGTAGCACTCCATCAATATAAACAGCGAATATTTTCAGTGCATATTAGTGGTCATTCTTCTCCTAGATCTCTAAATGATTTTATAGATGATCTCTCAGGTAAAAAAGTGATGGTACATACCCCCGAGAAGACTAAAGTGATGAAAAAACACAAAAATGTAATGATTCCAAGATACTTAGACCAGATTGTTTTAAAATGAAAAACATAAAATTGCGCTTCCGAAATTTTTATAATGGGTTAGTGACTATCTATAGAAGTTTAACAAAATTATAGTATAATTTATTGTAGGTGGAATAGTTGATAACAAACTTAGAAGATTTAGATATTGACAAAATTTCGAAACAAAAGGATTTACAAAATGTTGTTTCAGATCTTCTAGAATTGTCACGAAGAATTTCACCTAAAGAATCAAAACAATTGATTGATAAGATATTACTGAAAAGTAAGCAATTGAATGATATTAAGTCCCAAGTAATTGTAAACTACATTAAACACATACATATTTTTGGTCTTTTGAGAAAAAATGGAGAGATATTAGAACTTGCTAATGAAATGAATACATTATCTGAAGAAATTGATTTCAAGGAAGGTTTAGCTCTTTACTATATAGTTATGTGGGGAATTGAAAAATTACAGGGTAATTTAGAAGAAGCTGCCATATTGCGACAAACCTCTATGGAGTTAATTGATTCCTTAACAAATCCTGATAGTATGATTTTACATTGGATTAAATATTCGTATGCTGTTGGTGAGTGGACGGAGGATAGGAATCCTGCTTCCGCTGTGATGTTAGAAGAATGTATGCTCTTCTTTAGAGAAAGAGAACATTATACATCTGAAATTAATGCTGTTACATTTCTAGCAAATATCTATTCTAGAACAAACCAGAAGGATAAGCTTTTTGATATTGTTCAAGAAATAATGGGGAATGATTATTTATTCCAATACTATCCTAAACACGTTTTAGGAAGATTTCACTATTATCTAGGTCTAATGTTTCTTACTAGGGGAGATAGGGAACTTGCAGAAATGCATCTATTTTCTAGTACTCAGTTATTCAAGAGATTCAGTCATACGTCAAATTACATTTATGATTATCTTTCTGGTCTTTCAATTCTAGCAAGAATTTATGCCACTTCGGGTAAGTTAGACAGGGTTCATGAAATTCTTACAAATCTTAAAGCAATAGTGAGTGAAGAAGATCTCTTTCAGAAATTATCAAAACAATTTGTTACTTCTTTACTCAGTTCTATTACAATTACTCAATTTTATATGACATTTCACAGAAGAAATGATTACAATATAGATTTTCAAGGAGAGGTGAAAGACCTTCTACTTAGATATCAAAACTTAATTCTTCTCCCGGAAATGTTATCTGAACTAATGGTTTATTCAGGTATTGAAATTGAGGAACTCACAGATTTGAAGAAAGAAAAATTAACCAATAATTTCCTGAAGCAAGTCATTGACTTTCTACTTGCTTTACAAAATCCAGATGTCAGTAGCACAGAACAAAGAATAAAGAATGCTACAAAAATACTGGATCTACCTTCAAAAAGTATCATTAGAGAAGGATATGGAAGAATCTTTGGAGATATGATCCTTCTGAAACTTTACCTCTCAACAGGTAAGTACGAAGAATTCAAGAAAATAATGAAGAAATATCTCTATAACACTAATAAGATACAAAATATTTCTTTAAGAATTTTGGCTGAAAGTATGGAAGCAATATATAAGTTCCTTCAAGGTGATAAAGCTGAGAATGCAATAAAAAGATTGTCAGAAATAATTTCAGAATGCGAAAAGAACAATTTAACCAGAATGCGAAAAGAGGCTGAAGCTTTCAGACAGATGATAATTCAGAAAGACATGAATTATATTCACAAACAAATATTCTCTGATTTATCCTTCCAAGACATTGTTTCAATAATGGTAGAAAATAGATAAAAAATAAAGGGAGAACTTTAGTTTCTACCAAGACCTAAAGCTTTGTATTTTACATCTGATTCTATAAATTGCTTATGATCATAAGCTCTTCTTCCATCAATCAAGACAGGATTCTTCATTAATTTCAAGAATATTTCAGGAGAAATATCTTTGAATTCTTTCCATTCAGTTACTAGAATGCATCCATCTGCTGAATTTAGAGCTTCTTCAATAGATTTTACTAAATGTAAATCATCGTTTTCAATTTCCCTTGCAAAATTACCCATAGCTACTGGATCTGTTGCATACACAATAGCTCCTTCTTCAAGTAATTTGTCAATGATAGGTAGTGATACGGCATCTCGCACATCATCGGTATCGGGTTTGAAGGCAAGTCCTAGTATTGCAATTCGTTTGTCCTTTAGTGATTCTCCGTCGTAATTCTCTTTGAGTAACTCAATTGCACGTAATGGTTGGATTTTATTCACTTCAATAGTAGCTTCTAAGAGTTTTGAGGGAACATTAAGCTCTTTTGACTTTTGGTATAAAGCTGAAACATCCTTTGGAAAACAATTGTGAACAATAAAACCACTAGTTGATACAAAGGTGTGAGGACTGCTTTCCATTTCTATTGAATAAACATCAATTTCTGCTTTCTTCTTAGTAATATTGTTGATTCTCAAACTAGCAAAACCATCATATTTCATATATCCCATAGGTTTAACATCTCTTTTTTGTGCCATCAAAGTATCAGTCATTTTCGCATTTGTTTTCTGATCGAAGAATTTTAAATCATTAATCTGTGATTTACCAGTAACACGAATAATGTGTGCTGGTTTTGTAGATTTTTTCATCCACTGCTCTTTATGAGAAGGAATAATTTTTAAGGATTGGAGCAGTACAATCACCCCTTCAGCTAGTTCTTTACTTACAGTCCCATATTCTATTGTTATTGCACTAGCATGTTTATGGAAGTAAACACTTCCATCACCTCTGAAAAGCCCTTTCAAGACATTAAATTTAGACTCTTTGTTTTCGGTGTAAATAAGAGCCGGTAATCTTTTTGTATATGAATCAGTTCCACAATTGAGATGTTTGTCTAAAATATAAGCTAGTACCTTTGATGAAACAAGTATTGTGGTACACTGTCCCTTTGAAACCAAACTGAATCGAATCTTCAATTTTTCAAGGATACTGCATACATCTTCTATAAATTCTTCTTCGTTTGAATTGAAGGAAAATCCAATTCTTGCTCTAACACCTCTTTTTCCTTTTTCATAAGTAATATGTCCTTCTGCTAAATAGTAACCTATTAAACGCCATAAATCTGCATCCATACTGATAACTGTAGGGACATACGTAGGAGTTCCTTGAGTCGTATAGATGTAATATTCATCCAATTTTAGAGGTAAAAGATTTTTCTTAAGTAAATATTGGAAGAATTTCAATGGTAGATAATTATTTCTAACTAAATCATATACTTTCCAATCTGATTCTTGAATTTGTCTAATGACTGGATACAATACTTCTTTATACTCCTTTAGATCATGTTTCAAAGGTCTAAATTTCAAAAAATCAACATTATCTTTTACAATTTCATATACATTTAGTTTCTTTTTTCTACACACTGGATAACTTGTCAATACAGGGAGTCTATTCCCCTCTCTTACGTCTATTGCTAACATTATTTCCAAATTACCATTGTTTTCAATTAACATTGGATGATCTTCTGTTACAGAAATTTTTCTTCCCATTTTAGTATGGAATGTTATAATCTCTCCTTTATACTCTCTCTTGGAGAAATGCTTAACTTCCTCTACAAAAGAATTATGACCATCAAAGGATATTGCTCTAATATTCGTATTTGAATGGTATCTCTGGTATAATTCTTCTGAAGTAGCAATTTCAGGAGTTGAATTTCCTAATAGAATAAAATCATTTCCAGTTATACAACTTCCACCATATCCTAACCCAGCTCTAAGAAATTTACTAGAGATTCTCTCATCCATCCCAACACCTTGCGCTATAGAACTAACATCACTGCCAATTTTCTCAGCTATATTCGCTATTTCATTGATGAATGAAATTTTCATTGCTAAGAAAGAATTGGATGCCAGTTTGATAATTTCTGCTGTTGTTGGATCTACTTTAAGAATTGGAGCTTCAAATCCTTCATAGGTTTTTGCTATTAATTGAAGAGATCTTTCGTCATTTCCTCCAATTACTATCCGATCTGGTGCCATGAAATCTTTTAATGCTACTCCTTCTCGTAAGAATTCTGGGTTCATACCTATCCCAAAATCAGCACCAAAATTCATTTTACTTTGCTTTTCGAGTATTGGTTTCACGATATTAGTTGTTGTTCCTGGGTTACAAGTGCTCTTAACTACAACAACTTTGTATTCTTGTTCTTCTTCAAATGCTTGAGCAATAGCTGTAGCAGCTGATCTAACGTACTTATCGTCAAGTAATCCATTTGCGAATGAAGGTGTTCCCACACAGATAAAGATAATTTCAGCCATTTGGATTGCTTCTTTGAAATCCAAAGTTGCTTTTAATTTTCCTTCTTTCACAACTTGTTTCAACATTTCTTCTAACCCTTCCTCGTATATAGGAGGAATTGCTTTGTTAATCATATCCACTTTTTCTTGAATAACATCAACACAAGTAACATCATGTCCCTTTTTTGCAAAACAAGTTCCAGTAACGAGACCAACATATCCTGTTCCAATTATTGCTATCTTCATTTTCTTCAATTCAACAATATAACCTAATTATTTGAAAGTTTGTCCAGAAGCTGTCCATTTGTTGACATACCAAAAACATTTACATATACCTTAAGTAAAACTAATACGATGATTAATTATAGGTCAATTGCTGATTCAATTCACAAATATATTGATTTTCCTGAAAACTTTTACTTTGATATCATTGACACACCAGAGTTTCAAAGATTAAGAAGGTTAGAACAGTTGGGAGGAGTTTCAGTATCTTACCCTTCGGCCACACATAGTCGTTTTATTCATAGTCTAGGAGCTTTTCATATAGCAAATAGAATTGGAAATAATTTACAAAAGAAATATCCCTCTAAAGTAACAAGTTCAGATATTCAATTAGTAAGCACAACAGCTTTAATCCATGATGTTGGACACGGTCCGTTTAGTCATATGTTTGAGGACACCATAAAGCTCTTGTGCAACAGATCAGATAATAACAATTGCTTCTCTAAATATGAAGCTTTTATCAGACATGAAAACATAACAGAGCAGATTGTTCGCTCTGATGATTCTGCAATTGCAAAAATTCTGGAAAGAGAAGGATTTAATAGAAAAACAATGGCTAATCTCATTCTAGGTAGAAGTGTAGATGATAAACCGTTTTTCAACCAAATTATTGCATCACAATTAGATGCAGATTCACTCGATTATCTAAGAAGAGACTCTATGGCAACAGGCGTTTCTTTCGGGCTCTATAATCTGGAAAGACTATTTGCTATGTTGGAGATTTCAAAAGACGGTGATTTAGTCGTAAGAGAGAAAGGACTGCAATCGACTGAACAAGTCGTTATATCGCTATATATGCAATTCACAAGAGTCTACTTCCATAAAACCGTTCGATGTTGGGAGTATATGATGAAACTCTTCATAGCCCAATTACTACAAAAAATAGAAGAAGACGCTAAAATCCATGTTCTGCCTTTTATTCGAGAATTTGCTGATAATCCTAATTGGAAAACGTTAATCCCATTAACAGATGATATTATGTATACTCAACTACATTTGTCTTCGAGAAAAGAAGTAAATAATGATTTTATAAAACAATTAGCAAGTGACATTCTTCATAGAAATTTATACAAAAGCATTCCACTTACTGAAGAAATGGCCCAATCTATTCATGAAAATCAAGAAAAGATTAATTTCATTGTTCGTAAAAATGGTTATCCTGCTAATGCTTGGATAGTAGATCATTTTGGTTCCCGTTATTATGACCCTGATAAAGCGTTCAAAATTCTTATCCAAATGAAAAACGGTGATATTAAGCAAATTTCTGAAGTTTCAGAGGTTGTAGCAAGTTTGTCAAAGCCCAAATTCAACAATCTCCTAATCTTTCCTGCTAAATGCAGGAACGAAATTACAGATTTAATAAAAACAATTTCAAAATGAAAAAGAAAAAAGAAGGATTATTGGAATCCTAAATCCATTTTTGGTGGTTCAGAATCCACTTCCGGTTCTTTTTTAGGTAGTTTATCTTTGTGAATAGTATCTCCACAGTAGCGGCATATTGGATATTTGCTCTTACCTGTTTCACCGCAGGAAGGACATCTTCGTAGTGTTCTTAGTATTCTAAGTCTGAATTGTTTCCAAAGAAGCGCCCATACCACTGTTAAAGATGTAAGAATCTTTACCCAAGTGGATTGGAGAGCTGTTTCGATCCATGAGTATAATCGCTCTAATGTCTTCAAAGGCGTAATGTGAATTTCAAAGAAGAAATCATCTGGATCAAGGATATTTGTAGAAATTCGGATGTGTAAAATCAGCAACCCATCAGCACTTTGTTCTATAGCATCTTTTATCGTTGAATAATCAATAGATATTGAAGCCGCCAGTGGAATATCAAATGAACTAGTTGTACTATCGTTAATGCGCGCATCACCAATACTAACTTGTGCAGTTTTTGTCCAAATTGTTGCTTCAATTTGTGTTTTTACATCTATATACAAACTGAAAGCATCTCCTTCTTTGATTAGGGGAGGGGAG
>BPTK01000128.1 GCA_023705905.1 Candidatus Heimdallarchaeota archaeon
GACCACCGAGATCTACACTCTTTCCCTACACGACGCTCTTCCGATCTTTAACAGTATATAATCAGCAAGCTTTCCTTCTTCTCCTTTTATTACATAAAAATTACCAAACTCTAGATAATAAGATAAAAATTCTAATTCACCAAATGAATTAAAAATATCTTCATTAATTGCCATTAATCTTTGTTTAATATAGTGTATAAATAGAGAAGGAATCGATATATGTCTGGTTATTATGTCTAAAGTAAAAATATCAATAACCCAGGGAAATTCATTTTCATGGAACAAATCTAGTTGTTGGATCTTTTTTGGGTTTGAAGCAAATATCATTAGATCATCCAAAAGAACAGAAATTACATAAAAATCCGATTTTGTTGGACAAATATCTAGATTAATTTGATTTCTATTAGAATCTTTAAAAATAGCTTCTTTTGTATTTTTTAGATAGGAAATGACTTTTTTACCTTGAGAAAAAGATTCATAAATTAAGCTTTTTAAGTTGCTTTTGAGTGTTAGTTGAGCACCTCTTTTTGCTGCTTTGGTAAATTGCCCACTTTTTGACTCAAAAATTAATACCTTTGTGTCATATTTAACGATTGCATCCACTTCATTAATTTTACCATTCACTTCATATTTTAAATTCCTATAAATATCCTTTTTAGGGAATATCCGTTCTAAACACTCTATTGTCTTATCCTCCAAATATTTAGATTTTGCTTTTGCATATTTCTCCCAAACTTTTGTTTGATGCTTTTTTTCATCATCTAATAGATTTTCAAAGATAGCTGGAAGATTCTGAATTATATGTTTAGGAATTGGACAAAAGTATAAAGTCTCATTGATTTTTACATATGGTTTAATGCTAATAATATTCTCATCAATAGGCGTTTCATACTTATTATTACTTTCACCAAACTCACATGAGACTAAATTAAGATAATTCTTGAAGCTTTCACTATTTTCTATATACAATTCGGCACATATATTTTCATTATCAAATATGAAAAGGTCTTTCACTAAAGTAAATAAATTGAATGTTAAATAATTATCTATATAATGATCCTCTGATAGTTTTTTTTCTTTAAGTAGTTCTTTTGTCAATATACTAATTTCTGGTTCCTTCAAACTATCTATATATCTGATTTTAGCTCTTTTCACTTTTTCTATTCTTTCAGCTAATTTCCTTTCATAATGCTTAATAATTTTTTTATCAAAATTCCATGCATCAACAGCCTTAAAGCCATATTTTTCATCAAAATAATCATCTAATTGATTAAAAATCCCAAGAAACATCTCTTCCCCCTGAAATTCGTATTTACTTGGTGTCACTTGATTTATAAGATTTATTAGTCTTGCAGAAAGAATTAACTGTTCTTCTTCTAATGTTCTATCACTTATGGAAACTTGAGAAGATAATTTCCGAGTAAAGTTAAGTAAATATTCTTTGGCTAAATGAATTATTTCGCTATTAGTTTTGGGATTAGGAATTATGTTAGTAGTATTTTCAGATTTCAAGCACAACCCAATAATATAATTTAATATTGGAATATCTCTAAGTTCACTATTAAGTTCTGGTTCATCGAAAGGCTGAAATTGTGTTAACAAACTTGCATGAGCCATTATTTCTACTTTATCAAAATCGTTGATTATTTTAGATAATGTGTTATATAATTTATTACATTCTTGTTTTGCAGAATTATGGATCCCTTCTAGTTTTTTAAGCCATTCACCTTCGTTCAATCTCATATTAAATCAATTAGAACTATTATTAATTCCAATTTATTAGTTTAGTGATAAAAGCTTAGCCATGTATAGAATAAAGTGTACTTAGATCCCATAATTCATCTGAACAGTTATATTCTTTCATCCTGAAGAAAAACATTAGCAGTTGTAGATAGAAAACATCATGAAAAAATCGCATTGAATGCAACTGAACAAAGAAAACGAGTTCTAGTGTTTTGACTGTAATTTACTTAGATAATGTAAAAAAGTTTCAAATACTTCTTCTGTTTTCTTCGACAAATATGCTTTCAAAAGCTTGTCTCTACATGGTTTACAATAACCCTCAGGTTTATGTGTTTCACAGTTATTACAGATTGGTTTCATACATTCTTTGCAGAACTTTGCATAGTTGTTTCTTTTACATCTATAGCATTTTATTTCTATTGTAAGTTTTTTTGGATCTGATTTCATCTCTCTCATAGCTTTAGAAGATATATGTAATGGAAACAATCTTTTATCGTGTTTTTGTAATCTCTTTCTAATTTTTGGAGGTAGTTTTGTAAAATTTGCTTTCTTACCATTCTTATTTTGACCTGACATTTTATCAATAATATGATTCTCCTTCAAACAAATAAATATATGCAATATAGTGTATAATATTGAAATTTCTATAATGAATGAACTAGAGCTACAAGGATGCTCGAGCAATATACACACTTGTTTCTTAGAAAAGGAAGGTTGAAGGTGAATATAGTCGGTGATTTTAGACAACAATATAGAGTTGATTATTTTAATTCTAATCTAGGAGCATTTCATCACTTCTACATTAAATATAATGGGACATTTTACAAAGATTTGCATTGGGGAATGAAAGCAAATATGTTATTAGTAATGAAATATGATAATGGAAGAAAAACAAAATTATACAAGAAAGAAATAAAATTGGATCAAGATGAAGCAGATAATTTTATAGACAACATAAATGCAATACATGAAGGAATAAGTTGAAAAAGAAAGAACTGACAATTAAAGAACATTGGTTCTAAGTTAAATCTATATTTAATCGACTACTTTTGGAAATAAGATAGTTGATAAATGCGGAGCAAGAAACTAGGAAGAATTTCGCATCTTCAAAATTCAACTTACTTTCTTCTAACAATGAATGACGAATGCCATCAGCACTACTTGTATATCCATATAAACTCGAAAAGCTTTTCTCTAAGGCCGGATGTAACCCTATTTTGTTTTTAACAAATTTCAAAGCATCTCCTAATGTTGCTTTATCATTTTTTGAGATGATTTTACATAAAGCTTCAACAGCCGAGATGGACTCTTTAATGGAGTTTCTATAATCAGGTTTTTTACGGTCAGATAGGAGAACTAACGCTTGATTAAGATGCTGATTTATGCTAGAAAGTTTATCTGTTCGCTTAAGCGATTCCTCGATTTCATTTATCTCAACCTTAGAAGTTATTGGGGTTATTATCTTACCCACAAACCGATATCCTGACACTTCTAACTCGAAAATATAATTACATACATTGATGAAATCTTTGTCATATATTTGTCTTGGATCATATGTTCCAATTGATTGTGTAATACCGGTGTTAGCAAGAAACTCAATGAAATCGTAAACCTCATTCCATTTACAGCTAAAGAAATATTTTCGTACTCTGCTATATGTGTCCGATAAATCAACCCCCATATCATCTAAAGGTTTTTTGAAATAGTTATGCCAAACCGTTTGAAATATTCTAGTGACATCAGAATCACGCTTAGCCATCCTAAAGTAGTATTTTATCAGTGCATTCCACAGACCATTTCGTAACTCTTCATCTATTGATTCGATTTGGAGTTTATCTTTAATAGCTTTATATCCTTCCCTTTCAGAAAATCTTTTCATATAACCACCGTAATATTAGGTAAATCAATACAAAGAATATTAGTTTAGTCATATATATCTATTACTTATAAGAAACTCAACAAATTGTTATCGATAATCGTCTAATTAGAAAGACATTCAAGAACATTATAGTAAGAATTGCCTGACATACAAGAAGAAACGCAATAATAGACCCAGAAACATAAGAAATATCCTAGAAAAGAGAAGAAACATATTAGAAAGTTTCTATAGAAAAAGTTTAGAAAAACTTTGTAAAAAAAGAAAAGGTTGTTTTCGACTTTCTGCCTATATACTATAACCATCAGAGAGCTAGAAAGATTTCACTGGAGGAGTTTCTGGGTTTGTTTTTTTCTGTGAAAAGGCTATTTTTCTGCAGAAATATGTTAAATTATCTTCTAGAGAAATTAGAAAGTTTTTCTGAAAAAAGTTCCAGAAATCGATAGAAATATGGAACAATCTAGAAAACAAAAAATTTACTCAGATTTACTCAGAAAGACTCAGTTAACATAAAAAAGTACTTAGACAACAATAATATATTACTTAGAAATTCTTCTGACTGATGCAATTTGTGAACTAATTACACAGATTGTATACAATTGATGGCAATGAAAAAACAAATGCATATAAAAGTTGTAATGTATGTTAGAACTAGTACAACTGACAAAGAATCAGGTCTTGATACTCAGAAAAAAGTAATAACAAAGAAAATCAAATCTCAAGGCTATAGAAATATTGTAGAAACCTTTGTTAATGAAGCTATACCCAAGGATGGCGAAACAGAAGATAGCCTAGCTTTCAAAGCAATGCTTAGCTTTATTGAAAAACACAATAAAGAAAATCCTAAGGATTCCATAAAGAAAGTGTGGGTTCAAACAAGAGACCGCATAGCCAGTGATGTAGATATTATGGGGTATGTTTCTGTCATTCTTAGAAGAATTAGAGTAAGTATTGTTTCAACAGAAGAAGATAACGGCACTTCAACAAGAAGAATCCACGATGCTCTAGGAGAAGAAGAACTAAAGAAATACAGACAAAAGAGGATACAGAGTATTGAAAGGAGATTAGGTCAACAAAAGATTATGTCTAGAGTTCCATTAGTTTACAAAGTAGATGATGGCGAATTAGTTGTTGATGAAGAAATGCGAGAAAAATTAAAGATTGGGGCAGACTTTACAGGAACATTTCTAGAAAAATTGATTAACAAGTCAATATCTGAAGAATTCATTTCAGCAGTATATCAGCCTGTTTTTGAACTTAATACCCCTAATAACATGGATAGGTATGAAAATATGATCAATAAGGACATAACATCCTTAAAATCAATAAGAGAACGAATTGGTTTCTTATTCTCTAATACACAAGAATCTTCAAATAAAATTGGGGAATTATCGAAAAAAGTATTTATTGTTCATGGTCATGATAATGAGTTGAAAGAAACTGTAGCAAGGTTTATTGAGAAAATTGGACTTGAAGCTGTTATTTTACATGAAAAACCAAGTAAGGGAATGACATTAATTAATAAATTCGAAGAATATGCAGATGTTAGTTTTGCTATAGTTCATCAGACACCAATGATATTTTTGTTGAAAATAAGAAAAAATAACATTACAATGGTTCTTCAATTAAAAAACAAAAAAGATTACTGATATTGATATCTATTAACTAAAGTTGGTAAAAAGAACAATGCTGTTTAAATTTGGATATTTTGCCAGATCATTCGTAGATATAACCAAGCTAACGATTTTGATTAAATGAATATGGTGGGTTTGCCATGAAGGCAAACCCAAATGAAGTGGGTAAGTACTTGCATGAAATACTTACACTTGAAGCAGATTAACTACTTCAAATTATATTATTCTAACAGTATAAATAAATGTACTCGTTATATTCGTCGTTCCATGAGATCTATCAGTTTTCCTCTATTAACTACTCCACAGTTTCTACAAATTATCTCTCCTCTGTTTTCATCTATTACGAATGAGTTTTCCCACTTCTTTCACCTTTTATCAAAGTGGGATGAGTGAACAAGAAGTGTTATATTCACTATCATATTATTAAATTAATTTAAAAACTGTGTAGAAAAAAGTAATGAAAGTCATATTTTCCCTAATTTCCAATAATCTACCAGTTGTTCAACCCTCTTTTCGACAGTTTTTCTGTCATATCCATCAAAATAAAAAAAATCCATATTATTGGTTAGACCCTCTTCAGGATTGGTAGTATCAAAATATGATACCTGAACTAGTTGGATTGTTTTATAATTCGATGTTCCAGCAATCTGGTTCACTTCATCACAAAGGTAAACTTGAGCAACCTCTCCTTCTTTTTCTTTAGGAAAAAATGGTAGCAATGAGCTTTGCCATGTTGTTTCTTTCTTTTGCTCATACAGCAATAACGTTTCAGATATCTTTTCTTCAACTATGTCATCAATATATCCTAGAATATCAATAACCGTAGTTCTTGATTGAACAAGCCGGATTTTGACATTCATACGTTTATTAGATAAGTCAATTGAAGAATTAAATATTATTTTCTCATTCATTTAGTTTCCATTATAATATAAGTTTCTGAATAATAAATCTTCAGCATAAATATACATCCTTTATATACGATTTCTCCTATTATCTTTACAGATTAGTCCTTACTCTTCTTGTTGTTCGTCCCACAAAACTATCAGAGTTGAACAATATGATTCAGAAACAACTACCAGAACATGCTTTGAACAAGCTTAAATTCTTCCTTTCCCAATTTGAGGAATTGTATAATGATATTGAATTATTGAAAATACAGCGAGCTCTTCTTGAACTTCCTTTAGATCTTTCTATCAATCTCGCTCCTGTCGATATGAATGATGAAAATTCTTATTTTCAAGCACTCCGAGATTACGAACAGTCTCTTTATCAAGGAGTTAAAGACCCTTTAATCTTTGGTCTGAAGAAAATCTTCGAACAATCTTACAAGGATTTCGCTTCCTTCCTCTCTTCTTCCTGCGAAACTCTATTCCCTTTCAAAAAACAATTAGAAGAAATTAATTCTTTAGATACAGTTCTGTTAGAAGTAACAACAAAAATCAATGATGTACTCGAGTAGTGAGTTATTTAGTCTTTATATTCATTTTATTTATATAGACAAACCAATGATATTAATTGAATATGAGTGAAATAGGTTCCAAACCAGATAAATTTGATTTTTACATTAAACTAATGGATGTCTGCTTAAGCAACTCTGAAGAACTTCTAAGAAATGCTATTACTTTACGAAAGAATTCCTCTTTTGGTCCTGCTTATTCCTTAGCTGTTTTAGGATTCGAAGAATTATCAAAATATTGGTTTACATTTGGATTGTTTATCGGTATTTATCAAGAATCTGATGAAGAAGTATCATTATTGCAAACCAATCACATCTATAAGCAACATCTTGGTTGGCAGACACTCTCTAATTATATATTAGCAGAGTGGTTAGAACAAACGATATATAAGTCAGAATTCGAAGAGCTTTGGACTAAACTAAGCACAAAAGAACTGAGTGCCAAAGCTTATCAACGCAAATTCAATGAACTTTTAAAAATAGATAGCGAGTCCTCTAATCTAGCTAAGGCAGTATTAGATTTGGATGACATCATTCGTAAATTGAAAAATGATCCAAAGATTATGGATTCCAGACGTAATCAAGGATTTTATGTAGAATTTGATCTAACGAAAAGAGAGATTACTAGTACTCCTGACTCTTTCATTTATGAACACACTATTTTTATTGATACGTTTGATTTCTTCTTGAATTTCTCAAAAGATTATTTCCTTGAACTAAAGGGTAATCTTAAAAGAAGAAAAGTTCAAGAAACTATTTCAAACTTCAGAAAAGCGTTTGATTTAATCCGCTCAATATTAGAGAAACATGAAACTGGTTCTACTGATATCTTATAACTACACATTTAACTTGAACATCGTAAAATAATTCGTTAATTTTACTTGTTCCAATTTCTTCTCTTTTTTTCCTTCTTCTAGTCTTCTTTCCTTCAGTGCTTTTATGTACCATTTCTTTATTTTCAAATTTTTCGACACTACTTTTTTTGGTATCCATCTTGGTTCTGTTGTTAGTTCTTCTATTGTTGCAAAAAACGTTTTGAACGATTCTATGTATATTATGTCTAGTTTGTGTTCTGTATACTCTTCCTCTTTCTCCTCTTCCACTACTAACTTCCCTTCTCTGTAATAGTGTATCTTTGCCATGATTTATCTTTTCCTTACCTGGAACACTTAACTTTCAGCACTCTTTCTAGCAAGAAAAATATAAAAACACCAAAATCTAGAAATGCTTTTATCACTCAAATACAATATATTCTTTGTCTCATGTCCAGCAAGAAACTCACAATAGATTCTCAAGAAGAACGATCATCAAGATTTGTCTCTTCTTATTCTTGCGGAAACTGTGGTGATACAATTACTTTTTCATATAAAGAGAACCCCCCCTAAACCCATCATCTGTCCTAATGCTTTCTGTGGAGAAAGAGAGAAATTCACTCTTCTCAAAAAAGAATGAACACAATGTATCAGGTATATCACTATTGTTTATTCAAAATGCAAGTTTTATTTCTTCTATAGACTTGACTGTGTCTTGCACAAAGATATAATAATACCAAGAAACATAGTATTAGCTGTAAAATTATCTGATCAAGGGAGATAGAGATGCAAGACGAATATCAAAAAATTAGGAATTATTTTGTTGAACTTATTGATAGTTTTCGCAAGGAATTTGGTGATGAACCAAAAATCAAAGAAGGAAAACGTAATTTTGCTGAAGAATTCTCTGAACCATGCCAAATATCGGTTTTATGGATGAGAAGAGACGATCAACATGATTACCAAATTGCGATGAAAACTAAAAACCCAAAAATGCCTGATAATGAAATAAGTGTTTTTGGTCCTTTTTCATTGAAACAACAGGAGACAGTTGCATCATTAGAGAAACTCCTTTCAGATGAATTTTTTAGGTTTGTCGAACACAGGAGTGAAATCGATAAATATAGAAAATCAGTTGAATCATATATAACCAAAGGTTATGAAACGGTGAAAACAACCAAAATAGGGGGAGGGTCCCAGAGTTCTCTCTTGCACAAAAAAGACTACATCTCAATCTACTATGGTTTAATTTATCAATATGACTTAAAAAAGATAATAGAAAGAATCAGAAGTGATTTATCTCATGATTTTCCCATATTTAAAAAACCTAAATACCATGATTACTACGGAGGGTTCATAAGACCTCCAGTATGGATAGGTAAGATACCAGAGCAAAATTATCAGGATAAACTGCAAGGAAAGTGGATGGTTGAACACTTAGGAGAACCACTAGAATTCACGTATAAGGATAGAAAAATAATACTTAAACGCGATGGATATTTAGCTATAAGTGTCAATAAAGCTTCAAGAGAAACTGAACATAATCCATTTTCTTTAGATGGAATAGAGGAGAGAACATTAGTTTTATCAGAACTTAATGAATTTCTAGGAATGTTTCTTCTACAAGGAATAAATGTATTTTCAACCTCCTCAAATTCTAAAAATTCTTGTAGATCATTACAGTTTTTACTGTAGATGATTAAATCTTCCAGTAATTTTTTTTCTTCAGTTAGGAAAATCCCTCTTACAATATCATCCGATATCATTGAATAAATCACAGGTATACTAGGATCAGAGAATTTCGCGTATTCAGTTTTTGGTACTAGGGTCCTATAACCAATTTGAGGTGTAGGAGATTGCATTTGACCTTCCCATTTGACTGGATTGAATTCCTGAAATACTAACCTGTTTCTTTCTTCCTCCCATTTTTCCCGTTTTTCCTTGAATGCTGTAAACTCTGGTAAGAGGCTAATTTCATCAAAATAAGGAAATTCTTCCATTAATTGATTCATTCTAATATCTGATTCTATTTTTAATCCTTTCTTTCGAATTTTATTCCAATCAATCAAAATATTATCAAATTGTTTCCAACAACCTTTGTCAATTATCTTGTCGAGGTATACAACTTGAGATCCTTGTTCTTCCTTTATTTTAAATTTACAATCGATGTTCTTCCAGTAAATAGTTTCTTTATCCTCAATTCTTAAGTCAACAAGAAAAACTATAACTGGTTGTCCTGCTTCTTTCCACATTCTTAAATGTTGAATTTCAAAAGAAAATTTAGCTTTGTTACCTGTAAGGAAATAGTCATCATTCTGGGAAGATTTCACTTGTCCATACATCATTCGATTAAATGCGTCTTCTACCTGTAAAAATTCATATTTTTTATCTTCAATTTTGACTGAGCTAGATGGTAATACTTTGATTAGTACATCCAAACCTTTATCCTTGAATGGAAATCTTTCAAGATGTATCCCTTGTTTCATAAGTGCTTTTTTCAAAATGGTTATAGAAAGATCTTCCATTGCATCTTTTGAAGTGTATTTTTTATTTTCCATACTCACAATCCCACCACTTCACTTGAATCTTAAGTTATATCAATATTTCCCATTTTAAGTGTAAAAAGATTAGAAGATACAAAATATTCACTCCGATGTTTCACAATCAAATAAAACTTGTTAATTCTCTTTGAACAACCTTATTCTCTTTTCTTTCCTTCCTCTAATCTCCCCTCTTTCAGTGCTTTAACATACCATTTTTTTATTTTCAGTTCTTTTGACACTACTTTCTTCGGTATCCATCTTGGTTCTGTTATCAGTTCCTCTATTGTTGCATAGAATGTTTTGAACGTTTCTGAATATATTATATCTAGCTTGTATTCTGAATACTCTTTCTCTTTCTCCTCTTCCACTACCAGTTTTCCTTCTCTGTAATAGTGTATCTTAGCCATGTTTGTTTTTTCCTTTCTTTCTCTTTACTTTCAGTTCTTCTCTTTTCACTAAATTATAAAAACTTCAAGCAGAATTACCTTCTGACAAATGATTTCACACTATTTATTAGTAAATATTATAGTATTTGACATAGACTTACAAATCATTTGATTACTAATATGGAATTAGATTAGAAGATGTTTACATTCGATTAGTTAATGAATCTCTCAGATTACAAAACGAATTGTCTTTCTGAGAGGTTTAACATTATTTTTTTTTCGATTAATCCTTAATTTACTTTGGAAACTGAATTTAATGCTACATTATTCAAATATGATATCACTTACAACAATTACTAATACAATACTCTTAGCTAAATCAAATCCTATGAAGTTAATTAAAGATGTTGGATAATGTATCCCATTAGAGAAATCGGATCTGTTGATGTTTTTACCAGGATATGATACTATTCTAGGCATACTCTCATAATATCGAACTACCATAAAATAATAATGAAGTTGTGCTGCGTCATTAAATTCAGTTTCCAAAGTAA
>BPTK01000129.1 GCA_023705905.1 Candidatus Heimdallarchaeota archaeon
GGGATAGATCGTACTTTTGTTTGGAATGGTGATTCCAAAATATTTGTTGCAATTATTAAACATCTTGAAGATAAGATAAATGCTGAATATGATACAAAAGCCGGTAAAGTTAAAGTTTTCATATTTGTCGAAGATTCAATCCGATTCTATTCCTTACTTCTACCTGAGATGTATGGCGAAATTATGCGTCAAACTCATCGTCTGATAACAGAAGGTACCAATGATTTTCAAGATTTACTGAAAATGAGAATCAGACCCAAGATTCTTCTTGCTGAAAATTATGAAGAGGCAATGAAACTCTACAATAAGTACAAACGTAGTGTGTTAGGAATCGTTTGTGATGTTGAATTTCCTCGCAATAATATTTTGGATAAACAAGCTGGTTTCTTATTTGCTAAAAGGGTTAAAGAAGATTATCCTAACATGCCAATGATTTTACAATCATCAAAGGAAAAATACCTCGAGAAAGCAAGTAAGAAAGGTATTTCCTTTCTTTATAAGAGATCACATAGCATGCTTTCTGATTTGCGAAAGTGGTTGTTAGCTAGAGTAGGTTTCGGTGACTTCGTTTTTCGAGATGCTGCTGGTAAAGAGATTGGAAGAGCTAGTGATATAATCAACTTTTACAAAGAAATTGAGCGCGTCCCATTTGAATCTCTAGCTTACCATGGTCAGAGTGATTATTTCTCCAATTGGTTGAGTGCAAGAGGAGAATTTGAGATAGCTGAGAAATTACGTCCACGCAAGGTTTCTGAATTTGTAGGAGAAGAACTTAGAGATTTTTTGCTTTCTACTATAAAAGAAGTAGTGATTGAAAAAACAAGAGGGATTGTAAATGATTTCAATAGGGAAAATTATCACTCAGAAATTTTGTTTTTAAGGTTACGTCCTGGCTCCCTTGGCGGTAAAGGACGAGGTTTAGCCTTTCTTATGTTCCTGATTAAAACTCTCTTGTTCCAAGCAGAATTTAAAGATATTTCAATTGAAATTCCTCAAACTATAGTAATTGGAACTGATGAATATGACCGTTTTATGGAAGATAATAATCTTTTCTCTTTTGCATTATCTGGAGTATCAGATCAGCAGATTAAGGAGAAATTTGTCAAAGCAAAACTCTCTAAGAGTATTAAATCTGATCTAAAATTTCTTTTGAAGGATATCGATGGACCTATTGCAGTAAGGTCTTCAAGCTTATTAGAAGATTCTGCTTATCAGCCTTTTGCGGGTATATTCAACACCTACATGATTCCTAATAATTCTTCTAGTGATAATGAAAACTTGGATCAATTGTGTACAGCTATCAAACTAGTGTATGCATCTCAGTTCTTATCTCTAGCTATGTCTTATGCAGAGACTATTAATCAGACAATTGAAGAATCAAAAATGGCAGTTGTGATCCAGAAAGTAGTTGGAAAGGAACACAATACTCGATTCTATCCAGATTTCTCCGGTACAGCTTCTTCATACAACTACTACCCATTTGGTGAGTATATGCTACCTGAAGATAGAATAGCTCATGTAGCATTGGGTCTTGGAAAAACGATTGTTGATGGTGAATCTGCCCTAAGATTCTGCCCAAAATATCCTAAGATGAATTTTTATTCAACTCCAGAGAT
The DNA here is from genome assembly GCA_023705905.1 of Candidatus Heimdallarchaeota archaeon. Taxonomy (GTDB): domain Archaea; phylum Asgardarchaeota; class Heimdallarchaeia; order Heimdallarchaeales; family Heimdallarchaeaceae; genus UBA460. Next base: position 1,617 of record BPTK01000129.1, read on the forward strand.
TCTCCTCAAGCAGAGTCAAAGATATTACTATGCAGTTGATTTGACAAGGGATGATTTTGATATTCTTGATGATGATCCTTATCTTGTCAAACTTAATCTATCCGATGCAATAGCAGATGGAACATTAACCAGAATAGCTGATACCTATAATTTCGAATCAGAGACATTGAATTCAGGATTTTTCGGAGAAGGTTCTCCAGTAATCACTTTCAACAACCAGTTAAAATTTGAGACGTTCCCTTTAGCCAAACTTATTACTCGATTGTTATCAGTGGGTGAGAAAGCATTTGGGAGTTCAATAGAAATTGAGTATGCTTGTAATTTTGGAGAAAAAAAGGGTGATATGGACACATTTCACATTCTGCAAATAAGGCCATTTTTGCATCAAGAACTTATATCCAAAGAGGACTTTGAATCAGTGGATTTGCACCAAGTCCTTGCTTATTCTACACAAGTTTCTGGAAACCTAATAATGAAAGATGTAAAGGATATTATTTATGTTAAACCTGAAGTGTTTGACAAAACAGCTACGCTCGATATTGTTGAGGAAATCGATAAGTTAAATGCCCAAATGTTAGAAGAAAAGCGACCTTATTTATTAATAGGTTTTGGCCGATGGGGGACTGCGGATCGTTTTCTTGGTATTCCTGCAAAATGGAACAATATTAGTGGAGCTAAAACTATCATTGAAGCTACAACAGATGATTTCACCGTAGATTTCTCTCAAGGTAGTCACTTCTTCCACAATATTGTTACGGCAAATATAGGATATTTCCATATTAAACACAACTCAGAACAACACAAAATTGATTGGGATTGGTTAGCTAATCTAAAGAGTATAAACGATTTAGAATACGTTCGTCATGTTAGAACGAAAAAACCATTAACGATTGCCATCGATGCACAAAGGGGAGAAGGAATGATAATCAAACCTAGTAACAATAAAAATAAAGAAAGAAAAGAAAAATCGACGTAAAGTCGAAATATATTTATTACCAATGTCCTTGAGCAATCATTGCATTGGCTACTTTCTTGAAACCTGCAACATTTGCACCTAACACATAATTTCCTGGTTCACCATATTCCTTGGACGCTTCATATGCTGTCTTATGGATGTTGATCATGATTTTATGTAGTTCTGCATCGACCTGTTTTCTATCCCATGAAACGAAACTGAAATTTTGAGCCATTTCTAATCCTGATGTTGAAACACCACCTGCATTAGCTGCTTTACCTGGACCAAAGAGTACTTTGTTTTCCAAGAAAATGTCTGTAGCTTCAAGTGTAGATGGCATATTAGCCCCTTCAGATACTGCTATAACACCATTATCAACAAGCATCTTAGCATCATCTGCAAAAATTTCGTTTTGTGTTGCGCAGGGTAAAGCTATTTGAACTGGGATTTTCCATGGTTTTTCACCCGGATGGTATTCACAACCGAATTTTTCAGCGTATTCTTTAATACGTCCTCTTCTTACATTCTTCAAATCTAGAACAAAGTTAAATTTTTCAGTTGTAATTCCTTCAGGATCATATATACTTCCAGAAGAATCGGATAGAGTGACAACCTTTGCTCCTAATTCAATGCATTTTTCTGTTGCATATTGAGCAACATTTCCAGATCCGGAAATAGAAACAAGTTTGTCTTTGAAATCTTCATTTCTAGTTTTAAGCATTTCCACAGCAAAATAGACATTACCATAACCCGTAGCTTCTGGTCTGATTAGAGACCCACCCCATTCTCGAGATTTACCAGTTAAAACAGGCTCAAATCTTTGTGTGATTTTCTTCCATTGACCATATAGGTAACCAAGTTCCCTAGCTCCTACACCAATGTCTCCTGCAGGTACGTCTATACGACTACCTATGTATCTGTATAACTCAGTCATGAAAGATTGTGTAAATCTCATTACTTCGTTATCAGATTTTCCTTTAGGATCAAAATCAGATCCTCCTTTACTGCCACCCATTTGGAGACCAGTTAAGGAGTTTTTGAAGATTTGTTCAAAGCCTAAAAATTTGATAATACCTAGATTAACGCTTGGATGAAAACGTAGTCCTCCTTTGTAAGGACCAATAGCTGAATTAAATTGCACGCGGAAACCGCGATTAACTTGAATTTCACCTTTGTCGTCAACCCAAGGAACACGAAACATAATTACACGTTCGGGTTCAGTTATTCTTTCCAAAACTTTGTATTTTTCAAATTTTGGTTCTTTTTCGAAAACAGGTATCAAGCTTTCAAGGACTTCCTTGACTGCTTGATGAAACTCTGGTTGTGATTGATTTTTTTCCACAACAAGTTCATATACTCTTTCGACATAATTTGACATGCCATAACCTCTTTACAATGTTTATTACGGATTGAGCACACTTGTATTCCTTGTTTAAAAAAATTACGCTATCTCTGTTATTCTCTTAAAAAGATAAAATAGAAAAATCCCGCCTAGTGGAATTCTTTTCTCAATGCTTCTAGAATTCTATAGGAATCTGAATAGTTGTCGTATTCGAGTACTTTCTCAAGTAAATTATTAAGAACGGGTTGAACTCTTACAGTGGCCATAGTGACCTTACTCTTAATTTCATCAAGCTTAAGCCCATCTGGAGAGGAAGCAACAATCGATACAATTTCAGCTTCTGGAACATCAAGTAATCCTGCATCCATTAGATAAACAATAAGCTTGTTATCTTTTTTAGCTTTTGTTAGAACCGCCTGAGATTCTATAATCTTTTGTTCCATGTCTTCTAGATCTTGTTTAGATTTCGCTTCTAGATGATTATACGCTTCTTCTTTGTTCTTTGCTGAACTTGAAAGATGTTCTAGTTCTTGTTCCAACCTATTCTTTTCATTTTGCTGATTAGATATGCTAGATTCAAGATCCTGTTTTTTATTTCTCTTATCACTCTCAGTTTCCTCTAACTCTTTTTTCTTGCTTTCATTAATCTCTATTTCAGCAGAAACCGTTTCAATAGCTTGGTTAGTTTGAATTATTTTTTGCTCTAAGTCTGCATTAACCTGCTTTAAGTCTTCTAGATTCCTTTTGAGTGCATTAAGATACTCTGGAATTGCTCTTAGATCATCTACTACAGATTCTAATGTTTGGTTTGTGTTAGAAATAACTGAAGTATTTCGAGAAGTTAATTCCTCTACATCTTGTTTGATGTCACCAATAATTTTTATCATTCTTTCTTCTTCTGCCATATCAATCACCTAAATATCGATCTCCGATATAACTTGGAATCTTCCAGTATGAGGTTCAAAGGAAATGATTTCCCGTTTAGCAAGTTCAACGAGAATATTTCTGATAATTTGTTCAGAAACTCCAGACATTTTCTTAAGATTCTCCTCAGTATTGATACCTGGGGTAGTTAAACTGCGGATAACCTGAACTTCAGGTAAAACAACAATGTCTTTCTGGACTAAATATTTCAAAGCTTTTGAACGCGAAATCATCATTGTATATTGCCCATTCAAATCTGCTAATTGAATCTCTTTATTTCGAATTGCTTCAGATGTTTCACTAGAAGTCGTTTGACTAAGAACATCTAATTCTTCTATTTTCCTTTTGAAACCAGACATCTTCTCATTGAGAGAATCTACTTGCATATTAAGCTCGGTAGAAATTTGTTCCCTTTCCATAATAAGATTCAAAAGCTGTTGTATATCTTTCTGCTTACTTGAGATTTCTGACTGAAGAACGTCTTTTTTATGGGTAAGTTCTTGCAATTTCCGATTGAGTTGATCTAATTCAGTGGTGTTATTGCTCTTTTTCTCTTCTTCTTGTGCAATAAGTTGATTAAGATCATCAGCTTGTTTGAAGTAAGTAGTTAGAATTCCATTGATTTCATTAATCTTTGTCGCTATTTCATCTTTCTTGCTAGAAAGAATCTGTTGAAGCTCATTAAGATTAGAAGTCACACGCCCAATGTTATTTTGAGCTGATTCAAGATTTACTCTACTCATTATCTATTCCTCACAAAACATTAATTCCGTGAATAATTAACAACTAATGCTTTGAAACTAAATTAATAAACCTTGTTAAAATCCTAGCTGAAAATATGGTGGTATTTGTCAATGTAACTCTTCAGGTGGATTATACTTAATAATGTTAAAAACTTTTTAACTTATATGGATTTTTCATTTTTTAAGAAAAGAAAAACAAGCATTTTTGTAGAACATTAACATTTCAAATTTTGATTTCTCTCTTATTATTGATTGGAACACTCTTTATCGCTTTTTTTGTGTTAATAAATCCTAGTTTGTTTTTAGAACAATTTTCGTTTTTTATTGATAATCCTTCAGATATTTACAACCCAGCAATATGGTTATTTCCCTTCATGTTCTATTTAAGCTATGCTTTAACAATTATTGCTATTTTGATAGGAAACATATTTGTGCTCCTTGCCAAAAAAAACACTGTAACGTCTGAAACAATTAGAAATAGAAAATTTGTGGGTCGAATCATTCAAAGAATAGAGTGGCAAGATAATATATCCGGATGGAGAAAATCGATCCGTCTAGTACTTTTGTTTGCAATGATTTTTCTTACTACAATCATTTTAGCTCTGGGGTTTGTTGAAATAGGAATGCTTTTTTCGCCTATGAACACATTTTATTTCACCCTTTTTCTAAGCTTATTATTAATTTGGTTAGCATTAGGAATAAAACAAGAAAATTTGAAAACTTGTTATTTGTTTATTATTGCGCTATCTATCAATCTAATCCTGCATATTAGTGCAGTACTCATAGCGGGGGACGGGCCACTTCTCCCATTTTCTCTTTCCTACCAAATCTTTGCACTTTGTGTCTTGATTGTCAAATTAATAAAATCAAGTCATAGAACTAATGGGAAAGGAGAAACGATAACTTAGAATGGAAGAAAAAGAGCAAAATAAAAAAAAGGGAAAAGATAAAGGATTATTTAACGTAAACTTGTGGGTTTTCCTCGCCGCCTTCAATATTATGACAGTAAGCAACATGAGTAGCACTGTACCATCTGGCAGGGGGCTCTTCAAGACGACAAATGTCAGAGACAAGGGGACATCGTGTTTGGAATTTACAGCCGGGAGGAGGATTAATTGGTGTTGGAATATCACCAGTAAGGAAAATCTTCTTTGATCTTTTAGTTGGATCTGCGATAGGTACTGCTGAAATCAGTGCTTTAGTATAAGGATGCATCATATTCTCAAAGATTTCATCGGAGGTACCAGATTCCATAATTTTGCCGAGATACATGACGTTAGTTTCATCACAGAGGATTTTAACTAAAGAAAGATCGTGAGCAATGAAAAGGTAAGTAAGACCCATCTTGTTCTGGAGTTCGAGAATAAGTTGAATGATAGCTGCACGAACAGAAACGTCAAGATTTGAGACTGGTTCATCCATTACAATAAAGTCTGGTTCAAGTGCAAGTGCTCTTGCAATTCCCAATCTTTGTCTTTGTCCACCGCTAAATTCGTGTGGATACCTATATGCATGATGTGGTGCAAGACCTACATCTTTTAACAGTGACAACACTTTGTAACTTGCTTCATCTCCTGAAGCTACTCCATGTATGTCGAATGGTTCTATAATTATATCGTGTGCTGTTGCTCTTGGATTCAGCGAAGCATAAGGATCTTGAAACACTATTTGCAAATGTCGTCTGATTTCTTTCATCTCTACAGATGTAAGACGATTTATGTCTATTCCTTTGAAATAAACTGATCCTGCTGTTGGTTCTAGTAATCTAATTATTGTTTTTGCTGCTGTGCTTTTTCCACAACCAGATTCACCTACTAAACCAACGATTTTTCCTTTACGAATGTGTAAATCTATACCATCAACTGCTTTCAAATGGGCAACTTTTGGTCTCTTATTGAATGGTGGGACATTTGGTAATAAAAAGTAAAGAACAATAACTCCACCCATTAGAGCTAATCCAATTGTTGTTGAGAAAGCAAATACTACAACCGCGGCTACGAAAGCTAACATGAACCAAGTAGTTTCAAAAGGAATCGGGATATTAAAGAATTTCTTAAGATTGACAACTTCCAGAACAACATCTTCTTTCATTATCTTTGTTCTGATTCTGCTAGATACTAGCCCTTTATCTGCTTGTTGTGAAGCAATTTTTTCTATAAACGATTCTGAACTCATTTTCTTTTCCACCTAACCTGTTATAGCCTTTTTAGGCATTGTTGAGATTTCGCGTTTCTCACCATGTTGTTGCATCCAAGCTTTACCTTCTTCAGTATAAATGTGGCATCTTACATTATGGCCTGGTTCAATTTCTACAATATCTGGAAGAACGGTTTCGCATAACCCATCCATCCAGTAATCACATCGAGGATGAAAACGACAAGCTGATGGAGGATTAATGAGGTTTGGAATAGATCCACGAATAATAGTGAGATCCTCACGTGCCGCATCAGGTCGAGGGATAGCCCCTAAAAGACCTCTAGTATAGGGATGATAGGGTGATTTGAAGATAATCATAATATCTCCTGCCTCACAAATATAACCCGCATACATGACGGCGACTCGATTACACATTTCAGCTATAACACCCATATCGTGAGTTATAAGTATGATACTCATATCGAATTCTTCGCTAGTAGCCTTTAGAAGTTCAAGTATTTGAGCTTGAATGGTTACATCCAGGGATGTTGAAGGTTCATCGGCAATCAATAATTCAGGATTACAGCTTAAAGCCATTGCAATCATAACCCGTTGGCGCATACCTCCAGAGAATTCGAAGGGATAATTATCAACACGTTCGTCAGCACTTGGAATACCGACAAGAGACATTATTTTGATAGATTTTTCACGGGCTTCTTTCTTAGAAACTTTTTGATGGAGAATAATAGCTTCACTGATCTGGTCACCAACTGTAAAAACAGGGTTAAGACTTGTCATTGGGTCTTGGAAAATCATTGCAATTTGGTTACCACGAATCTTACGCATTTCAGAATCGCTTAATTTGCGGAGATCTTGGCCGTGGAATAATACTTCACCTTCTAGTATTTTACCAGGAGGATCTGGAACAATACCCAAAATTGAAAGTGCTGTGACTGACTTTCCTGAACCTGACTCACCTACGAGTCCTAGAGTTTCCGATTTATGAACAACAATATCGATACTCTCTATTGCTTTTACTACTCCTTCCTCTGTAAAAAAGTATGTTTTTAACCCATTTATTTTTAATAAAATCTCTTCTGGCGGTCTACTCATACAATTCACTTACTGTAATTTTTACAAACGCTTAATTCTGTTGTTCGTTATACTTTTATAAGTTTGTCTGTCTTGCTCTACTACAAGATTTACCGTTTTCACCGTTTAACTAGAGTTACATCTGTTGTACACGCTAAATGTAAAACCTCTAAAAGAGAAAGAGAGTGGGGTGAAAATATACAATACTCTATATTAATTCATATATTTTCAAGCTTTCTTGATATCTTTTCACTCTTTTGCGAAGAGCTGTTAAATTGACTTGAAAATCTCTTCGTAAATTCAATAGAATAACCAATCTTGCAGCTGGAAGATTGATATAAGTTGGGAAAAAAACCACTATCATTGTTAAAGCGGATTCGCGTAGATTAGCATAGGGTATAATTTTTCTTTCTGACAATCCTAACACTTTATCTTTCAGCATCTCAAGTTTCTCGTGTCGTATCTGCAGAAGCTCTTCTAGATATTTGAGCCATTGGAAGATCTTTGCTTGCAGTTCTTTAATGCAGCAATCCGAGCTAGTTTTGAATAGATCAGCATTTTCGAGATTCTGTTTGGCCAGTGAGATTTTCTTCAAGAAGGGTTCATGATCTTTATCCATTCCCCAGAATCTAAGTGTTCTTGAGATATCTCGCTCATGAATCTCTTTGCCGTTCATAGCAAGATTGTACTCGAGAACAGCTAAGAAGTAAGCGAGAATATCGTCATTCTGAAAACTAGTGTCATTTTGGTGACTTTCTAGTAACAAAGTGAAGATGTTTTGGAAATGTAGAACAGAGTCAGTGAATACTCTTTCAGGTATACTTTTGCGAAGAAGCTTAGATATTATCTCTAGAAATTGGAAAAAATGATTGTGGTTTTTTTGCCAGTCAAATTTTTCTAGTTTCCCATTAATTAGAAACTCAGGAATAGTAACCTTATCTTTGGGACTTTCTAATGGTTTGATGTTAAGCTTTTTGATGACAGTGGTCATTTTGCCTCACTAATATATACTTAAATTCATATAAATACCCACCAAATTTTAAATGAAAAACGACAACCTACTATCCTTTAGAAGAGAGTAACTCCCTCCCAAAATAGTCTACACCCGATTTTTGGAGTTACTAAATCTATGTTTAGTAAATGATAAGCTTCCACTAGCTTATCAAAGAAATAATACTGGAAATGCTTAATATACTTAAGAAAATATAATTGCATTTTAATTGCATGAAAAATGAAAAAGAAAAAAGTTTGAGAGAAGGATTAATCCTTCAATCTTGGATCTAATGCATCTCTTAAAGAGTCACCGAGTAGGTTGAAACCTAACACAGTAAAGAAGATGAAGAGCGCAGGAAACATCGGCATCCATGGATAATCCAATAAATTATTTTGCCATTTATTTAGATCATCACCCCATGAAATTGCGTTAGGATCTCCGAAACCGAAGAAAGCTAAAGCTGCGAATGTAAAGATTACATTAGCTATACCCAACGTGATAATAATAATCAGTGGTGCTAATGAGTTAGGCAGAATATGCCTAAAGATAATCCTCATATCCGAAGCGCCTAACGCGCGTTCTGCTTCTACGAAATCTTGCTCTTTTAGAGAGAAGAAATTGGATCTTATAATCAGTGCCGTTCCTCCCCACCCAATAAGTGCGAAGAACACTATAACCACAGCGTATTTACCACCCGGTATCTTCACATCTTCAAACAGTACGATGATAAAAATCATCAAGATAAATCCAGGCATTGAGTATAGTATCTCTACTACTCTTTGCAAGAGGTTATCTATAATACCACCATAGAACCCTGCGATTGAACCAAGAACTGTACCTATAATTACTGTGGTCATCTGTCCGATGAACCCTAGTGCTAAAGATACTGATGCTCCAAAGAATACTCTGGAAAGCATGTCTTGTCCAAGTCGATCAGTTCCAAATGGGTGTTCCCATGAAGGTGGCAAGGTTGATTGATCTGCGAAGAGAGCCCTAGGATGTTGGAACAGTACAATTGGGTTAGATGTATCCATACCAGGGTACCACAATTCTATATACAGGTTGTTTAAACTTGCAGGATTATTAGGGTCACCAAGGAGTAAATTAGCGTTTGTCAACCAATCATCAACCAGAAGAAGTATCCAAGAAACTAGGGCCATCATAATTAGGAAGAGTACA
>BPTK01000130.1 GCA_023705905.1 Candidatus Heimdallarchaeota archaeon
TCCTGCTTTTTCTGCTGCTACAAGCAAAGCTGCTTCGGTTGGATCACCTTTGATATTTATTCTATCACCCTCTCTTAAAACAGCTGAATTATTGCAATGATAACTAGTTTGTAACACTCTTTTCAAAGTTGGTATTTCCATTGGATCGACTTTATTTCCATCCTTAACGAAATCTCCATCTAGCAGATAACCTGAACCTCCAACTTCATACAATCCATCATTCGTCCAGATTTCTTTAACTGTCATTTCGTTTCTAGTTAATGTACCTGTTTTATCACTGCAGATATAATCTACTGAACCTAGAGTTTCAACAGCTGGTAATTTTGAGACGATTGTATTCTTCTTTGCCATCTTTGAAACACCAATTGCAAGAGTTATTACTATTGCAGCTGGTAATCCTTCAGGTACTGCTGAAATTGCAAGTGCTACTGCTGTCTCAAAACTTTCTAGAAAACTTTCTCCTAGCCACAACCAGTCTATTCCCATGACTATTGCACAGAGTATCAAAATGATAATTCCTAAAGCTTTACCCAATTTATCTAATGCTTCCTGTAATGGTGTTAACTCCTCTTTTACTTGTGTTAATTCAGCTATTCGTCCCATTTCGGTTCTCATACCTGTATTTGCAACAATTGCTTCTCCTCTTCCATAAACACAAGTTGTTCCTGAATAAATCATATTTTTTCTATCATGAATTCTTGCTTCTGCTGGAACTAGTTCAAGGTTTTTTGTTACAGAGGATGATTCTCCTGTTAATGCTGCTTCATCTACTTTGAAGCTGTTAGCCTGGAGTAATCTACTATCTGCGGGTATTTTTTCTCCAACTTCTAGTCGCACTATATCTCCTGGAACAAGATCACTACTGTGTATAACTTGCTCTTTCCCATCCCTTAGTACTACTACATCTTGTTCGAAATATTCTTTTAGTTTCTCTAATGCTTGATTAGACCTATAATCTTGAACAAATCCTATTATCGCATTTATTATAACAATTGTGAAGATTGCTATAGCATCAATTATTTCGGATGTTCCACCCTCTGTACCTGCTCCAACTAATCCGAGAACTAAGCTAATAGTTCCTGCGATAATCAACAATATTACTAAGAAACTAGTAAATTGCTCCATAATCATCTTTAGTACTTTGAAACGCTCTGATATTGTGATTTTATTAGGTCCGAACTCTTCTAATTTACTAACAATATCGTTATTCTTTAGACCTTGTTCACTTGAGCCTAATCGCTCAAAGACTTCTTTTGTCTCTAAACTGTGCCATGGCGTAATTTCTTGTACTACTTCAGATTCCATTTCTTTTTTCTTCTTTTTTGGCATAATTGCACCTTTCTTCTATGAAATGAACACTTTAGAATAGAAATTTTACTCTGCCTTAAAAAATTTTTGTAGTAGATATAAAATTAGAAGATCATAAAAAGAGGAAGATTGTTTTAGCTGTTATACTTTTTCACTACTTCAATTAATTTATCTATATCCTCCATTGAATTGTAGAAATGGGGGCTTATCCTTATTCCACCATAGCGACTCGATACTATTATGTTCTCCTTTTTCAACTTTTTAACTATTTCAACATTATTAGAAATTCGTGCATTTACTATTCCTGATCTATTTTCTTCTTTTCTTGAAGTTATTAACTCGATATTTTTCAGCTCATCCAATTTTTCAAATAAGTAACCAGTTAAATCCATGATTCTTTTCTCTATCTTATCTACACCATAATCTAGAAGGATTTTCATTCCTGCATTTGCTACATAATATAACAAGTTTCCAGGATTGGTGTCCATAAATTTATCAGCTGAGGGTAAGAATTCCAATTTATTCACGTTCCAGTAAGGTTCTTCAAAAGACCCTACATCTGTTCCATGATATCCTGCGAAGGGTGGATAGAACTCATCTATAAGCTTCTTCTTGATGTAAAATAGACCTTTACGATTGGGGCCAAGTAGCCACTTAGCGACTCCGCAAGTTAGAAAATCTATATCCCAATCTTTCACATCATTAACTAAAGCCCCTGTAGATTGTATGGAATCTACCAAAATATATGCTCCGTTTTCATGGGTGATTTTCGCTATCTCTTTTACGTCTGATTTGTAACCTGAAATCCATTGAACATGTGAGAGTAAAACTATTTTCGTGTTCTCATCTATCCTTTCCGCAAAGCTCTCAACTAATATTTTATTTTTTTTGTCAGGAACGGGACGATATTCAACATTTTTCTTCTCTTTTAGGAATAAAGCTTGGTAAACTTGCCCAGGATAATCATTCCAATAGCAAACAATATTGCTTTTCTCATCATATTCCTGCATACTAACAGCTAATTTTGTCCCATGAGTAACATCTGGAGTAAAAACTACTTCATCAGCTGTAGCATTAATCAGTTGAGCGAATTGAGATTTAACATTTTTACAGGCCACATCAACTTCTTCAAAATCTGTTTCGCCCCAGTGTACGGAGAATTCCTTTAGAGCTTCTGCTGTCCTACCATGCAAAGGTCCTGTTGAAGCGTGATTAAGATATATATGACTCTTGAATGTTGGTGATTCTTCTCTAATCTTTCTTACATAAGAATCCATAACGTCAATATACACAATTAACCCTAAATATTTTTCCCATTTTTGTCGAGAGAAACTAAATAAGTTAGTTTTTTGGATAAATCTTCTTTTAGCATTTTTCTAAAAGGTACTTTTCTGAGTACGTAAAGCACAATGATTGTGATTAAACATATTGCACCGAATATCTCATTAAGATAAACAGAAGGAAGCTGAATCATCTCCAAAAATGAGAGCTCTCTCACTGGAAACTCATAGTTTACGAATGGGAACAACCAGGGTATAAAACCACCTAAATCCAGAAGAATATGCATTTGCCATCCAAAAATGAACCCTATCCAGATTCGTTTGTTTTTCCAAAATATTGCAAGAACAATCATCGAAATTACTACATTAAAGAGTAAAGAATGTCCAATGTATCTTCCGTTTCCTGTAATTGGCAAGGATATAGCTTTATCGATTATATCTGGACCCATTGAGCCTAGTAATAATGCGTACAAAGAAACATATCTGATACCCCATTGAATTGCAACAGGATCTTTGTTTCTCAGTTTTTTGAAAATATATGTGAAAATGAAAACTAATTCTACAGCAAAAAATGTATAACCTATATGAGCAAAGGGATACATGGAAACACTCTATTATTTCTTCTCAACATTATGTTTGATAATTGCTCTAACCAGTTGATCAAGAATACCTAACAATCCTTTAGCTTCTTTTGTCGACATTTCATGGAAGGAGCTTTTAATATTAGTTCCTGAAGCTATAGCTGAACGATTTAATCTATAGATAAATTGTTGCGCATCAATAGGATTCAATACTCTTTCACTTGAATGTCGGATATCGGTTTTATTTCCCAACAAAGCTATAGGAACTTTACCAAAACCATTGTAATTCATCAGTTCTTCTATCCAAAATAGTGCATGTCTAAAAGTATCTGGACGACTAATATCAAATAAAATTATTGCCCCAACAGTTTTTTTATATAATCTAGGTCTATTAGTTGGAGCTAGCTCTTTAGCAGGAATATCACAAAGATGGATAATCTTTTCTTCTCCATCTATTCTTCTGTTTATTTCAAGTAATTTAACCTTTAAAGCTGGTTTCTCTTGTGCTTCTGGAGCATTATCTTTGTAGTAATTGTAGAGAGATGTTTTTCCAACACCATAATCTCCAAGTATAAGAATCTTGTAAGCCATGAATAAAACTACCCTAATAATTAACTAAATATTTTTTCTTACAAAAACGTTCTTATTATTACAATATTAAAATCTTGCCCGTATAGCATCTCCAAGCAATTTGAAAGCTGTTTCAATATTAAGACCAGTTTTTGCACTAGTTTCTAGAACATGGTTAGTAAAACCGTAACTAGCTGTTCCTTCATTTAGAATTTTCACGAATTTACGCGCCTTTTTCATATCTACACTTTTACGATTTCGCAAGTCAGATTTATTAGCTAATAAAACAATAGGTATTGCTTCACTTCCCGAAAAACGATAAAGCTCCGTAACCCAAGACAAGCAATTGCGTAATGTCTGTTTGTCAGTCACATCAAAAACCAAAAGAGCACCCATACTTCCTTTATAGAATCGAGCTCTAATTTCTTCGAATATTTTCTGACCTGCTATGTCCCAAATTTGATAAGTCCAAGTTTCACCTTCCTTGAATTCCTTATCGATCACACTGAAATCTGCTCCTAGTGTCATCAGGTGTGACTTTTTGAAAGCGTGACCCATGTAACGATTACGAATAGATGTCTTACCTACTGCACCATCACCAATTAAAGTGATTTTGAAAATAAATTCTGAGTTGGTCACATTTTACAAATTGCACTATTTCTAAAAAACTTACTTATTACATGAGTGTTTTTTGAAATCTATGAGAAACCTATTTAGTACATTTGAAGAAGTCTATCGGGTTATTTTATATCATAATATCTAGTTGCGTTTTTTCTTCTTCACTTTTGAAATCATTACTTTCCCATCATCAAATAAAATCCACCTAATTTTGTCTCCAATATTGTTTCTGGGTTTACTCTATTTCAATTATGATTAAGCTCGTTACGATAAACTTTTTAACTAATTATAAATTCAACCAATTAATGCCAGAAATTAAAAGTTCCAATCCTGTTGTAGCTCTAATAGTTTTAATTTTTGGCCATTTCTTAAATCATTTTTATGCATATGTTCTGGCAGCTGCTATGCTTGTTATCAGATTACCTTCAGAAATGGGTCTTACAGCTGAACAAGTAGGTTTGCTTAGTATGGTTCAAATGTTAGTTTTTGCTGTGTTTTCTTTAGCTGCCGGTATTATAGGAGATAGATGGCTTAAAAGTAAAAAAATATTCATCCCTATTGGGATAGTTCTCATGGCTGTTCATTTGTTTATAGCTGCTTATGCTCCAGAAGGAAAGTGGGGTGTGACCATGTTAGTAATATCGGCAATAACTGTTGGAATCGGAGCGTCGTTTTATCATCCTGTTGCTTATGCAGCAATTGCTGATCTTTATGAAGAGAAGAAAGGATTGACTATGGCTTTAAACGCTGGACTTGGAATGATTGGAACTTCTATCACACCAGGATTGGTTGTAACATTTGACAAATGGATTGGATGGAGGATGTTCTTTATTGTTTTTGGCATTATTGGTCTCGTATTAGGCTTTGCTATGTTTTTTGCTATGAACAAATTGATAGATTATCAGTTCACTAAGGAAGAAATAGAAGATCATGAAAAGAGTAAATCGTTGAATAATTCCGGTAAAGTTAAAAAATGGTTTAGAACTGATTTGGCTATAATAATCTCTCTTGCAGTTATTACATGCTTATTGTATTCATCTTTTAGATCAGGAATCTTCAAAATTACCACTCAGTGGTTGTCAATAATTTTTGTTGATCTATATAGTATACCAATTTTTGCAGCAGGATGGATTACGGTAATCATACTAGTTATTGGAGGTCTAACGGCAATAATAGGGGGAATTGTAAGTGACAAATTCACCACAAGCTTGACAATGATAATTTCTACAGGAGGATCAGCTTTGATACTACTAATTATCTTCTTATTGGGTGCAACAATCTCGAATTTCTGGATAATAACACTCTATTTCATTTTCATAGCATTCTTATATTTCTCAGCGGCAGCAGGAACAAAGTATATGGCAGAAAATGTTCCTCAAAGTTCAAGAGCTACAGGGATAAGTTTGCTCTTTGCAGTTCCAAGTCTAGTAGCAGCTTTATTTCCATGGATTTTTGGTATAATATTAGATAACACAGCAATAATTTGGGGAATCGGTTTTCTATTTATCCTTGCAGTAGCAGCGTTGATAACTTCAGTAATTTTGCTAACTAGGGATATAAAACAAGGCAAATTCAAAACTGAAAGAGCAACAAGTGAGGGTATTTAACGAAACACTCGCACTATTTGTTTAAGACTTCTATCAAAAGGTAGAGGGAGTAAGTTTTAAATATAAATGGTTTACAAGAAAATCACTTAAAGACAAAAAAAGTGAATTATAAATGGTACCACTTATTTTATTAATAGCTATTATAGCCGGTGTACTATCTATCGCAGCAGCGATTTACTTCACAATTATTGTGATGAAGAAAGATCGTGGAAACGAAAAGATGATAGAAGTATCCGGTTATATTGAAACAGGAGCTAAACATTTCCTCTGGGTCCAATATTTGGTCTTAGCGGTATTTGTGGGCGTTCTGTTCTTAATAATATTATTATTCCTACCATCAGAGATGACTGGTCATGAAATTCCAATTCTGTCATCTATAGGCCTAAATTGGCATCAAGCTTTGGCTTATTTGATAGGCTCAGCAGCATCAATGTTTGCTGGATGGCTTGGTTTGATTGTAGGAGTTAAGACCAACACAAGAGCTGCTTGGGGCGTAACAAAGAGTGTTAAGGAAGGATTCGATATAGCTTTCTTTGGTGGCTCAGTTATGGGGCTTGCGGTAGTTGGAGTAGCCTTATTAGGTGTAGGAGGAATTTACTGGATATTTGTTCCAGCTTTAACAGTTGAATGGGGAGCTACAATAGCTACAGCTTATGCTACTAAAGTAGTCCTAGGGTTCAGTTTCGGAGCTTCTACTATCGCTTTGTTCATGAAGTGTGGTGGAGGTATATTTACTAAGACAGCTGATGTTGGAGCAGATCTCGTAGGTAAAGCTGAATACAATCTTCCAGAGGATGATGTAAGAAACCCAGCAACAATTGCTGACAATGTCGGTGACAATGTAGGAGACATTGCAGGTATGGGTAGTGATTTACTCGATTCTTATGTAGCTTCAATAGTTGCAGCCATGATTCTAGGAACAACGTTTGGAATATTAGGCTTTGAAATTTACTTCGTAATTCTACCAATATTGGTTGCAGCAGTAGGTTTAGTAGCTTCGTTAATTGGAATTTTCCTCGTCAAATGGTTAGGAAGAGAAAATCCTGGAAAGGCTCTAAACTTAGGAACTTACCTTGCAACATTAATTGTAGCTGTATTTATTGCAATATTAATATGGATACTCACAAGTCAAATTCCAGATAGCAGTGAAAAATTATGGCGTGATTACTTCGCAATAGTAATCGGTCTTGCTAGTGGAATTATTATTGGTTGGACAAGTGACTACTTCACAAGAGAAGACAAACCACCAACAAAAAACATTGCTTTAGCAGCTGAAGAAGGTCATGCAGTTACAATACTTTCTGGATTCTCTTATGGTTTGATCAGTGTTGTTCCTCCTGCTTTAGGGATAATTGTTGCAATGGCAGTAGCATTTATGCTTGATGGTGTTTTTGGTGTTGCTTTAGCAGCTGTTGGTATGCTTTCCATAGTTGGAACAATTGTTTCAAATGATGCATTTGGTCCAATCGTCGACAACTCACGTGCAATAGCTGAACAAGGCGGACTAGGAGAAGATGTTATCAGAAATGCTGACATGTTAGATGCAGCAGGAAACACAGCCAAAGCAATCACAAAAGGTTTTGCTATAGGATCAGCAAACTTAACGGTTTTAGCTCTGCTATTCTCATTTGCTCAAGAAATTGAAGAAATAACTGGAACCGCCATAAATATGAACCTATTAGACATCAAAATTTTAATTGGTGCATTCATTGGTGTAGTTATTCCTGCATTGTTCTCTGCTCTATTGATTCTATCAGTTCAGAAAAACGCAGCCAAGATGGTTCTAGAAATAAGAAGACAATTTGAAGAAAAACCAGGTATCTTGGAAGGAACAGAACCTGCTGACTTCAATAGAACCATCGCTATAGCTACAAAAGGAGCTTTAGTGGAACTTATTCTACCCAGTATAATATCATTCACAGTACCGGTTATAGTAGGTCTCATATTTGGTGTTGCAGCCCTAGGAGCTTTTCTAGCAGGAGCAATTCTATCAGGATTCGTTTTCGCAATCATGATGTCTAATGCCGGTGGAGCATGGGATAATGCCAAAAAGTGGATTGAAGATGGTAATCTTGGTGGTAAAGGCACTGAAACTCACAAAGCTGCTATTACTGGTGATACCGTTGGTGATCCTTTCAAAGACACATCAGGTCCAAGTATTAACACTTTACTCGTTGTTATGTCTTTGACCTCTTCAGTGTTTATGGGGCTCATGTTAGCTGTAGGTGCAAATGGTCTTATAGGTGATTTACTCGGTCCAGAAGAATATATTAATAATCCAATTGCTATTGGGACCATTCTTCTTGTTCTTCTATGCGTAGTACTTGCTGGCATCCTTCTTTGGGCTATCATGAAAATCATTAAACATCCAAAAGTCATGGAAAAGATTGCTAAGAAGAAAGATTAATCTTTCTTGCACTTTTTCCTTTTTTTATTTTTCTTTTATCTTTCTTTGAAGACATCTTGAGACTATAAACTTTATAACCATCTTTTCTGAGGAATTGTTGTAAGGTTATAATTATGTTAGATGATTTTAATGAAAAACTAGCAAAGCTAGTCGTGAATTATTCTGTTGGAGTACAGAAAGGAAATACAGTTTTTATCAGTGGTGGCATAGACTCTGCTGATTTAGTTAGAGAAATAAATATTGAATGCGTAAAAGCTGGAGGACATGTAGTTAATACTAATTTAGAAATTCCTGGAACAGCTGAGTTATTTTTCAAACACGCTCAAGAACATCAGTTGAATTATGCTAATCCCTTTGCTATAGATATGGTAAAAAAAGTTAATAAGTATATCAATGTTTTCAGTTCTACAAATAGAAAAGCACTCGCTAATGTCGATTCTGCTAAACAGATGCAAGTTAGAGAAGCAAACAAGGAATTGTCTAAAATCTATTTCGAGAGATCTGCTTCCGGAGATCTTGAATGGGTTATTTGCCCTTATCCTTCCCCAGCTTTTGCTCAAGAAGCCAATATGGGAACTATCGAATACAAAGAATTTGTTTACAAAGCTTTAGCCTTAGATAAACCTGATCCTGTTGCTCACTGGCAATCAGTTAAAAAAGAACAAGATGCTATCGTGAATATTCTGAATACAGGAAAAGAACTAAGAATTGTTGGAGAGGATACCGATTTGGTTTTGAGTATTGAAGGTAGAGGATGGATCAACGCTTGTGGAGATAAGAATCTTCCCGACGGAGAGGTATTCACTTCACCTGTTGAAGATGTTGTAAATGGTACAATACGATTCACTTATCCTGGAATATTCATGGGTAAGGAAATAGAGAATATTTGGTTGAAATTTAAAGATGGTAAGGTTGTTGAATATACTGCTTCTAAAGGTCAAGAACTACTTGAAAAAGTCCTAGAAATAGAAAATGCTGATATCTTAGGAGAAGTTGCTATAGGAACTAATTATGGTATTCAAAGATTTACTAAGAACATGCTTTTTGATGAGAAAATGGGTGGAACTGTCCACTTAGCTTTAGGAAGCGGGTTTGCTCAAATCGGTTCTAAAAACGAATCTGCTATCCACTGGGATATTCTAAAAGATATGAAAAATGAAGATTCAATTATTTATCTTGATGGAAAGGAAATATACAAAGCAGGAAAATGGTTAATTTCCTGATTTGCTATTAATTCCTCTTTCTTTTTATCACTATAGCTACTAAAAGAATCATTGAACTCACAAGACCTATAGTAAATCCGTTAGATCCATCAATTTCTCCTTGTATCTCACCTGCGCTAAAGTAGAAATCACCTGTTAGAGGTTCAACTATGTTTTCCATACTCAGAAAATCTTGACTGTCTGGTATCATTTTTGATGTTTCATTCAGATAATTTATTTGAATATGATAACCTATAGTCGCATTCAATTCTTGGGTGAAAACATATTTTGCACAGAAAGTGTTACCCACTCTCTCCATCAAGATGGGAGTAGGGTCGCAGATAAATTGAGGAGCTAATTCACAAACCAAGAGTCTTAGAGAATGCAGATCTGTTGCATTGTAAAACTCTACTGTTACAGTCATATTTTGTTCCATCAGTAACGGATTTGGTGAGTGTTGAACACTTGTTATTCCATAGTCCGCTGAGGCGTAAGTAGTTTGAATACTTGAAAGGAGTAGTATTCCAAAAATAAATGTTAGAGATATTATAGTTGTTTTTTTCATTTTCATTTTATACAATTCCCAAAATAAATTCTATAATTAAGTATATTCCTACGATTATCATTATCACTCCACTAGCTATTTTTATTATCTTAGTTGCAGATTTCATTTTCTGAACAATCACATCTTTTGAAGATATAATTAGTAGAGTTACACCTATCATTAATAGAATGATTGGTAAAGCAAATGCTAAATAAGCAAAAACCATTTCTAATACAGTTTCTAAAGAGGATACTTGTAAGCTAAAACCCAAGAATATTGGTGCATTGCATCCAAGAGAAGCTATTCCATATCCTAGACCATAAAGGAAAGTGCTGCCTAATAGTCTTAACATAGTAGGATCTTTTTCTTCTCCACTTATCTTTATTTGTTGTTTTCGCAGACCACCTAAAATTCGCGAGAATGATATTTCAAAATTGGTAAACATAAGAGCACCGAAAATGATGAAGATTCCACCGATAACTGGGAGAACATAAACAACATATGGAAGAATTACACTTCCAGTAGCTGTTATAATTACACCTAGGATTAAATAACTAACTAGAATGCCTATTCCTCCACTTAACCCTATAAGAGGATAAAGAAAATATTTGTTATACTTCTTCTTATCTTCTACTTGCCCATCTTCCTCTTCTTCATCATCCTTAGTTGTAACTTTGAGACCTAAAATATGTGCAACATAACCTGGTAACAGTGGAAAAGCACATGGTGAAAAGAAAG
>BPTK01000131.1 GCA_023705905.1 Candidatus Heimdallarchaeota archaeon
AAAATTCCTGATCTTTTACAGTGCCTTTCACACCAAAGGGACTATTCATTAAAACTGTATCAAAATTCATGCTTATCTCTCTAACATCTTGTTCGATAAACTCAATTTCAATTCCAGTATTTTCAGTATTTTCTTTTGCAATTTTCAGAGCTGCTGGATCAATTTCAATTGCATAAACTTTCTTAGCACCTAAAATCTTCGCTGCTATTGCAAATAATCCAGTACCGCTACAGAAATCTGCAACAATTTTATCTTTTATGTCTCCCAACTGTAAAGCTCTCCAAGCTATCATTGCAACTAATCTCGGAGGGGTTTGATATTGTTCTAGATGAATTTTAGGTTCCTTGAAATTCTTGAATTGTGTTAATTGAATTTCAAGCTCTTTCTGTTTCATATTGGATTTCACTCTTTGCTTTTTTGGTTTTGCTCTAAAATTGTTTTAAACATCCCAATTAGTGTGTGGATCTCTTCTTTCGATGCGAAACTTCTATTTACAATACTGCGAAATGCATGAATAACATTTGGTTTGCGATATTCTTCATAATCCATATTATTTACCAATGATTTAAACAAAGTAAAAAGCATCTCTCTCTCTTTTGTTACAGAGGTTATTTCTAATTCTGAAGCATCTGCAACATTATAGGTTCTTTTCCATACTTCATAAAGCATTATTGCTACAGCATGCGAGATATTCAGAACCTTTTGTTCTCCTGGAACAGGAATGTTTACAAGATAGTCACACTTACTCAATTCTTCGTTAGATAATCCTCGATCTTCTCGTCCAAAGACAATACCAATTTTACTACTTAGCAAAAACTTCTCATCTGTCCATTCCCATGAAAAAGCAGGCTGACGATAAACATTGTATGTTTTACCTGCTTTTGCTGATGTTCCAATTAAAAATGAAAAATAATCTCTTATACTTTGAAAATCAGAGAACACTTTTGCATTTTCCAAGTAATGCTTAGAATGTCTTGCTCTGTTTAATGCTTCCTCTGATAAATGATTTACTTGGGGAGAAATAAGGACTAGTTCAGTTGCATTGAAGTTGTTACAAACTCTTGCTATTGCCCCAATATTACCCTCGATTTTCGGCTCAATTAATATGATACTACAATTTACACCTTTGATTTCTTTATCCATTATAGTCACCAAAATCGATTCTAGCTAAATATAGTTTTTCAAAAAACAGTTTTAATTCTTTAGTTATTTCAAGACGAATCCCCAGCTCTCTAATTTCTTCACAATTAACTTCATCCCAAGCAATTGAAGAGAAAATGGTATAGAGTGATGTATTTGCTTTAGAGTTTTGAAGGGAAATAATCAATTCAAAAATCTCCTCATATCCTCTTTTTCCCCCTGTAAGCATTAATTTATCAGCTATGGGGAGTTTTTTTGTTTCCGAATCCTCAGGAAGATATGGTGGATTCCAGATAATTACCTCTGGAGAAAGATGCCGTATAGCATTTAGTTTATCCATACAAACCACATCTATTCGACTATCGACTCCATTTAATTTACAATTAGACCGAATCATTCTAGTTGCAGTCGACGATATATCTGACACAAGAAATCTAGTTTTTTCAAATTTTTTTGCTAGAATAATGGAAATGATCCCAGAACCTCCCCCAATCTCATAAACTGATTTTATATTATTATTTAGATTTAAATTTCTAATAAGAAAAAAAGTATCCTCTGCTGGAAAATATACCTCCTCTGGTATGTCTAACTCTAATTTGTATTCTGGGAAATTATATCTGACCACAGATCTTCGCCTATTTTCATTTTTAAATTATTGTAGAGATAAATTAACTCTTCTAATGAGAGAGTGAATATTCTTCGTTCATTATATTTATCTGGTTCTAAAGTAATTTTTGTTGTTATTTTTGATTGTTTCGCTTTTCTCTTTATTGTATTAGATAGAACACTTCTTACAATCTTTTTCTTATGAGAGAAGAGAAGTGTAACAAATTGACCGAAACTTGCTTCATCTTCAACTAGCTTATCATCATTCTTCTGTATAGCTACTAGTGAGGATTGGATTTTCGGTGGAGGAAGAAACGATGATGCCTTTATGGTTTTGAGGTACTTACACTTAGCCTTTAGGTTTATCATAACAGATAAGCGGGAGTAATCTTCAGATCCTGGTTCAGCAAAAAACCTTTGAGCAAATTCTTTTTGATACATGAGAACAGCTAAATCAAACTTGTGTCTTAGAAGCTTAAAAGTGATTGGAGAGGATATTTGATAAGGTAAATTCGAAATACATTTGGTGAATGTTGGAAACTCTACTTTCACTGCATCACCCGTAATTACTTCAAAATTTGATGTGGAACCATAAGTGTCCTCTAGAAATTTCGCGAATATTCGATCTGCTTCAATCACGTACACTTTCTTAACTTTGTTAATTATACAACGAGTTAAACTACCCAAACCACCTCCTATCTCCAAAACCACATCTTCAGAAGAAATATTGGCTTGAGCAACTTGGAAGTTAATTATACTGGAATTAACTAGAAAATTTTGACCTTTTTGTTTAAATGGTTTGACATTTAGCTGGGAAAGGCTATTTCTAATGTACAATTTTAGTTCAGATGAAGATTTCCAGCAATCCATAGCTCAAACCATATAGAGTCTTATTTTCTTGGGTTGGGTTCAGAACTAGCAGTAAACAATCGATGTTTCTGTTCTTTTTCTAATTCCTGCATGATTCTATTCATTATCATCTTGCGAATATCGGATATCTTAACACGTTCTTCAATATCACTAAATGAAAGAAAGGGTAATCTTTTACGATCATCAATGATTTCCCACATTAGTTTCTTACCAATACCTGGAATAAGTTGTAGAGAGTGAATACGGTTGGTGATTGGTTGAGCTTTGTTAAAGAATGAAACAAAACGCTTTTCATTCTTCTTAATAATTTTGAGAATAGCTTCATTTATAATTTCATGTCCGGTGTTTGTTAAATCATTTATAGAAATTCGTCGTTTAACCTTTTTTAAAGGCCCACTCTCAACGCCTTTGGGAACACTGTATTCAGCTAATTGTTTGAATCCTCCTCCTCTTTCTGCTGTTATCTCAAGGATACTAAACCAAGTAGTACCAATACCCTGTACTATTGGTCCTCTTTGTTTTGTTTGTCCAAAACCCTTACCCTCTGGTAGATAATCTAAAACCATAATATTGTTTTCAAGTTTTTTTGATTGTCTTACATGAATTACAGGACCGATGATGAAGTCATCACTGCTTCCAGGCTTATCTGGTCGTCTGTTTTTCTCGGGATTTCTTTTTGTTGCCATATTACTCTCACCATAAATAAGTACAAATACAAAAAAAGGTTTTCCTATATATATTTAAACAAAAAAATTTGGAGTTCTATTTTTCCTTCTTAAATTTAATAATATAAGGTCTTATGACTTCAAACATTTTACTAATTTCTGCTTCTGTTAGCATTTTTGGCTCTTTTTGGAGAAGGTCCTTTAACTCTTCAGGGGATGGGGGTAGAATATTTGCAATTGTAAATGCTGAAAGTTCAGATAAATCAAATTCCTTTAGGAGTTTTTCTAAAATTTCCCTAGATTCTTCAGGTTCTATCCTTGCATTCTGCATTGCATGCTCATAAGCAACTCGTTGCCAATATGAGAGTTCGGATTCTTCACTCCTTTGTTGGAGAATTCTCATTGCTTCAGAAATTGTTAATGGTTTTCTATCTAAAACGTCTCTTGGCATAATTATCACTTCTTTATTCTGTTGTCTGGATAACAGAACGACTTAACCTTAAATGTTCTTTTCTTGCAGTGATTTGTTTCATTGCTTGACCTTGTTTTATGGACACAACATAACCGTTTCCTTGTTTTCTGAGAACTCGGCCTGTTTTTCCATGAAATCGTCTGTGTGGCATTCCCTTATGTTCTGCAGAATCTAATATAATGTCAACAACATCACCTTCACTGAAATCATGTAATAAATAATCTAATGAACGCATACCACGTTCTCTTACTTTCTTTCGAAGAAGATGTCGAGTACCGTGTCGGTAACCTCTGGATTTACGCATAATCAGACACCAATTATTGTCTTATAGTATAAGTGAGCAAAATCCCTCCCTATAACTTTTAATCTTTTCGTTATCCGTTTTAGTTCTATGCCGGAGAATTTTATTGGTTTCTATTTCATTCTCGGTATTTGTATAATCTGCGAAGAATACAATTTAATCTTCCTGACTGTAAGGAATTTCATTGATTTCTATGACATCAAGTTCAGTACAGATTGCAGGATTCATCGCAATTTCTGAAATGCTAGGCCTTGTTCTTCCTTCGTCCCCTGAAATTAACTCTTTAACATAACACCCACCATCACATACTACCACTATTTCTATTTCTGCATCACCTATTCTAGAACATTGTATGCTGTAAACTTTCTTTTCCCGTATTTTATCTGCACGTCTATGTGATACACGATTGGGCGTTCGTTGTTGTAACACTTTATTTTGAAACTCGTTTTCTATCTCTTTTATATCTTTATCATCGATAGGATTTGAAAACTCAATAAGAGCTCTATATTTTTTTGTAGCTCTTTCTGCACTACTTTTTACATGAACAACCTCTTTTCTTGAAGACCATCGCAGATTTTGCACTTCAATTTTATCCTGTGAATGATTATTTATTCTTTCTTCTAAATCCTTAAGATCCAAAGAACGAATATGGGGGTTCACCACCTCAAAAACAAAAGGTCTTCCTGTACCAAGCATGAGTGCATCTATGTCCTCTCTCCCACCACCATGCAACGTACCTTTGTCTGCTTGTGCTATTTTTATTACTTCAGCCTCTATTAATTCTTCAACAGATTCTGGATGTTTTTTTCCAGTATTGTTACACTCTTTACAACCTTTTCCTTTACATTTTCTACAAGGCCATCTTGTCTGTGGTAGAATTCTTAAGAATTTCTTATATTTGCCATAGAAATACAAGGATGTAATTCTCATACTAATATCTAGAGTAAATGGATTAACCTCAAAAACAATATCTGGTGATTTAAAATCTGTTGTAAGGGGGGTTCTTTCTGAAACTTTCTTTCCAATGTTCCTGTTAAATTCCTGTTTTAGTAATTCTGTTTGTTTAACATCTATTTGAGCCTTTAATTCTGTCTCTCTCTCCTGAAGCGCTTTTGAGATAAAAGTTCCCATCAAAAACGTATGAAACTCATACTCTTTAGATTGTGATATTACTAATTCTGTGAGTGTATCAATTGTTTCTAAAGAATCTTCGCAGATGTAACATTCCATTGTTTCTTCTGATTGTAACTCGTTTTTTAAGAGAAGTTTCTTGGCTAAAGCTGACCCTGAACGAGATAGACATTGTAAAATTGATACATTTTCTTCAGAAAGATCGGTAGAGAACTCCATAACAAGAAAATCTTTTATCGTTTTTCCTCTGTTTAAATTGGTAGTTCCTGTTGCCAAATTAGAAAACTGCCTTCCCAAACAATAATCACATAGGGTGTGATTCTTTAATAGTTTTAGAGCCTTTTCGTGCAATGTCATTTTTCCTTCATCTCTAAATTATAATTAGTTAATATAGCTTGTTCATCTATATCTATGGGACCTAATGTTGCTATCTCATATGTTTCAGGTAGATTAATATTATCAAAACCAAACAAAAACACATTCGATTCACATATTTTTCTCTTAATATTATCGCTAACAGTTTCTATTCTTATTATTTTTAAACAATTGTCCTTTATGTGCTTTTTAAGTATCCATTCATAAGATCCTTCGATAATGTTCAAACCTGAGGTTAATTTTCCTGATTTAGATGTAGGATCAATTATGTGGTTTATAGCTCTAAGCAGAAGATGAGCTGCTGAAAAAAAACTTGGCCCCAAATAACGCAAGTTTGCACCATTGAAGGTTACAGTATATGGTTTCGATTTGTAAGTTGTACAGTAGTAAATGTATAGTGATTTGCGAAATTCATTGGAAAGAAAGAAAGCATCAGATATTGCTTTGATAAATTTTCCTTCTACCTTAGTAGAATCTTCTGTAGAGTAAAGAGTTCTCTTTGTTAATGAAAAAGGAGGAGCGTTAAAAACAAAAAAATGAGTGGACATTTATGAATCACACGGGAGTATTTTACATGAGACCTGGTGGCATTCCGGGGATTTGCAATCCGCCTCTTCGACCTTTCTTCATACGTTTAACCAGTGAAGTAACTGTTTTGTGTTGATTAATCAATTCTTTTACTTCTGTAGTAGTTCTGCCACTGCCTTGAGCAATGCGTTGGATTCTTGAACTACTGAGCTTGACTTTACCATCTAGTTCATGATCAGTCATTGAAGACATAATTACTTTGAATCTTTTCATATTGTCTTTTGAAAGATTTAACATGTCTTCATTAATATTTGCTCCAAGACCAGGTATCATAGAGAGCATTTTTTTCATGGATCCCATGGAACTGAAACTATCAAGCATTTCCATCATTTGACGATAGGAAATCTTTCCGCTGAGCATACTCATTGCTTCATCTTTTGAAGGGAGTGTCTCCAAATCTTTAACTTCTTTTAGAAGACCTTCTAAATCTCCTACACCAATTAGTCTTCCAACAAAAGAAGTTGGGTTAAATTCTTCGAGAGAATCAATGTCTTCTCCATCGCATATGAATTTAATTGGAACATTGGCTGCGGAAGCTGCAGAAAGGCTGCCTCCCCCTTTAGCTGAGCCATCCATTTTTGTTACAATAACTGACCCCAATTTAGTTGTTTGAGCAAAAGCTAGTGCTTGGTCATAGGCTGCTTGACCAAGATTACCATCAATAACTAAGATAATTTCATCTGGTTTTACTTTATTACCGATATCTTTCATCTCTTTAAGAAGAGATTTTTCTTCTTTATGACGACCGGCTGTATCTACTATGATAACGTTAAATCTCTCATTAAGGAATTTTTGAACACCATCAGAAGCGATTTTTACAGCGTTTTTGTTTTCTGGATTCCCATAAACTGGAACATCAATTGTTTCACATAGTTGTTTAAGCTGTTCATATGCTCCTGGTCTGAAATTATCTGCAGTTACAACAGCAACTTTCTTACCTCGCTTCTTAATATATTTGGCAAGTTTTGCTGTAGTAGTAGTTTTACCAGATCCTTGGATGCCTACTAGCTCAATTATTGTAGGTTTGTCTGGGTGTAAAGTTAAAGGATAAAATTTTGAACCTAGAAATTTAGTAAGCTCTTCGTGAATAATTGAAAGAACACTATTTTTTCTTGATAATCCCTTAGCAAGTTCCTTGTCGAGCGATTTACGTTCAACTTCGTTTACAACATGTGCTGCTAAATCAAATTGTACGTCTGCTTCTAGAAGTGCCTTCAACATGGCATTCTTTAGTTCAAGTATAACTTCTTTGTCGGGAGGACCTCCTCTGAGGATTTTAGATATGGCGTTATTAAGAGCTGATCCAAGTTTACCTAACATAAATTATCAATTGAAATGAAGAAAAGAGATTAAAGAAGATTTTGTTTAGAGGGAAAGAAAAAGAAAAACTCACAATTTAAGCTGATCTTTTTGTATTTGAACTGGTTCATTTGCTACTTGTGCTTTCTTGTGAATGTCAATTTCGTTGACATAGTAAACTGTACCTTTAACTTCTGAAAATGCACCAATAGAGACATTTGTACCTTTAACATCTTGTTCAACAACTGTGTTGCTAATGTCTATTTCATCTGTTGCAAACACTGTACCTTCAACACTAGAACTTCTCTTTCTTCTCAATTTATGAGTTAAGACATTTTTGTTTATGAAAACATCAGCCCCAACTAAGTTGCCCTCAACAACAATTTTACCTTTTGCTTCAACGGTCCCTTGGGATAGAAAGTTTCCTTTTGTTTTAGAAGAACCTGAAAAAGATGCTCCTTGATCTGCTTGTAAATTGTCTCCACATTTGAAACTTCCTGATGCGCCTATTTTCCCTTCAACAATTACTTCACCACCAACCCTAGCAGAACCGGAAAATTTCGCGTTCCCTGTTGCATGAAGGAACCCAGCACAGGAAAACGATCCTGAGCATTTAACATCACCATGAGCTGTGATGCTACCTTCACTTTTCATTGAACCTGAAGCTTTTAGGCTCTTACAAATCAAGTCATTTGCGATTCTAGCAGATCCAGCAAATTTAATGTCTTTAGGAATATCCCCACCACTTATTTTGGCAGAACCTGCGGTTGAAAGAACGGTATCAGAGCTGACCTGAGCTCCAGACACTTTAATGCGTGGAACTGAGCCATTTTGCTTTGCTTCGAGTTTAGCTTGTTCTAACTTTCCTTGATATCTTTCTCTTAATTCAGAGTAATTTGCTTTATCAATCTCTCCATCTTCAAATTTTTTCTCGAGTAAATCGAGTAATTCTTCATACATTTTTACTTCATTATCGGACATACTTATCACTAAGATACAGATGTCACTACTTTATTTAATGGTTTTTTTAATTCATTAGAGTAATCACTTAATCCTCTGGTTAAACGCTTATAATTAGAAAGTGTAAGGGTTAAACCATATGGTTAAAGGATAACCAATCAAAATAGATAACAAAAAATAGAGTTGGTGCGGGGGGAAAAAACGCATTTTCTTCGAGTTTATAAATCAAAGTTATGATATTATATTGATGGGTACTGTGCAAGTCATGGAACACCAAGAGAAGAAAGAATGTATTAGAACATATTCTTTAGCTCTAAAGTTCAAGGATTTAGCACAGAGAAAAGTTGCTAACCATCGAATCAGAGAATTAGAAAACAGACAATCGCAATTACTTCATGATAAATTTGCACAACAAGTTGCCAGAGATTTAGCACGTAAAAATCCCTTTTGCTCTTTCCCCGCAACTAAAATTCAGAAACAAACTAAAAAAAGTTCCAACATATCTTTTAGTGCTTACAATATCCTTTTTACTAATTCGAAGGTGTCGATCGATAAGGAGAAAAAAGTATCTAAATTATTTGATTTTCTACTAAAGAACCCTCAACAAGCTTTGGAATGGACAATATTAGGACGCTCACCATATACAGAATGCTCTCTTTCAAAAAAATGGAAAACTGATTATGTGTATGTTCTGAATTTATTGACAAGTACGAGAAGACAAATAGATTCCTTTTGGAAGAGAAAATTTTCAAGAAAATATTTAGATAGGACCCTAGAATTTAACGGTTCTTTACCACGTGTCAGCCAAAAAGAAGTGGAGCAATCAATACAAGATAGCTATACAACTAAAATTGAAGAATTTGCAAAAATGAATGAGTTGACAGGGAATCAAACTGATTTTCTTGAAAAACTACAACTTTTAGTTCAGAATGTTACTACAGTAGCACCATATATTACATCATGGATTAATGTGCCGCAATCCGCTAGATGGAAAAGCTTGAAAATATTAAGCAGAAAAATCGCTGAATTGATTGATGAAAGTGATAAAAAACTCAATTCAGCTTTAAGATTAGTTATAGTTTTCGCACTCTTCCCATATCTGTGGGAGACTGTATCTCAGTTAATTAGATTAACCAAACCTGAATCGGTAGTTAGATCTCCATTTGAAAAACGAAAAAAGAAAAATATCCCAGTAAAATTGGTAATGAAACATGAATACGATATAGTTCGACCTGGTAATTCTGAAACAATGACCAAACTTGCTAAGACAGATGGTTACTTCTCCCTTGGATTCCCTAGCAAGGGAAAACCACGAATTAATGGGGTTCTTATGTTCCCTGATAAGGTGGTTGAATATATCAATAATGGAGCAAAAATTAGGATGCTACAAGTAAAGAGTGGAAAAGCACCCAATTACAAACCCAAGGTTTCAGTTATTTTGTCTGGAAAGTCGGAAATGTTTCTTAGTACAAAACTAACAAAACAATTCGCTTCACAAATTAAATGTTCTAAATCTGAAATAATCGGGTTAGATATTAATAGGGTGGGAAATAATATGCTTGCTTTTTCAAATGGACTCTATTTGAATAATATCTTGAAGCTCCTATCTACTCGATATCTCCTTCTATCCAACAAAGAAATTCCCAAACTTTGTAAGTTTTTGACCACTCTGTCAAAACAACGAGATGAAGTTGGTTATTATAAAGTTAAGGGAGAATTGAACAGAATTTACGCTAGACGAGCTAGGATAATCAGGGAAATCAGAATATTGGTGACTCACTATATTGCAGCTGTTCTTGTTAAAAGTAAATGCAAAATGTTTGGCGTTGAAGAGTTCAGAAAAGCACCAAGAGGAAAAAGAGGAGCTCTTGCAAAAGCAATCTATAATATGCCCTATGAAGAGAACATATTTGAAAAAGCAACCCAAATAGCATCACACATACTTGGATATGAAATAAAGCTTGTTTATGTAAACCCTAGATATACCAGTAAGATCCATAACAGCTGTGGAGGAACCATTCAAAGAACTCAAAATTCGTATGACTATGCAATTTGTAATAAATGTGGGATAAGAGTAAACACACACCGAAATGCTGCAAAGAATATTGCAACAAAAGGAGAAAAAAAACTCAAGAACATTAAGCTCCCCCTGGACGCCGCTAAGGGGACGGGGAACAAAATCCCTTCAA
>BPTK01000132.1 GCA_023705905.1 Candidatus Heimdallarchaeota archaeon
TTTGATTCAGATAGAAAAAGAATGACAACAATTCATGATGACAATGGAAAGAAATTTGCTTTCATGAAAGGAAGTCCTCCTGTAGTTCTTACTAGATGCAATTCGGCAATGAAGAAAGGCAAAGAAACTAAGATGACTAAAGCGTTAGAACAAGAAATAATGAATTCAAATCTTGCTCTAGCAGAAAAAGCACTAAGAGTGTTAGCAATAGCTTATAGAGAATTGCCAAAAGGTTACGATAAAACTAAAGACATTGAAATAGAAGATGATATGGTATTTCTAGGGCTAGCCGGAATGATTGATCCAGCAAGACCAGAAGTAAAAGATGCTATAGAAGAATGTAGAATGGCAGGAATTACTACTGTAATGATAACTGGGGATCAAGAAGCAACAGCTGTAGCAGTAGCAAAAGAGATAGGTCTGATTGAATCAGATGAGCATTTAGTTGTAAGCGGTGAAAAATTCGCTCTTATGACAAATGAAGAATTGATCGAGAAGATAGAAAAGATAAGAGTCTACAGTAGAATGAGTCCAAAAGACAAATATCGCGTTGTAGAAACTCTACAAGAGAAAGATCATGTTGTTGCTGTAACAGGCGATGGAGTTAATGATGCACCTGCCTTAAAGAAGGCCGATATCGGTGTAGCTATGGGAATCACAGGCACAGACGTTTCTAAAGAGGTTGCAGCTATGGTTATAACTGATGACGCATTTAATACAATTGTCGCAGCAGTTGAAGAAGGTCGTAACATTTTTGAGAACATGAAGAAGTTCATTCGTTATCTCTTAAGTTGTAATTTTGATGAGATCTTTGCAGTCTTAATAATTTATGCTGCATTCCAGGAATTACCTTTTCTACCTCTTCAGATTCTTTTCTTAAATCTACTCACTGATGCTCTACCTGCATTGTCATTGTCTTTTGATCCTTATGATCCAGAGTTGATGAAACGAGCTCCCAGAGGCAAAAAATCCTCTTTTGTTAGAGATATGTATGCTTTTGCTTCCTTCGCTGGAGTTATAGCTCTTATCGGCTCCCTAGGTATGTTCCTCGTAGGATACTTAGGAATAGGAGAAAGAGTTATTGCTGATTGGGCAACTGCAAACAGCTTAACACTAACTGCTGACCAATTACATGAAGCAAAAGTAGCTTATGCTCAAACATTAGCATTTGTAGCAACATTATCATTTGAATTGTGGTTTGTGTTTATAGCTCGAAATGACAATGCAACGTCCTTCCTCAAATCTCATCCATTTAAGAATAAATACCTGATTGGTGCTGTTGTACTTTCATGGATATTCTTACTTGGAGTAGTCTATATCCCTCCATTCCAAGTTGTATTTACTGGATTTAAGCCAAATGATGGTCTCGCTTACTACCTAGTAAGTTTGGAAGATTGGGCGTATATAATAGGTTTCACTCTAGGTTTGTGTATTTTGTTTGAGATCTTCAGATATGCTCTGAGAACTGAAAGAATGGCTGGTTTCGCCAAAATGGTAGGAATGCATTAATCCTCCATCTTTTTCTTTTCTTTTCTTTTTTTTGCTTTTCTATGAGTTTTGATAGCTCTACATAGATGTCTGTTCATTTGAGAAACTAGCCATATTGAAAGATCCTGAATCTCATCCTTTAGATGTTGATGTTCGCAATCAGATAATTGGAGGTTCAGTATTTGGTGTTGTTTGTATTGGTGGCCTTACAGTCTATATTCTGGTTAAAAAGAGAATTATAAAAATCAAGAGATAATCTATCTCTTCTTTTTCTTCTAAATACCTAATCTTCTGTAAATCTTACTTATCAAATTTTGAAAAGAATTGTCAACATTTTGTCCTGATAATGCTGAAGTTTCTATATAATCTACTCTTAATCCTCCCCATTGTGATAAAGTTTCAGCATAAGCCATTGCAGATAGTTTGTCAACTTGAACCTCTGCTGGAGTTGTTGCTCTTAGATCTGATTTATTTCCTACTATCATCATGGGTACAAGTTTGTGATTGTTATATTTTATCAACTCATTTATCCAGTAATCTATGTTGGTAAATGTGTTTGGTCTAGTTATATCAAAAACGACTAATGCTCCATAAGTTCCGGCATAATATGCTCCCCGCACTTCTGAGAACCTTGGCTGACCTGCTAAATCCCACAGTTGTAAATTTATTATATAATCTTCAAAAGATACTTGTTTAACAGAAAAATCCGCTCCGATTGTCATCAAATAATTTTCTCGAAAGCTTTTTCCAATGAAATTTCTTCTCAAACTTGTCTTACCTACGGCTCCGTCACCAATCAAAACCACCTTGAAAATTTTTCCAACATCGCCAGACATCTGTCAACATAAGTTTTAGTGTTGAATAGTATTTATATCTTATTGTTATCCGAGTAAAATTTCATTAAAACACCCCTTTTTTCATTTTTCTTTTTTGAACGATGAAAGCTTTTATTAGAACTCCCTCTTAGTGTGAGGTAGAGTTGATATTATGTTACAAGAAGGTGATTTCGCCCCTCAGTTTTGTTTACTTAATGAATCTAACGAAAATGTCTGTTTGAAAGATTTTCAAGGTAAATGGGTTGTTCTTTACTTTTATCCCAAAGATAACACTCCTGGTTGCACTACAGAAGCTTGTGATTTTACTTCTAGCTTTGACGATTTTTCCAACATTGATGCAGTTATTGTAGGTGTTAGCCCTGATTCTCCTGAAAGCCACCAGAAATTCATCAAGAAATATATGCTCAAGCATCTACTTCTTAGTGATAGTGACCGTGAAGTACTTCAATTATACGGAGCTTGGAAAGAGAAAACCATGTATGGAAAAAGTTTCTTAGGCGTTATACGAAGCACTTTCCTTATTGATCCTGAGGGTAAGATCGTTAAGATTTGGCCAAAGGTAAAAGTCAAAGGTCATGCTGATGAAGTAAAAGCAGTTTTAGATAAAATGCAAGTCACATAACATCTCTTTACTTAATATTGTATGTTCTCCTCTTATTTTCTATTATTTGACTTTCGGAAATCTTCATTAATAACCGCTCTTATGTGTTCTTATGGAATTTGAAGAACTAGTTCATAAGAGAAGAGCTTTTCGTGCCTTGGATCCTTTTGATATCACTGAGGAGTTTATTAAAGAAATTGCTTGTATTACTGCTAGATCCCCTTCTTGTGGTAATAAACAATCTTGGAGATTTGTTTTTGTTAAAGATAATCAACAACTAGAACTCCTTCATGCAGCTCTTTCTGGTGGAAATTATTGGGCTAAGGATGCTTCTATGCTAATCGCTGTTTTTAGTAAACCAGACCTTGATTGTATTATTGGTGAGCGAGAGTATTATCTTTTTGATACAGGAATGGCGACACTTCAGTTAATGCTAGCTCTCGTCAACAAAGGTTTAGTGGCTCATGCCATGGCAGGTTTTAATGAAAAGATTGCTAAAGAAGTACTTAACATACCTGAAGAAATGAGACTAATCACCCTTATAGCAGTAGGAAAACATAGTACTGATTTTGAAAATAAATTAGGTGAGAAGCATATTGAACAGGAACAGATAGTGTCAAAAAGAAAAGAATTTGATGAATTTGCTTACATTGATTCAATGTAGTAGTCCAGTATTTTGCTCGACTCTAAATTTTTTTATTTTTTATTGTCATTATGTGATTCCTTTTTAAGGTAAAATAGTTATTATGTTATTAGTTTAGAGGTTTATTTATGACTAGATTTGATCAAGGTCCTTCCTTTAATAAGTACAAAAGAGAACTCTCTGCTTCATCAAGGAAAGTTAAGAATTCTCTAACTTTGATGCTTTTTCTAGGTTTTATATTAACTATCACTTCTATACTGAGTATATTCTTAATTGTTAACCCTTCAAGTCATACCTTACTGAACTTAGGTCTTCTATCTTTATATGATATAGATATTGTTTCAAGCTTCTATGCTTTGAATTCTATATTATTCATTATTTATGCTCTAACAGAAATAATATTTCTCGGTCTTTTCGTTTATTATCTTGTTCAAATCTCTTTACACGCTCAAAATTATTTCAAAATATTTACACTTGAGAGACAAGAAAAAAGGCTCCAATATATTGGATTATTATTTATCCTCTACGTAGCATTTTCAGTGTTAGGTTTTATTCCCATAAATTATCTAAATACTACTATGTTTCTAATAAGTAATATGATGCTGTTTCTGGCTTTGTTCATGAATTTCAGAACTTTTCAGACTTACAAAAGACAGATGAGATTTATAAAGAAACCATCCATCATTCCTTTGATTGGCGGTATTATCAATATTTTTTCTTGGATAATTATGTATTTTACAATTATAGGTATTTATGGAAATTTGATAGGATTGTTTCTAATCTTTTTAGGATTTAGAAAACTGGTTGTAGATTTCAAACTTATTGCTTCTGAAAGCAAAATCCTAATGATGGATCCGAGTACTCCTGCTCCTTCTACTCCTATTCCTAAAGCTCCAAGCGTCTATGATAGAACAATGATACAAGAAGAAGCACCAAAACCTACATCTGTTGAAGACACCCCTGTTGTTCCTTCAGTTGTCCCCGAACCTACATCTGTTGAAGACACCCCTGTTGTTCCTACTGTTGTCCCCGAACCTACATCTGTTGAAGACGCACCTGTTGTTCCTTCAGTTGTCCCCGAACCTACATCTGTTGAAGACGCACCTATTGTTCCTACTGTTGTCCCCGAACCTACATCTATTGAAGACGCACCTGTTGTTCCTACTGTTGTCCCCGAACCTACATCTATTGAAGACTCAACACTTTCTCACCCAATTGCACCTAAACCTTCTATTACTACTGGTCCATCAATTGTTGCTCCGTCATTAACTGCTCCAAAACCTTTGGATATTAATCAAAAATTATGCCCGAATTGTAAAAGTGTTGTTTACAAAACTGATAGAGTATGCAATAATTGTGAGACCGACTTACCTCAACCTTAAAACTAGATTTACTTTTTTTGTAAAATGGATATTGATTAAAAGCATATTCTTATGGTTAACCTAATGAATAACGAAGATCACAAATTTTCTCCTAATAATCTAATTGCAGAGAAGAGCCCCTATCTTTTACAGCATGCCTATAATCCCGTTAAATGGTTTGCTTGGGGGGAGAAAGCATTCAACAAAGCTAAAGTTGAAGATAAACCCATCTTTCTTTCGATAGGTTACGCTACTTGTCATTGGTGCCATGTTATGGAAAGAGAATCATTTGAAGATGAAGAAGTAGCAAAGCTACTAAATGACTCTTTTGTTTCGATAAAAGTTGATCGAGAAGAGCGACCTGATATCGATAGTATTTACATGAAAGTTTGCCAGATGATAACTCAAAGAGGAGGTTGGCCACTTACAATTATTATGACTCCAGATAAAAAACCATTTTTTGCTGGGACATATTTTCCAAAGTATGGACGTGGAGGGATGCCAGGTATCATGGATGTTTTATCACAAGTAGTAAAAGTGTGGACAGAAAATAGAAACGAGATATTATCCAGTACTAAAGAGATTCTGTCTCATTTAGAAGAATCTGTTGTCTCCAAATTGAGCTCATATGATACTGATGATTTATTTAACAATGCATTCACTATGCTATCTAGCCAGTTTGACAGGAGAAAGGGCGGATTTGGTTCAGCCCCTAAATTTCCCTCAACTCATCGTTTACTTTATCTTTTGCGGTATTGGAAACGATACAGTGATAACAATGCGTTGGAAATGGTTGAGAAAACTCTTTCTGAAATGAGATTAGGTGGGATGTATGATCACATAGGTTTTGGGTTCCATCGATATTCAACAGATGAAAACTGGATGGTACCTCACTTTGAAAAGATGCTCTATGATCAAGCTATGATAACTTTAGCTTATACTGAAACTTATCAAGCTACAAAGGACATTAAATACAAAAAAACTGCTGAAGAAATCATTTCTTATGTTCTTCGAGACATGACGCATCCTGAAGGAGGCTTCTTTTCTGCTGAGGATGCAGATAGTGAAGGAGTAGAAGGAAAGTTCTATACTTGGACAAAAGAAGAAATTACCACAATTTTAGATAAAGAAGATGCTGAACTCTATATGAAAATATATGGTTTTGAAGATAAAGGAAATTTTCTAGAGGAAGCTACAAGAGAGAAATCAGGAGTTAATATTCCTTTTCTACAACAGTCACTTGAAAATGTTTCAAATAAGAAGAATAATGAAAGATTAGAACATTTACGGACAATTCTCTTCAATGTCAGAGAAAAAAGAGTACATCCTCTAAAAGATGATAAAATCTTAACTGATTGGAATGGACTAATGATTGCTGCTTTAGCAAAATCAGCTCGAATATTTAACAATATGGAGTATCTTGCTGCTGCGGAAAAATCTGCACAATTTATATTAGAAAATTTGAAATCTGCTGATGGGAACTTGTTACACCGTTATAGAGAAGGAGAATCTGTTATAAATGGCAATCTTGATGATTATGCCTTTTTCATTTGGGGATTGTTAGAATTATACGAAGCAAGTTTCAAGACCAAATATCTAGAATATGCAATTGAGCTGAACAGAATTATTTTGGAAAAATTCTGGGATAATGAAGTAGGAGGCTTTTTCTTTACTTCAACAGATAGTGAAAATTTACTCATTAGAGAAAAACAGATTTATGATGGTGCTATCCCTTCAGGTAATTCAGTGGCTTTACTCAATTTAGTTAAGCTTGGAAGAATATTATCTGATCCCAAATTGGAAGAAAAAGCAGACATTTTAATGCAAAATTTCGCTACTGAAGTAAAAAGAATACCTTATGCCTATACTTCCCTTCTAAGTGCCTTAGATTTCTTTAAAGGCCCTTCATTTGAGATTGTAGTGGTGGGAGACAGAACAGCTGAAACTACCAAGAAAATGATAGGATCTATCAACTCTGAATACATTCCGAATAAGATAGTAATTTTGAAAGATACAAAAGATGAAGAAATAATCAAAATCATTGACATACTTCGAAATTATAATCAGATAAATGAGCAACCCACTGTATATATTTGTAAAAACTTTGTATGTAAGCAGCCAACTAATGATATAACCAAAATGTTGGAAATGCTAATAACCATAGAAGATTGATCTTGATATATCAAGTTCCAAAGCGTTCTAGAAAACTGCGGAAATTCTATACTATTGATACAGTGGAATAATTCAATTCCTTTTTAGAAGAACTCTAGGCTTGATTGCTAAGTATATTATTTTCAATAGTTGTATTGTAGCAAACAGAATAGAAAGTAAACAAATCGCGAAAAACAAATAGATTAATTGTGTGAAATCAGGATAATAGAGCGTATACATTCTAATAATGTTTATTTCAAAAAACAGAATTAAAATTTGAGTAAACATTGATGCAAATAAAAGTGGTCTAACTCTTTTAAAGGTCACTAGAGAGATGATGAAGGTAAAGATTGTAAAACCTATCAGAATGGACATCAAGGTTATATTAATTAGGGAATATTTAACTGGAGAAAAGCCTCCACCAAGAGAAATTAGCGTATCTTCTTGCTTGTAAATTATAAGAAAATTTAGAATAGGAACTAGTACGAATGTATACAGATACACCCAATTTCTCAATTTTTTCTCGTCTGTAAAGCATGATACAAATGAACGTACAGTATCCATAAAACCTTTCTTTGAGAGGTCCCACTTAAGTTCTGTTATACGCTTGATAATTGACATTGTTTAACTCTCTTTCAGTTACTATGCCTAACTGAATATATAACTTTTCTTTAGAAAAGAAAAAATGGGAACGAAGTCCTAATACTTCAATTCTCTTTTCAATATGATTCTAGCTCTGATTCTTAAGTAAATCATTTTCAATAAATGAATTATAACAAATAGTATTGATAATGAAACTAGTATTAAGAATAGAATGATCAAATTATCTGCTTCGGAAAGTGAGAGAGCATACTTTCTAAAAATATTTATTTCAAGAAATAAGATTATAATTTGAGTAAACAATGATGTAAACAACACTGGTTTAACCTTACTAAAAATCAATAAGGAGAGAATGAAAGAGAAAATTGTGAAAGCAAGCAAGATGGAAGTAAGGACTATATTGATTGGAGAGAAAATGAACGTAGGTTCTGGGCTATGAAGAGGAACAAGTTGTTCTACTTGGATCAGAATTATTAGGTAGTTTAGTACAGGTACCATTATGAATGTGTACAGATACACCCAATTTCTCAATTTTTTCTCATCTGTGAAGAGAGATACAAATGAACGTACAGTATCCTTAAAACCTTTCTTTGAGAGGTCCCACTTAAGTTCTGTTATACCCTTGATTATTGACATTGTTTAACTCTCTTTCAGCTTCTATGTTTAGCTGAATATATAACTTTTCTTCAGAAAAGAAAAAATGGGAGCGAAGTTCTAATACTTCAATTCTCGTTTTTGGAATATTATCAAGGCTCCAACTAGAGCAGCTAGACCTACTCCTAATAATACGAAGAAATCTCCAACTGGAAACGTTGCTGCTGACATGGTCACTCCAAAGCTCATATAGTTAAAAACAGAGAAGTATTTCACAATTTCTACAGATTCTGTCATCCCACCTACCCTAAAAAGAATATACATACCAAATATTACCGCTGCTGATACACCTAACACTTTTTTTGGGTCCAATATTAGAGCTGAACACAACAGAGCTATGGCTCCCAAACTGAAAAATTGCATCCAAGTGCCAATCATTGAATATGTTAATACCAAATAATCAAATTCAACATTTAGATGAGCAAAGTTGTATTTTATGTACTCAGTGCTGATGAAAGTTAACAGCATTATAAACAATGGGTAGAGTAAACTATAGAATAGATACACACCGAATTTCTCTAACAAAAATCTCCAACGAGGGATAGGATAGCTTAATGTCACGTCAAGAGTTTTTTTATTGATCTCTTCAGTTATTATTTTTGTTGGAATGAAAATTGTGACAGCTATCATATAATATTCTAACATTATGCCCATATACATCTGAAAAGCTCCAGGCCATAATGCGATGTTTATATGCCCTATATCTCCTAGCATAGCTTGATAAACTGAGCTTTCAAGAATTATTGCGAATATGTCAGAAGCCTCTCTCATATCAGGCCAGATTACTGCTATTAACAGAATAAATAATCCGAGTGAAAGAGGAACTAAAACTCCAGCTTTCCATTTTTTAACTAAGTTTTTTAGAAATATATGTACCATTTTTTTCACCTAATCGTAATAATGAAGGAAGATCTCTTCCAAGCTTGCATCTTCTATTGATAATCTCTCTATTTCATATCCTTTCAACCAATTTATGAGGTCATCAATATTCTCCTTAATTTTGAGTTTGAAGTTTCCGTTATTTTTTTTATCAGCATCTAAAACAAAATCAAGTGCCTTAATCTCTTTTAACGTTGGAACATTGCTAGATGAAAATCTCACAAATACGTGTTGTAGAAATTTCTTTCTTAAGTTTTCAACTTCTTCAATTAAAATCATCTCCCCGTTTTTTATGATCCCTACTCTATCACAAATTGCTTGTACTTCGCTCAAATCATGTGAACTAAGGAATATGGTAGACCCATTATCTCGAAGTTGTTTGAGTATTTTGTGGAATTTCGCTGTTATCAACGGATCTAAACCTGAACTTGGTTCATCTAAAATTAATAATTCAGGTTTTGAAGCTAAAGCTAATATTATCCCTACTTGTTGTCTATTTCCAGATGACAAAGTTCTTGTTGTTTGTTTTAAGTTTACTGTGAAACTTTGTTTTAATTCTTCTAAAAACACTTGATCATGAGGACGAAAATGATTGAAATATTTGATGAGTTCTTCACCAGTGAAGTTATCATAAACTGCTAAGTCTCCAGGTATGTAACCAATCCTTTTCCTTATTTCAATAGCATCTTTTCTGTAATCTTTATCAAATACTCTAATCTCTCCCTCTTGAATTTTAAGATAATTCAGAATTGACCTCATAACAGTAGTTTTTCCAGCTCCATTTGGACCCAAAAAACCAAAAATAGCACCTTTGGAAACTGAAAAGCTTACGTCTAAAGCACCGGTAATTTTCTTGCCAAAAATCTTTGGACCAATATTTATTTCTCTTCCATAAACTTTTGTTAAATTGTTTACTTGAAGAACTGTCTCTTGTGTCATTGTTCTCGTTTTGCTTTTCAGATAGGATATTTATATGTTTTCTATTCTGGTTTTTATCCTATCAATTGCTTCATTTATTGTTTCCAATTTTTGTGAAAATGAAAATCTAATATATTTTTTACCTGCATTGTCAGTTTTGCTTTGCTCATAAAAACTAGTACCGGGAACTGTTGCAACTCCTTCGTTTTTAACAAGAAAATCAGCAAACTCAGTGTCAGTTTTTCCAAAAGCGCTT
This sequence comes from Candidatus Heimdallarchaeota archaeon, assembly GCA_023705905.1. Lineage (GTDB taxonomy): Archaea > Asgardarchaeota > Heimdallarchaeia > Heimdallarchaeales > Heimdallarchaeaceae > UBA460. The sequence goes on from BPTK01000132.1 coordinate 10,388, forward strand.
ATATCTGCAAAAACATAATATGCTCCAGAAGGAATATACGTTTGAAAACCTAACTCATCAAGTTCCTTGGTTAGAAAATCTCTGTTACATCTATATCTCTCTTTTATTTCATTGAAATATCCTTCTTTT
>BPTK01000133.1 GCA_023705905.1 Candidatus Heimdallarchaeota archaeon
TTAGTGAGTATATCGCTTCAGCATACCGTTCTTTTGCTTTTAACCTTCCAGAAGTTTTACTTGACACTAATACCGTTAGAATCACTGGAAGATTGTTTAATCTTGAAATTACAGACTCTTCTAGACGAAGCACCACATTTAGAAACTACCTCTTAGAACTTTTAGATTCTAAACAATCAAGAGAATTTAATTATGCTTTATTAGATCTGGGTGCATTAATATGTATTCCGAGAAACCCTAGATGTAACAAATGCCCACTGATAGACTTTTGTAGTTATGCAAAATCAAGATAAAATATGAAATAGATGTGAAACATATTTATCAAAAACGATTTTTTTTGGTATTTTTATTTGTTTTTTTTACTATTTAATCTGATTTGTAGTACTTTTAAATATAGCAATTTACTCAGCATATTATAATACAAATAAGTTCATAAAACACACCTGATACTGAATACTTTCCAATAATGATTTATATATTCTGTCTGAGAATATCGACCATATATGTGAATACTGTGATAAATAATGAGAACAAAACTAATTGAAGAAGTAATAAAAGAAACTTTAGGTCCTAGAGCTGGAAATGATGAGGAATTGGATGAAAATCCAATTGATGAATATATCACAGGAGTAATCATACCGAAAAAGTACGTGTTAGGTTTTCAAAGAAGAGAAAATGAGAAGAAGAATATTGAACCTGATTCTGAAATTGTGGCTTCAGCTGGTAAATGTCAGGATAATGAAGATGATAGTTTAGAAGAGGATTTAATTTCTTATTCCCCTTCTACTCTCGACCCGAGATTAAGACCTCAATCTTTCGGATTGTCTTTTGTCACAGACAATAATGAACCAAGTTTTGGTATTTGTATTACATGGGGGCGATATGAGCAAAATGACACAAATAAGAAATGGAAAAGAAGGAGTAACCATAAAATATTCAATGTACAGCTAAAAGATAAGCTTAAACTCATTGAGATCAATGAAACAGGTGGAAATCTTATTCTAAGATTACAAAAGCGAGAAATAGAACACGAAAGATATATGATTACTATATTTTTATTAAATGATTTAGACATAAAATCTCTTAATCATAAGGAACTAGCAAAAGGAAGTATCTTTCAACCTGAAATACGAATTATTCTAGATGAAGATACTCAATTAGCAGAATTTATCTTCGAAAAAGAGAGTGAAATGTTATTCCTACATAAAGCTAGGCCTGTTAAAGCACGAGGTCATATGTGTGCAGCAATTTGGAAATCTGTTGATTTTCTTGAGATATTAAGTAATGATAAAGTATGGACTGATGGTGAAATATTTCCTGAGTCTAGTTCTTATGCTAAACCAGATATTCGGAGTGTTTTTGTTCCGATTTACTCAATATCAACACCTGATATGACATGGAAAAAGACAGAAAATTCGAATCCAGTTTTTTCTGTTCATAAACTATCTGAAATAGTTACAGATTCAGAGATTAATAGTTGTCTTCTCCCATTAATTAATGAATATAATAACTGGATAAAAGAAAATGAGAAGAACTATCTGAATAAAGATGGTTTTGAAACAGGTTTAGTAAGAAATTTGATTAAAAAACAAAAACAAGCAGTTGTTAGAATGCAGAAGAGTATTAATTTACTATTAAACAATGAAAAAATACGATTAGCCTTCAATTTTGCTAATAAAACTATTTGGCTTCAAAAAAAATGGCTGAATCCAAAGAAGAATTTTTCATGGAGACCATTTCAACTTGCTTTTTTCCTTATGAACATTGAGTCAATAGCTGATGAAAATTCTGAATATAGGGATAAAATGGATCTTCTGTGGATCCCTACTGGAGGAGGAAAAACAGAAGCATACCTCGCACTAATGGCCTTTACAATGGCATTGAGAAGATTACGTAGTGAAAGCTATTCAAAATGGCGAAAAAGCGGTTCTGGAACAACAATCATTACTAGATATACCTTACGATTGTTAGCAGTTCAACAATTTAGACGAACATTAAGGATGGTAACGGCAGCAGAATATCTACGAACAATGAAAACTCCTTTTGGATATGGATGGAGACCAAAAAATTATAGAAAGGAAAAAGATTTTCTATACGGTTCAGAAAGATTTTCAATAGGAATGTGGGTTGGAGGTTCTTTATCTCCAAATCATCTTAGAAAAAATGAGACTGCAATTGCTGCTTTGCTTGGTAGAAAAGCTAGAGGGGAACCTGCACAAATAGTAAATTGTCCAGTATGTGATACTTGGTTATCAATACCAAATTCAGGTGTATCAGGTGACTTAAGCACGTTTTATTTTGTTGTTAAAAAACTAGATGCTTCAGTCAGTATAAATTATCTTAATTCAAAAATTGATGTTATTAAGGAGCAAAATACTGAAATTAGGAAAATAGAAATAAATAAAGACAATCTAAAAAGCCAATTTTTCACTCTTAAAATAGTACTCTCTTCCAAAAAGGTTATTTCGGAAAAAATGATTGATGAGTTAGGTAAAACAATATCCGATTTATTGGAGATAAGCATATGTTCTTTCAGGTTTTCTCGTCCTGGTTATTTTGGATTTGGAACTGAACCAAAGAGAAAAAAGAGAAATCAAATGGATTTTCAAGTATATTGCCCAAATCCTGATTGTGATTTGAATATAAACGTGGATTATATCGAAGGAGTTCCTATGAATATTAATCCTGAAAATAATGAAGTGCTTAGCGATGGCAATGTGCGAAGAGTCATAGAACACCCATTTGATTTCAATAATAGAATACCTATTCCAGCTTATACTGTAGACGAACAGATATACTCTAGATGTCCTACAGTTATAATAAGTACTGTTGATAAAATTGCAAGATTAGCTTTTGAGCCTAGAACTGCATCAATATTTGGTAATATAAATTCGTATAATTGCTTCTATGGTTATATGAGAAATGGTCTTTATCCTGCTGAAGGTTCAAGTAGTTCTGAAGAAAAACAGTATAATAGGGATGTATTGCCTTTAAAACCCCCTGAATTAATTATCCAAGACGAACTACATCTTATCACTGGTCCACTTGGAAGCATATTTGGACTTTATGAAATTGCAGTTGACGCACTGATAAATCTTGGTGGAGTTAAACCTAAATACATTTCTTCATCTGCAACAATACGCCATGCAGAAAACCAATGTCGTTTGTTATTTGCTAGAGAATTATACCAATTTCCTCCTAATGGAATCAAAATTAGTGATAGTTTTTTTACTAGATTTCATGATTTACCAACTTCATGGCAAAATCAAATCCCTGGGAGAGTTTATGTTGGTATTTTTGCACCAGGGAAAGGTCCCCTAACCCCAACAATTCGATTATGGTCCAGATTGTATAAAATTACAAACGATTTCAAAGAACATGAAACAAGTGTAAATTTTTGGACTCCTGTAGGCTATTTTAATGCAATTAGAGAACTTGGAGGAGGGCGTTCTTTATTAAGAGAAGATATTATAGAACGAATTGATCAGATAACAGAATCATCTGAGAAAAGAGAAATTGATCAAAAAAGTGTAGTAGAACTTTCTAGTAGAATTAATTCAACTGATTTACCACAGTTGTTAAAAAATCTAGAAACAGTAGATAAGGAATCTATTTTAAATAATCCTGATGCTATCATGACAACATCAATGTTTGGAACAGGTGTAGATATTCCACATATTTCATTAATGATAGTAAATGGTCAACCTAAAACAACTTCTCAATATATTCAAGCTACTGGAAGAATTGGAAGAACTATTGGGGGTTTAGTAGTTACATTTTTAAGAGCTGGAAGACCGAGAGATTTAAGCCATTATGAGCTCTTCGTGTCGTACCACCATCGTATTAATCTGGATGTAGAACCTATTTCTGTTGACCCTTTTTCTTCAGGATCATTGGAAAGAGCCTCAGGACCTGTTCTCGTATCGTTTTTACGGAACATGATTAATCCAAGTGTTTCTTGGTATAAAAATGACGGAAAGGTAATCCTTGATAATAATTATCGAAATGATGTGATAGAATTCCTAGATTTTCTCTCAAAAAGACTTGAAAAAACACAAGTTGAAAAAGAGAATAAAGAAGAAGTAATTTCATATTTTGATAGTCAGATGAATAGATGGTATAATGTTGCAAAAGGAATTCATAGAAATCAAGATTTGGCTTTCTTAGAATATGCTTTTTATAATAGACCAAAGAAAAATGTGGTGTTGGGGTCTCCAGAACACGAATATGAAAAAAATTTGAGGATTGTTTTCAAAAACGCTCCTCAATCTTTAAGAGAAATTGAAGAAACAATAGGATTTTTTGTGTAGGTGAAAAAATGAGAAAAGAGATTCAAGAAATTCGTAGATCACAGTTTGTTTATACTTATGGACCAGGAGCATTACTTGAGGGAAAAAATGGTCCAAGATTGATACCCAGTATTGAAAAGGGGTTGGGGAGTTCATTTGGTAATGAGTTTCTTAAGGAATTCGAAATTTCTGATTCCCGTCTCAATATTGCAGTTAAACAATTTACACGAGCTTACTTAACGAATCAAGTACATATCTTTTCACTCCCAACAAATGCAGTACTAAAAGAAAGTAAAACAAGAGGATTATATTATACCTATATCTTTCCAAATTCTAAAATTTGTTATGGAAGCGATAAAAATCACCGTCCAATACTCTTTTTCAAAGGTAAATGCCCCATTTGTAAAGCATACGATAACTCGTCTGCAATAAGATTCATTTCAGCATGTTCGAATGGGCATTTAGATGATATAAATTGGCATTATGCAGTTCATTTGAATTCTAACAATAAAAATTGTAATCCAAATTACTACATGTGGATGGCAGGAGGAAGTTCTTTGTCTTCAATTATAATTAAATGTCCACAATGTGAAAACTCAGTAACAATGAAACAAATTTACTATATAGACTTTAAGTGCACTGCAAGATATCCTGAAAAAGAGTCTTTCCATTTCAGCAAGTTTGGACCTCCATATTATCCACAGAAAAAAATAGTGAAACATAAATGCAATTCCCCTATGAAGGTAATGCAAAGACAATCAACATCCCTTCGCATTACTAATTGTTTAACATTATTAACAATCCCTGAATTTGATGATAAAGTCTCCAGACTAATACAACGGGGGGATATTCAAGCTATCATCAACACAGTTTTAACTTTCGACCCAAAATTAGAAAATAAGAACCTTTTAGAGCTCTTTATATCTTCCCTAAAAAGTAGTAAGATTTCTGATGAAAGTATATCTGTATTAGTTGATCATGTTGAAAAAAATAGTTTCAAACATCTTGTAAATTTATATAAAGAAATTCATGATGAAAACAGAGAGTTTCTAGATTATATCAAAGATGAATTTAAATCGTTAGTTAAAGGATCTCGAGAAACTGACAATTTTTCAATGGGGAAACCATCTTTATTTGATACAGATTCTAACTGTATTCCTAAATTTGAAATCTACCCTGTAAAGAAGCTAAGAACAGTTACTGTTCAACTTGGGTATAAAAGATTAGTTGCTTCAGATTCTAATAAAAATAAAGAACCAAAACTGAATCTTGTAAGTGCTGTAACTCCTTTAAATAGAGAACATTGGTTTCCAGGTTTCGTTGGAAATGGTGAGGGTATATTTTTACTGTTTAATAATCTAAAGCCATTAATGACGACACTTGATCTTGTTCTAGAAGACTGGTTGGATGATTACAATAAAAAGAGAAATGATGACGATTTATGGCAGAATATTAGGAGTCATCCACTTTTTGTATGGTTACATACTCTATCACATTCAGTAATAAGATCATTATCTTTGTTTTCAGGTTATAGTTCTGCTTCTTTAAGAGAAAGAATTTATCTTGATGTAAACGAGTCATCTGGCGGTATTCTTATTTATACTTCTTCACCTGGTCAAGATGCAAGTATGGGAGGTTTACTTGGATCTATAAAATATTTTGAAGAGATAATCAAGATGTCTGTTGAAACAATTCAACTGTGTTCAAATGATCCTTTATGCATAGAAACTAGGAAAACTATTAACTCTATCAATGGTGCTGGTTGTCATAGCTGTCTTTTATTATCAGAAACCTCGTGTGAACATCAGAACAAGTTTCTAGATAGACATTTATTATTAGGGAATGGAAATGAATAAAATGGAAATCATAACTACTGGTGAGAAATGGGTAGGGTATGGTATAAATACGATTCATTCTTCAATAATACAAATTCTGGGGAATGCACAATCAAGTATCATACTAGCTATATTTGTACTAACTGATAGGAATGTAGTTGATAAAATAATAGAAGCTCTCGAGAGAGGAGTTAAAGTAGAAATCTATACTTATATTATTGAAAATCTTCGACATACAGAAAATGTTGATTTATTAATTAACTTAAAAAAGAAATACCCTTATCTAAGTGTTTTTGAGATTGATGAGGTTTTGCATACAAAAATACTAATTATAGATGAAAGATATATGGTTGTAACATCAGCTAATTTTTCTTATGGTGGGTTAATCAAGAATTATGAGCTAGGCTTTAAAATTGATGATATTGAAATTGCTCAGAAGATAATCTCTCTTCTTCGGAGGTTAAGAGAACTTTGAGAGAATATTTTCACACTTATCCAACATGTCCTTGTTGTCATGAACCTCACTTTAGTGGATCTGAATTGGAGATAATGGGTGAAAATCGTTTTCTTTGTATATCTTGCGGCTCAGAATTCAAAAATACTGTTGACTTTCTTGAAAAGGATTTTTCACAAGATAAATTGATATTTGAGGAAACTTCATCTAAATTACTTAAAAAGAAAGAAGATAAAAATATTATATCCAGTATTCCATTAATATGGAAAATACAAAATAATTCAATAGAAACTAACTATCTGAATTGGATTAAGACAAAACCTAGAGGAAACTACTTGATAACTTGGCCATGGGACTCAGTGAATTTTCTTCCTATTCTTATAAACGAATATTTCTTGGAGTATGAAAATAGAATAATAACAATTATTACCGATACTTCAAAGGAATTGAATGAAAAAAGAAAATATATCACTCCTACAAATATTGATAATATTTTCAATTATCTTTTGTATAATATCATTCCCATTGAAATCAAATATCCTGATGAAATAAAAAAAGAAATGAGAAAAAAAGACTTCTTACTATTCAAGAGAGATTTCGTTTATATTACAGTTAGACATAGAAAACAAAAGCACTGTTCATCATATTTTGATTGTTTAGATGATTTTAAAGAATGTAAGAAGCAAGTTTTAGAAGAAATTTATGAAACATATGGAGAGAATTCAATTCATACCCTTAAGGAAAAAAAATATGGTCGGAGAACCCGCAAAAAAACTCTAACAGAGAAGATCATTAATCCAGAGGGATTAATTGATGTAACACTTGATTGTGATTATAAATACATACGTAATTGTGTTTATAACACAAGATGGTTATGGAATTTAATTTTTAATCCTGAAGTTTACAGAAAACTCAACAAAGATATCAAGCTTAAAATTATTAGAGATGAGAATCATTTAGTTTTGGGAGATACTAATGTATATATTATTGACTCAAAAATCAATTCAGATTCCATTACTGATATTTTACAGAAAATTAATCCAGATTTATTGTTGGTTCAGGATTTTGATGATTTCATGATAAATTACTATTTTAATAAATCCCAAGAAAAAAGGTTTTTTAATTATATAAAAGAAAGAAATAATTCATTATCACTTCTATTTTCACTAAAAAAACAGGTTCGGAGGTTCTATGATTTTCATAGTAATTCAATACTTGACTATTATAATCTAATTCCACATACTTGGGATGTAGAAGATATACTGAAATACGTAAAATCAAAAGAAGATAAACCTAGAGTATTTTACTCAAATCCTTTGAGCAATGATTTGAATGACATTTCTACATCTTTTTTCACAACGAAAATAGAATATGAATTTGTTAAAAAAATGGATGCACTAGAATCTATAGTTAAATTGATTAAATCTTCAAAAAATACTCCCCAAATCGAAAAATATGATTTAATTAGATTTATAAGTAATCTCAAATCAAGTCCGTTGAAAATATATGGAGATTATTTAAAACCAGAATTTTTCTCAAGATATTATGAAAATATCGGAACATTAGAACTCTTCCTTAGTACATTATTACAAAACGAGTACTTGAGTGGTCAATTGGATAAAATAATCGAAATTCTTAAGGAAATATATGATTTTGATTCAGAAAACGATAATATGGTTCAAAGAAATCCTCTCTATAATACAATAATTGAAGTAGTTTCAAGATATACCAAAGAAGACGATGTTATTCCAATAATTATTTTGCATAAAAATGACATTAGAGGTTTTAAGAAACTAATTTCGGAAGATAATTCACTAAGTTCAAAATTAAACAATTTAGAAATTTGCGGGTGGGTAAATTTAAAAGATCTTGAAGCTAAATTTATTGATACAAAAAAACACATTGTCTTTTCTACAATGTTACCTTCAATTTACTATTCATTATACAAAAGTAATGCAGACAAATTTGTCTTCATAGGTAGTTCAGATAAGATAGAGAAGATTAAGAAAATAATAAAATATAGGCTCACAGAATCTATGATGCGACCATTATCCATGCTTAAAGAAACAATTTCTTCTCCAAAACTGCTTAAAGATGCTCAGAGGAATTTACAAATAGAATCTCTAGATGAGTTTTCAGAAATTACAGAAGATCTTATTTTTGAATTTGAAGAAGCTATTAGAACAAGTAGTTTCTCCTTTTCGCAGAATTTAGTTACACAAAAAGAAATAGAAGCTGGAGAAGATGCGATTCTTGTTCTCAATAAAAATGATATTGGAATGTTTCTTTCTTCAGATACTAATATATTTCTTATGAGAGATGGTAAATTAGATGAAATCTCATTAAATGAATCTTTATCAGTGAAAGAGCTTGAGAAATTAATAAATGCTGATATAATTTTAGACAAAAATGGCATTTATCTATCTTTTCGTGTTAGTTTTACAATTACAATGCTTTCCTTTGGAGAGCAAGTAGTGTTTAGAAAAGGTCCTTTTGAGTGGAAAGGATTTCAAAATTTACTAGATAGTTCTACTCAATGGATAAACGATATTAATAAAGTAATTGACTATACAGCAAGAAAACAGAACATCTCAAAAAATGAAGCAGAGGAAATAATTGCAAATAAGATATCAGAATTGGAATTATTTGCTAAAGATCCAAATTACATTAAAAAATGGTGGACTAAATTTGACGTAATTAATACTCCAGAAGGAACTTTCAAGCTGCACTCAATAGAACATCCAAAAAGCTTAGCAGATTTAGTGAAAATTTATACTTGGTTAGAAAATACGATACCAGAGCTTTCAACAAAAATTATCGATGCTGAAAGAAGCTATTCTGCTTCAATTTTAATACAAGGAATGAGAATTTCTTTATTAAAAGGAAAAATCAAATACAAACATAAGTCTTTTGCAAAATTAAAATCAAAACTTGAAAATGAAATAAAAGATATTTTAAAGAATACAGAAACGTTTCGCATATTAATAATTAGGAAAGTAAAATTAACTCAAAATGTAAAAGAATATACGATGCTGAAAGAATTTAAGGATTATGTGTAGATGAGATTTCTTATCACTTACTTTTAATAATGAAAGGTATTTTTTGAATCATGAGTTTAACCTCATTTCTGAAGATTAAAGAAGTAAAAGAGAAATTCAAGGAAACCTTCGAAAAACCTTCAATTAAACTGACAGGAGAAATTCTAGCTCCTCCTCAAACTAAAAATCATGGTTTAGTGGGAACTGCGTTCGATTATTTAATGCGTTTTATTTTAGAGTATCATAATCCTCAAGCAATTACATCCCCTTGGGTAGCTGAATACGTATTGGGAGATTTAGATAACATTCTATTGATTGGTAATACGAAGGAAGAATTAGAATTAATAAATGACTTTGTAGAATCTGTGCCTGGAATAATTGAATTTGCTAAGAATGAACATAAGAACTATATTGAGACAGGTGAAGTAAGGAAAGGTTTACTTCAAGCTTGTATATTATTAGCTCAAACAGATGTATATTTCAGATCAGGAAAGCCACCTAAAGATTATGGGAAAGTTGAGGAAGGAGACATAAAAGACCTGTTTGATTTAATGAAAATTATCCAAGTAGAAGATTTCATATCTAAAGATTATATCTTACTCAATCCAACTTTTGGTGAAGCATCAAGATTGGTAGGAGGAGCAGATGCAGATATAATCATGGATGGAGTGTTAATAGATATAAAAACAACTAAAAATCTTGAATTCAAGAGGGATTACTTTGATCAGCTAGTTGGATATTATATCTTATCTAGAATTGGAGGAATAGATCGGAAGAGCACACGTCTGAACTCCAGTCACGTGAAACGATC
>BPTK01000134.1 GCA_023705905.1 Candidatus Heimdallarchaeota archaeon
AAAAGAAGAAATTTAGCAGAATATGTTGATATTTGGACAGATCAAGGTGCATTTTCAATAGAAGAATCTGAATATTTCCTGAAAAAAGCATTAGATTACGATTTCAAGTTAAGAGTACATGCAGACGAGATGGAAAATGTCGGTGCAGCATTGATGGCTGCAACCATTGGCGCAACATCTGCTGACCACCTCCTAAAAGCTGAAGCGATTTCGGCTCGTTCTATGGCAGATGCAGGAGTAGTTGCAAATTTGCTTCCAGGAACACCCTTTGTTCTGATGTCAAAGAAATATGCTAATTATAACATGTTCAAAGATGCAGGTGTGACAGTTGCGTTATCATCAGATTTTAACCCCAATTGCTATCTAACAAACATGCAATTTGTTATAGCTCTTGGCTGCTTTATGATGAAGATGTTACCAGAAGAAGCCCTGTCAGCTGCAACCTATGGTGGAGCAAAATCTCTTAACAGAGAACAACAAATTGGCAGTCTTGATCTTGGAATGAATGCTGATATTCTGATTCTAGATCTTCCTAGTGTATCTTCCCTTCCTTATCAATATGCAGTTAATCATACAAATGCGATAATCAAGAATGGAAAACTGATTATGAAAAATAAAGAAAGAATTCAAGAGTAATCCATTATTCTGTTTTACTTCACTACAGCTGCTATAAAGAGAGAAACAGCTAAGAGAAGCGTGAAAGCTAACGTTGTAAGAATTGTCATAGCTTGAGCAGGTATCATAGCTAGATAATTATTATAATGCTTTCTAGTTGTTATCATAGCCTTCACAGCGAACAAGAGAGATGCTAACGCAATTAGACTTAAGTAAGGTAGATGCTGGAAAATCACTAATATTATGAGGATGATGTAAGTTGAACCCAAGAAAATGATGAATAATATAGAGGAGATTTCTCTTCCAGCTAAAACAACAATATTCTTTCTCCCAGATTCTTTGTCTGCCTCGTAATCTGGAAACTGATTAACAAATAATACTGCTAGAATGAGGAGTCCAACTATTGTCGATGCATATATTGGTGTCCAAGAAAATTTCTCTTGTTGAATATAATAAGAACCAAAAACAATAGCTGGACCAAAACTCAGAAAGATAGCTAACTCAGCAAATCCAAAATTAGCTAGTTTGATTGGTTTTCCTACATAGAAAATTCCTAGAAATGCCCCGCCAAGACCAATGAAGAGTACGATATTTCCTTGTACTTCAAAATTAATGTATAGACCAATCCCAAGGGTGACTAGGAAAGTGACAATAGCTCCCATTAAAGTCCTAGTTGTAGAGAAAAGTTTGTTTTGAATCATTCTAGATCCTCCTGAAAATGGTGTGAGTTTTTCGTTAACTTCGTCATTTCTTGATAAATGATCAAAGAAATCATTCAATAAATCGGCACAAGCGTGAAAAGCTGAAATACCAACTACTGCTAAAAGAAAATATAACCAATCAAAGCTTCCGTTTTCATAATACGCTACAGCGGTTCCAACTACAACTGCAGCTACACTAACGGAAATGAAAGGTAATCTTAATCCTTTCACCCAGATTTTAGCGGTTTTTGCTATTGAACGGAATAATTCTTTCAATATTGAAGGTTTATTTTCTTTAAATTCTTGGAAATAATCCCATTGAATTACATTTATTTCTATTGGAACAATTTGGACAAGATTAACACCAAAAATCCCCCTTCTTTCTAAATTGTCTTTATGCCCTAATTCTCCAATAAGTTTTTCTTGATTAGGATGATCTCTGACAATGGTAGCCCTTCCAATATATTTGAGAGTAATCTCACTATCATTGACTATGATTTCCACTTTTGGATTAAATCGAATTTGTTCAATGAGCGAACTGTTTTGCTCTCCAGCGATGATTAAGGTAGTTCCTTCTGAAACATATGAGCAATTGGAAAGGTTAGGGTTATTATAGCTACTAGAGGCTATGTGTAAAGAATTGTTAGCTTCAAGAAACTTTTCAACTTTCTCTAACATTAATCCACAACCCTAACTATTTCTTATAAAATTATCTAAAAACCAAGGAAAATAAAGAAAATAAAAGAAAGAAAAAGAGTTTTTACATCATTCCGGGCATTCCGCCGCCCATTCCACCCATACCTGGAGGCATTCCACCATCTGGGGGCATGGCTGGTCCGCCTGATTTTGATACTATGACATCGTCAATTCTCAGTATCATTATGGCAGATTCACTTGCTGACTTAATTGCTTGAGAAAGAACTCTCAGTGGTTCAATTATTCCAGCTTTTTGCATATCAGTAATTTTTCCGCTTTTCAGTATATCAATACCTGCAGCTACTTTACCTTCTGCATGTGCTGCTCTAATCTCATTAAGAATATCTAATGGGTCTATTCCAGCATTTTCAGCGAGAGTTGATGGTATGACTAGTAAAGATTCAGCGAATGCTTTAACTGCTAATTGTCTTTTGTCTTTGAATTCATCAGCAAATTCATCTAATCTTAGAGAAAGTTCTGTATAAATTGATCCTCCACCAGGTAGGTAGGTTTTATCTTCAACAACATTTCTTACAACACATAGAGCGTCGTGTAAAGCTCTTTCTGCTTCATCGGTAATGTACTTGGCGGCACCGTATAAGATAATTGAAACTGCTTTTGGATTTTTACATTCACGAACAAAAACATGTTCGTCATCTCCAAGTTTCACTTCTTCAACTAAACCAGCATCACCTAGATCTTCTGCTTTGGCATCTTTAAGATTGGTAACTATCTTTCCTCCAGTAGCGCGAGCAATTTTTTCTATGTCGCTTTTCTTAACTCTTCTGACAGCTAGAATGTTTTCTTTGGCCATGAAATATTGTGCCATGTCATCTATACCTTTTTGACAAACTACAACTGTAGCTCCAACTGCTTTGACAGTATCTACCATATCTCGCAAGATTTGTTCTTCATTATCTAAGAATGATTTCATTTCTAATGGGTCATTGATTCTAATCTCTCGATCCCATTCACCTTTTTGAACTTCTATATTTTGATTTAATAGAAGAATCTTGGCGTCCTTTGCGGATTTTGGCATAGCAGTGTGAACAACTTCTTTGTCAATGATAACACCTTTAATAAGTTCAGAAGCAGCTAAGGATTTACCTACTTTCTGCATGATTTTAATGTTATCTAAATCAACTTTATAATTACCATTATCTTCCTCAGCTACTCTCTTGACACTTTCAACAGCAATTTTTGAAAGTGAATCTTTAGCTGAATCAACAGCTTTGCTGTGCAAAGAAGTTTTAGCAATGTTAAGTAGAACTTTACCGTCTTCTTGAAAAGGTTCCATCTTTTGAGCTAATTCTACAAGAATCTCTTGAGCTTTAGTTGAAGCTGCTTTGTAGCCCTCAACAATAAGAGATGCATGAATCTTCTTGTCTAAGAGCTCACCACCTTTTTTGAGTAATTCTCCTGCAATGATTACTGAGCTAGTTGTACCATCGCCAGTTTCTTGATCCTGAACTTTAGCTATTTGAACCATAATTTTAGCAGCTGGGTGTTGAACGTCAATTTCATCTAATAATGTAGCTCCATCATTAGAGATTAGTATGTCTCCTAACCCATCTACGAGCATTTTGTCCATTCCTTTTGGTCCTAAAGTGCTTTTAATAGTATCAGCCACAATAGTAGCAGCCATAATATTATTTTTTTGAGCGTCTTGACCTTTGGCTCTTTCAGTACCCTCTTTCAAAATTATAATCGGTACTTGTCCTTGTTGTCCTATCATGATTATCACCTAAAATGTTTACGTAAATTATCAATTGGACATCTTTATCATTGATATATAATCTTTGTTATCTTCTTAAAAATCCCAAAATCCACCCAAAATTTTATTTTATGCTTTAAAATCCATGAATGTGAGCTTTTTCGTTTCTTTCATCTTTCAACCAATTTAGGTTTAATTGTTCTTCTATTCTCTTACTAATTTCTCAGCACTTTTCAACTGGAAATTAAGAAAACACTTTTATCATTAAGGTATAATTGTTTGTTACTGGGGATATTCTAAATGAGTGACGAAGAAACACTTCAAGATACAGAAAAAGTGCGCCTTCTATTATTTACAAGCCCTGACTGTTTTGCTTGTCCTGAAGTTGAACGAATTATTGAGAACATCGCAGGTACTTCCATGAAAGGCATGCTCCATGTAAGTACTATTGACATTTCTGAAGAACAGGAAATAGCTGCTCAATATGGTATAATGAGCGTTCCTGTTGTAATCATGAATGAAGAAAGAATTGCAGAAGGTTTGATTACTGAAGATGTCATTAGAGAAAAGCTCTGGTCACAAATTCTACCTAACATCATTAACAGACAACGTGATACAAGACTTAGAGAAAGTATGATGATTCTAACAAAGAATACCATTAGCAGTATTATCTCCCAAGAACTTGTACGACATAATTTAGGTGATTATGTCCATATAGGTATTTATCAGCAAGTCATGATGTCATTGCTCCAGTTAGATCCACTTATTCCCCAGTTGCTCTATCAAAGTGGAAGAGAACTAGGCATATATGGAGCTGCTCCTTATTACTTAACTGTTTTGAACCCCAAAGTAGGAGCGGTAAAACCAGAGGAACGTTTTCAAGAAGCTTTGATAGCTCTTGCTAAACTCTATAGTCATAACAATGTAGTCCCATTATACCTAGCTACACATTGTGACATAGCTAAAGTGGAAGGATATACCGCAACACTTAGAATATATGAATTAGTTAATAGCGCTGGTGCAATCAACATTGGAGAACCGTTGTGTCATTACACAGCTGGAGAAATTGCAGGAACCATAGAAGCTATGATAGGATCTGCAACTAGTGTTATGGAAACTAAGTGTAGAGGACTAGGTGACGATTTTTGTGAATTTGAAATTGAAGTATTCTTAGGAAAGGAAGTCGGTAAAGCACCCTATCAAGTATACGAACCTAAAGAGGGAGATAAACGTGTTCAATTTTTAGGAGAAATTCCAGCAGAAGATTTCAGAAGACAACTTTTCTATGAATTCATTCATGAAACAACACAGCATGGACATAATTCATTACTTATGAAAGAAGCTTTAAGACCAAACGATGTTGATTTTGTTCATATTAGTGCATTACAACAACAGATAATCTCTCTGAAATTTAGAGATAAATTCTGTGGTGCTCTTCTATATTCAGCTGGAAGAGAACTTGGAGTTATAGGGCCTGGAAAAAACATCATTTATACACTTCTACACGATGAATCCTTACCCATCAGTTCCTTAAAAACAGCAACAGAAATTATCATGCAATATATGACTCATCCAACAAATTACCTAGCTAGAGGATATTCCTTTGTAGAGGTTAGAGAAGGTGAAGATGAGGATGAAATGTATATTAGTATTCATGAATGTGCATATGCATCTGGTGCAAATCTTTCAGAAACAAATCTTAATGAAACTCTATGTGATTTTCAAGCGGGTTATTTAGCAGGAAGATTAGCTCTCATACTCAAAGACCCTCCTATTGTAACAGAAACTAAATGTCATGGTACAGGTCATAATTTCTGTGAATTCAGAATTGAAAAAGGCTATTCTTTTGATGAATCAGAAAATTAATCTCGATTCATCTAATTTTGATTGGATTTTTGTAACGTATTGAATAAAATGATAATTCAATTTTAATTCTCCATCACAAAAGTTATAATTAAACGATTTTGTAGATTTCAAAAAGAATGTTGACAGAAGGACGATTATTATGAGTAAAACCGAACGAATATGGGATAAACAAGCAGCTTGGCCCAGTATTATCGCATTATTCTCAATAGCTTTTCTAGCACAAGTACCACATTTCTATTATCTGAGTGATATAGTTGATTTCAACCACCCCGAGCAAATTACATTATTAATTGCCTTTCCAATCTTTGGAGCATTAGGACTAAGTGCAGTAGGTTTACTAATTTCCGAGTTTCTATATAAAAGAGATAGAAGCAAAAATAAACCCATTTTCAGATATTTAATTCAAGGCGCCTTTATTGCTGTATTGATTTATTTTGTTGTTCAAATTTTCATAGTATTCTTTGGATTTGAAGCAATAGATGTTATTAGAGACGGTATGCCAGTAGATATTGTTGATAATGTTGCGTTCAAAGAAATATTAGGAATGTCAATAATTCTTATCATTGGTGTTTTCATTAATCCTCCTTTACAGGATCAAACAAAACGTAAGAAAAAATAAAAATAGAAAAAAAGAATAATTGATTATTATTCTTCTTGTTTTTCTTTAATCATTTTCCAAGATAGAGTTAGATTTCGTATTGCGTATGCATCATCTACTCTTCCAATTGAAGTGTTGGTAGGTGCATGATGAGCATAATCTGGATCTTGTCTAGCTTTCTCCATCTCTTCTTCCAAGATTTTCACATATTGGTCAATTCTATCTTTGTTCTCATTTTCAGTTGGTTCCATCATTAATGCTTCATGTGCAATTAATGGGAAGTAGACTGTTGGTGCATGTACACCTCGACTGATTAACATTTTAGCAATATCCATTCCCGAAACTTCGTGATTTCGTAGAAATGGTGTTGCTTCTAAAACTGATTCATGTTTTCTTGGAATTGCAGATGTGTGACTAAGTCTTAATCCATCTATCTTTTCCATCTTTCTCATAGCATAATTTGCTGTGAGAACAGCTTGATCTGATGTGTGCTTCAAACCTTCTTCTCCAAGTGCGGCAATATATGCATAGGCTCGAAGAGCAACTGCGATATTACCGTAATAACCATGAACTTTTCCTATAGATTTTGGACGATCGTAATCAAAGTAATAATAGTCCTTATCCTTATCATGATTAATAGTTGGAACAGGTAAATATGGTTCTAGTATATCATTACAACAAACTGCACCAGATCCTGGTCCTCCTCCACCATGTGGTGTAGAGAATGTTTTATGCAAATTGAAATGTAGAACATCATACCCCATGTCTCCTGGTCGAATTTTACCAACAATAGCGTTGAAGTTAGCACCATCGTAGTAGAGTAAACCACCAGCGTCTCTAACGGTGTTGGACATTTCTATAATGTCTTTCTCGAAAATACCTAGAGTGTTAGGGTTAGTGAGCATCAAACCTGCAGTCTTATTAGAAACAGCAGCTTTTAAGGCATCAATATCTACTCTGCCATCTTCATTTGATTTAATTTCAATTAGTTTCTGACCATTCAATACAGTACTTGCTGGGTTTGTTCCATGACTTGAATCTGGAGCAATGATTTCATCTCTTTGGCCTTCACCATTATCTTGGTGGTACGCTTTAATGAGATTTAATCCGGTATACTCACCACTTGCACCAGCAGGTGGTTGAAGTGTGGTGTGTGGTAATCCTGCTAATTCTCCTAATGCAAGTTGTAATTCATATAGAATTTCCAAAATTCCTTGTACTGTTTCAACAGGTTGGTTAGGATGAAGATACATCATTTTTTCAGATCTGGCAATGGTTTCATTCACTTTAGGATTGTATTTCATTGTACATGATCCCAGTGGATAAGTGCCAGTATCAACACAATAATTCATCTGTGAGAGATGAACATAATGTCTCATAACTTCACCTTCATGAAGTTCAGGTAGATCTGGTGGTGTAACTCTTCTCATATTTTCTGGAATTTTTATCCCATCTCTTGAGAAATCACATCTTGGGGGTAAATGGGCTCTTCGTCCTTTTTTACCAAGCTCAAAAATTAATGGTTCATCATATTTTGCTTGTCTGTACATCTTTATTTCCTCCATTCACCAATTGCCTTAGCAAAATCATCAAGATCTTTTTCACAAAGTAAGTAAGAAGTAGTTACAATATAGTCATAATTTTCTCCGTCAAATGAATATGGTATTCCAGGGAAAATTTTTCTATCTAACATGAACTGAGTAAATTCTTGTTTCTTGTCTTTTGGAATTTTAAGATCAAGAATAAACGAATTAAAGAATTCGCTGTCGAATACTCTTTTAACACCAATTTCTTCAAGTTTTTTGACGACATGATGAGCACTGAGATACATTGTTTCTGCTGTATCCTTGTATCCTTGTGGGCCTAGTATAGTTAGATGAATTGCACAACTTAAGGCAACTAATGCTTCATTTGTACAAATATTACTTGTAGCTCTTTCTCTTTTGATGTGTTGTTCTCTTGTCTGAAGAGTGTTTGCATAAGCAACTTCTCCTTCATTTTGAGTAATGGTTTGTCCAACAATACGTCCAGGCATTTGTCTAGACTCTTTCTTATTATATTTCATTGCTAAAGTTCCTAGAAGTGGCCCTCCAAAATTTAGTGGCCCTCCACCTATAGACTGACCTTCGCCTATTGCTATGTCAGCACCATATTCTCCGGGGGGTTTAAGCAATGCAAGAGAGTTCATATCTGTTCCGACAACAACTTTAACTCCTTTAGCATGAGCATCTTCGATAATCTCATCAAGTTCATCCTCTATAATTCCGAAGAAATTAGGATTCTCGATGTAAATGCCTGCTACTGTTTCGTCAAGCATAGCTTTAGCTTTTGCTACATCCATTTTTCCAGTATTCTCAACATAAGGAACCATTTCTAGTTCTAGATTAGCACCGGTGACATAGTTTTGCAAAACAGCTTCTCTGTTTGGAGCAATTGCGGCAGTGTAAACAAACTTAGTACGTTTTGTGATTCTTGAGGCCATTAGTGCTGCTTCACCAACTCCTGTGGCCCAATCATATAAAGAACAATTGGCAACATCCATTCCAACAAGTTCGCATATCAAACTTTGATACTCAAACATTGCTTGAAGTATACCTTGACTTGTTTCAGCTTGATAAGGAGTATAAGCACTGTAAAATTCAGTTCTTCTTAATAATTCATCTTGAATGGCTGGCATATAAATATCTAATATACCTCCTCCAAGAAATGAACGAACTTCTCTTGTGGTTATGTTTTTGCTTAATTTACTCTTAACAGCTTCCATCAATTCAAATTCACTTTTGTAATGGGGTAGCTTCAATTGTCCTTTAAATCGAATTTCATCAGGAATATCAGAATATAGCTCTTCTATACTACTGATTCCTAGATATTCTAACATTTCGTCTATATCCTTTTTAGAATTAGCTAAATAGGGGTGAGCATAGTTATCACCCATAAAAATCACCTCTTAATTAATTAACGAGATCCTTCTTCAATCTCGTTCTCGACTTGTTTAACGAAGTTTTCTGGTGTTATAAGGACATCAGTCGGTCCTGTGGGTTTAACTTTAACAATCCATCCTTCATTATAACAATCTTCAGTAATAACAGATGCATCATCTTCAAGTTCTCCATGAACTTCAACGATTTCACAGTCGAAAGGCGCATAAAAGTCTACGACTGTTTTTAATGCTTCAATTATCCCCATAGATTTTCCTTCTTCGAAGGTGTCACCTACTTCAGGGAGCTCTACATATGCAAGTTCACCAAGTTCTACAGCTGCGTAGTTTGATATACCATAAATGTAAATGTCTCCTTCTTGAAGAACCCATTCAAATTCTTTAGTATAAAGAAAAGGTTCTCCTTTGATCAGATATTTGTCTTTAATTGTTGTATCAACCATCTCGATTCCTCATTTTTTCGATAGAGATGTTTACCAAGGAAATGGTTGCTTTATAAACTTTATTCAGTAGGTCTATTTCCTTGTTAGTGCTGTAATGTAGCTAGATTACAAGCAAAACGATATTTATAAAATTTCACAAAAAAGAATTATTATTAAAGATCTAAAACTACATGGCAAGTCCATTGATTTTCTTTCTTCTCAACCTTGAACTCATACATTGTTACCGCCTTAACATCAGTTAACAATCCTTCATTTTCCCAGTCAATCTGAGATCCTAAAGCCCGACATGTGAGATGTATTTTTTCATTTCTTCTAATTGTTATTTCGAAGTCTTTGAAGAGCACAGTTTCTGCATCCTTCAAATATATTAATTCACTTAGAAAATCATATAGGAGAAATTGTTCATCTTCAGCTTCAAGTTCAAAGTTCCATTCATCGGTTTCCTTTACAGAATTAATGTCAACCATTGCAGCCATGGATGCAATCCCTGCACCGCGAAATAGTTCAGAAAGAGTATCTGCAATGACTTCAAAAGCAAAATCGGATTTTACCTCATCATCAAGGATTGTATATTTGAACATTAGCTTCATCTGAAGAAACGCAATCCGAAATAAAAATCATTCTTTATTGATAATTTTCTGTCTAATCACGAGATTTATTAAAAACTAACATTCAGTTCTTTTGAGATAAATGTCAGCTGAAGATATTCCAATGAAAAAAATAAACGAAGTAACATGGGAAATTCCTACATCTTTCAA
>BPTK01000135.1 GCA_023705905.1 Candidatus Heimdallarchaeota archaeon
CTCTTATTTTGATATAAATACGAGAGTTGTAGCATTTATTATTATCACATCATTTAGTTCTATACCATAAACTGAAGCCATACTCGAAGGCAGTAATCCCTCATTTTCTGAAACAGGTAATCTTCCACTTTCTAGAAAACTTCCGAACACTGTTGAGTAATTTGCCATATAACCCCTATACGTCATTTCAGTTATGTCTTCATATTGAGATATTTGAAATCCTACAACCCTCGTATTTATATCAAAATAAGAGTTCCTAATCAATTTAGGTAGAATTTGTGATTTGGTTTGTATTCCATACATAATTTCATCTAAAGTTTGTTCTGTAATATTGGGATTTATTAGGGTTGGGTCTGATTCTGAGAGTGACATCAAATCTAGATTGAATGTTGTAGATGCAGCATTATTATTGCCAAAATCTGCATTTTGAGCAAATTCAATAATCAAATTACTTGCTTTTGAATCATAAAGAGTGGCACTAGTAAAAATGATTGATGCTAGAATTGTGAGCCCTAGTAGACTGATAACCAATCTCTTCTTATTAGCTTTCCACAGAGAAAATATTACACTAAAGATGTTAGAGAGAAATAACCAGAAATTAATAAAGACTAATTTAAACGTCGAAACATCAGGTTTTATCGGCCTTGTTAGGAATTTTTTAAGCTTAATAAACCCTCTATTTATTCTTTTCATGAATATTAGGTAAATAATTCCTAAAATCACGACTGGAATGACGACAGCATACCAATATTTCCTCCAGAAATAAACAAAATCAGAATAACTTACAAGATCAAATAGAAATGCCTTAGGTGGAAGCTCAATATTGGAATTTGTCTGAATACTTATTGACATTACTTCATTTTGTACGAAATTGTAATCATCAAGTGTTTTTGTTAATATTAAAGAGGGGTAACTTGCTATATAGGTTCTATTTTCAAAAAGAGTTATTGAAACCTTCTCAATGTAACTTTCTTCACCGTAAAAATAGTAGAAGTAAACATTTTCAATCAAAAACGAAAATAGTGAAATGGTTTGATTGTCATCCTCAACAATTGTAATTTTAGCTGAGCGAAAATTCGGATTATATCTCGACATATCAAGAATTTCAACATAAGATGATGTAACAAATAAGAAAAATGATGTGTTCTGATATGAAATCATTTTATATTTCTCATAATGATATATTCCTAGATTGATAGTTTGAAACGATTCCATTTTTATCGTATCATTTACACCGAACGAAACGCTGTAAAATAGCTGAAATTCGAGTATAGTCAGATGGAATTTACCATCTTCGCCAACAAATAACTGCGCTCTATCAAAATTATCTTCTACAACAAGAACAGTAGAATTGTAGTAAGAGTAACTACCCTTTATTCCAACTACGATGAGAGTTCTCCAATAAGTATAACTGCTATCATTATAACCATAAATATCAAAAAACGCAAATAATTCACCATCAAGTATGTGAAGAGACACTAGTTCATATAGTCGCATAGGTAAAATGTATTGTCTTTCTGAAATTGTTCCATTCAAATAAGCTGTAACTTGCGTAATTAAAGTTCCTGAGGGGTTTTCTTCTTTGAAGAGAAGGTTGAAAGAATTTTCTCCTGCTATTATTTCAACACTGTAAAACATATCGGTACTTGTATATATTTCCTGATAATTGCTTCCTGTCTCACTCCAACTAAACATCATTATGATGGATTCGTAGTAACTTCCAGCGTGAGAGAAGAGAAGAACAACTTGCTCATCTATTATATAGGCTTGGAAGATATTATTCTGTGAAAAAGAACTCCTGTAAATTTCAACCATTTGATTATTGAAAATGTGTAAAATCACAAATGTGTTGTTCTCAAAATCCTTCTTCACAAACACATGTAATTTTCCTTCACTATCTACAACATTAGTAGAAGAAAATCTTGTAGAATACTCATCTCCTTGATCAGAAAGAAATATCGAAGTTTTTTGATCTATAGCATTCACAGAAGTAGCTACAAATGAAGACAAAAACAAGAAACAAAATAAGATGGGTAATAATTTCCTCTTGTTGAAACTAGCCATAATTGTCTAACAACAAAGATAATTATAAATATAGCTTATCATAGATTTTGAGTTTACACCTTTGAGAAAGAATTTACTCTTTCAAAAATAATTTCCATAGCTTATTGAATAGCCATGATAGAGGTAGTACAAAAAAGCCTACAGATGCAACGAAAACTAAGGTCTGAATAATGGAATCTGATATCACATGCAAACTTATGGTATATCCTCCGTTCAAAGTTCCAAAATAGTACCACGGATTAATCTTATAAACCCAAATGATATCTACCATTCTCACGAAATATCCTCCGATGAAAGTTACTGTTGCAAGAACTAACGAGATTATGAAGAATGACAGATTATCATACCATTTTTTATGATGAGTATCAATAGCAGCGCGTATATTTTTCGCTTCTTCTTTTTGTTTAATCTGTTTTTCTGCTTTAGCGTCCTCTTTTTCATTTGGGTGAGCAATCATTATAATTCATCAATTAGAAGCGATAATAAACTTATCGAAGAAACCAGAATCATAATTCAAACTAACTGCTTTTTTTAGAAAAAGTTAAGTACAACATGATGTATTTATCTACGTTGGATATAATGAAAATCGATTACAATGTATCAGGGGTTCTAAATTATATTCAATTAGAGAAATTTTGCAAAAGATTCAATCTTCTCCCAAGTCAGATTAAAGCTAATTTTGATGGTTGGAGAAAATTAGTACTCTATACTGAAGAACTAATCTTTCTGTTTCCAAGAGACCCGAGAGTAATTGAATGGTTAGAAAAAGAAGCTTTAGCGTATGAAATATTGGGTATTTATGATGATCTACCCTTTCCTAAGTTAATCGAGAGAGTTTCTGATAAGGAAATATCTTATTATGATTTTATTGTTGTTACAAGAATGAAAGGTAGTGCTTATACTAACTTTGAGAACGAAGTCGAGATACAAGATGTTCGCAAAATGCTTCATAACTTAACCCATATTATTCCTTTATGGCATAACCTAACTCTTGATGAAGAAAAAATAGAAAAATTAAAAATTCCCCAAAAGAATTCCAAAAACATTGGTCTTGACAACTGGGTGCAAGTTGTTTTAGTTCCAGAACAAGTTGAGAAGGGGGTGCTTTATTTCCAAGGAGTATTAGAATATTGGGGAAAAAGATTCAATTTTCATTCAACAAATTTATTGACATCCAAAGATATACTTCCGAGATGGACTAATTGTTTGTCAGAGATTGCAAATCTAAAACCAGTTTTTGTACATGGAGATGTTCATGAAGATCAAATTCTTATAGAATCAAAAGAGTCTATGACAATTACAGGGATTATTGACTGGGAAACTGTTAAGTTTGCTAATCCAGTTTGGGATTTTGACTTTGGTGAGTGGGGACTCAAAATCTGGGAATGGAGAGAATTCTTTTCTGAATTAAGAAGAGAGATGTGGGAGATATATTTAGAAAAGAGAGAGATTAAATTAGAATCTTTAGAAGGGTTAGATTTATTCTACACCATGAGTGAACTGCTCTGGGTTATAAAGACACCAGAAAAAGAATACTTCCCAATTACGGGATTAAATTACGAAGGTTCTATACAATACTATTTAGAAAAACTTGTTAAAATATCAGAAAAAATGTAAAGAGAAGGAGAAAAAGGCTCTCGCTTGTTTACGCTTTATTTTTGTGTTTTTCACTGATTTGGATGAGCATTTTCTTAAGTTCCTCAGGGAAATCTTCACCAGTTAGTTTCTTCATTTTTTTCATCATTGTTTTGATATCTTCAGGATTCAAGCCCTTTGCTCGTTCTTTTAAATCCTCAATCATTTCTGGAGTTAAACCTTTACTATGTGGTTGTTCCATTGGAGAGCCACCATCCTTACCTTTTTTCATCTTTTTTACTTCTTTCTTTGATGGTTTTTTGCCTTTCATACCACCAGCCATTGCCATTTTATGAGCTGCACCTTTCTTTGTTTGAATATCTTGGTCAAGTGTTTCTATACCTAGATCTTCAGGTTTAATTGTTATATCATCTAGACCTTGATGAACATAATAAGTATTATAGAGATCAGCATAGATACCATCTTTTTTCATTAGTTCAGTATGATTACCAAGTTCTTCGAGTTCTCCATGGTCTAAAACTACAATTCTGTCAGCATCTTTGATTGTTGAGAGACGATGGGCTATAACGAAAGTAGTTCTTCCCTTGAATAGTTCTTTCTGAGCGGCTTGTACCAATGATTCTGTATAAGCATCCAATCTACTTGTAGCTTCATCTAATACAAGGATTCTAGGATCTGCTAGCATTGTTCTTGCAACAGTGATTATTTGACGTTGTCCTGCAGATAGTTTCTTTCCACCTTCAACAACTTGTGTATCATATCCTTGTGGTAAAGCTTCAATAAACTCATCAGCGTTAATTCTCTTACTTATACCATAAACATCTTCTTCAGTTGCATTAGGAGCTCCATATAGAATATTCTCCATAACAGAACCTGTGAAAAGAAATGGTTCTTGTGTAACTAAACCAATTGCATTCCTTAGTGAGGATTGTTTGACTGCTCTGATATCTTGATCACCGATACTAATTGAGCCGTTATTAACATCATAAAATCTGGTTAAAAGAGAAGAAAACAAGGTGGTTTTTCCTGCTCCAGTATGTCCAACGACTGCGATCATTTCACCAGGTTTTGCAGAAAAACTCACATCAGTCAAAACATACTCATTTGCTTCATATGCAAAACTCACGTTTTTGAAATTAACTGTATCATCTTTGATCTGTAAGTCTTCTGCATCTTCAGCATCTGCAACAGCAGGTTTTGCTTCGAATATATCTATTACTCTATCCATTGCACCTAATGCTGATTCTAGTTGTGGAAACATCATCGATAACATTACCATTGGGAACAAGAATGATTGTGATAATTGGAGAACTTTGAAGATGTCTCCTATGCTAAAGAAAGCTGACATGTTTATCCATCCACTTGCTACGATTATAACTATGAAAACTATGTAACTCATAGCTGTCATCGATGGAAAAACAAACATCATTAACATTCCAAACTGTCTTGAATATTTGTAATGCTTGTGATTTAATTCTCTCAACTCAGTAGCTAATTCTTCTTCTCTATTGAAGGATTTAGCAACTGCAATTCCTTCTAGTCCTTCAGCCATTTTACCTGAGACTATTCCAAATGCTCTTCTTACTCGTAACACTATTTTTCGAGCAAAATAGCTCAAACCACCTGCCATAAGGAAAATTGATGGTAATGCTCCCAAAGTCATTAAGCCTATTATCCAGCTAGTTATCATTAGCATCACAAATGAGGCTGTGATCACCAATAGTTGTGAAACAATGGATGTAAACATATGAAGACCTACAGCTAGTTCACCTGTATCAGCTGTCACTCTAGCTGTAATGTTGCCAGATTGTTCATTTTTGAGATAAGCCATGTCGGAGTAACTTAGTTTTGTATAGAGATCTGATCGTACTTCATGAAGCATTTTAGAATTCATTTTAGCCATTACCCGAGTTGAAAATGAGTTCATAACCCACCCAATAGTAGTTACTACAAGGTAAACTACAACTAAAATGATTAGTGTAGAATATGCTGAGAAGCTCGAAGGATCTGACACATCTAAATTATTAAGCCCTTCTCCTATTATCAATGGATTAACAACTGTAAGAGCTGAAAATAATATCGAGATTACTACAACAAGTGATATTTCCCAGATATATTTTTTGATATACCTCCACAAATAACTCAGTAGAACACGAGTAGATCTAGCTCTCTTGTATTTCTCTTTACCAAATCGAGCTGGTCCTCTCCCTGCACCGTGACTCATTATGCATTACCTCCACTTGAAGCATTATTATTTTGACGCTCGCTCTCAGTCATGGGTAAGTGTTGGCACATAAACTGGTAATCTGAACTAGTTTTTAACAAATCTTTATGTTTCCCAATCCCAATAATAGAGCCTCTTTTCATAAATATGATGACATCAGCCGCTACAAGAGTTGTCAGTCTTTGTGTAACTACGATACTTGTTCGATCCTTCATTAACTCATCCATGGCGTACCTAAGACGAAGCTCAGTTTTGATATCTACTGCACTTGTACTATCATCTAAAAGAAGTATTCTAGGATTTGATAACATTGCTCTTGCAATAGCTATACGTTGACGTTGTCCTCCTGATAAAGTAACACCACGTTCACCTATTACAGTCTCATATCCTTCAGGAAGTGAATCTATAAACGTCGCAATTTGAGCTCTTTCAGCAGCTTTTCTTATTTCTTCAAAAGTAGCGTCGGGCTTTGAAAAAGCTATATTAGCTTTGAGGGTATCAGAGAATAAGAATATATCTTGTTCCACCATTGTTACCTTTGATCTAACATAGCTTGTATGCATTGTTTCAATGGAAACGTCCCCGATATCTATTGTGCCTTCTGTCGGGTCATACAATCTCAAAATCAATTTAAGAATTGTTGACTTTCCAGATCCAGGTCCTCCAATTAGTGCTACTCTTGCACCTGGAGGAATACTAAATGAAACATTCTTTAACACAAGTTTTTCTGTTCCAGGATAAGCAAAACTCACATCATTAAATGCTACAGTTTTATCCCAATCAGCATCTTGTGGAGTTGTTGGTTGAACCAGCGGATCCTTGAAATCCATAACATTCCATAAACGTTTTGCATTTTGTAATCCAGCTTGAAGATTTATCAAATGAGCTGGAATCATGAAATTTTGTCTATTCAAATTCAGAAGTAAGCCCAAAATAGAAATGAGAACACCAACACCTAGGGGTCCATAATTTCCTTGTATGACATTGAATAAACCATAAGCAAATGCAGCAGCAGTGATAATAATTGTTATGAGAGCAGGCCAATAAAACGAACTGAGATAACCTTCCCTCTTCATATCTACAGCATATTCTTCGCTTACATGGTTGAATTTTGTAATTTCTTTTTCATGATTATCGAAAGATCTTACAGTATCTATTCCCTTAAACATCTCTTGTGAGACTGAAGAAAGATTTCCTAGATCTGTAGCTAGTTTCTTTCTTATCGGTCCTACACGTTCAGCATAAAACCAAGCTATTATGAAATAAACCACAAAAGCCACTGCTAGAACTGTTCCGACTATCCAATCATATTCTATAACAAGATATGTAGTTATTACAATTGTAAAAAAGGAATTAACTAGCTGTCTAAATGACGGGTGCATTGCTAATCTTATTTGGTTTACTTCGTTCATACCCATCGATAATATGACCCCAGAATCTGTTACATCGAAAAAGGCCATAGAATGTTGCTGAATGACTTCATAGAATTCTTGTCTAATATCTCGTTGAAATCTGAAAGAAGTATCAGCCCAGATATATATACTTACACTCGCACTTACAAAACCTATAGCTACATAAACAATCATCCAAATTATTGTTGTAATAAAATCACTAGAAAATATTGTAAGGTTCTCACTCATATTAAAAGCTAAAAGTCCCACCACATCACCTACAAGTGCTACAGTTTTGGCTGAAGTGAATGCGCTTCCTGCCATCAATATAATTGCGAAGAGATAGCGAAATGGATAACGCATAAAGGCTGACCAAAACCAGCGATTTTCATTTTTATATTTTTTCAAGATCTCTTGTTGAATATCATCATTATAGTTCGTTCCGTTATCTTCTGTTACTGTTTGAACAGCCATTGTATCATTGCTCCTCAGTTATTGCTAATCTATTGTTTTATCGTAATTAATCGTAATTATTTTATTTTCTCCAAAATTTTTGTTATCTCATCCTTATGCTCAGATAATTTAGTTTTGAGAAACTCTTTTGTTAATTTTCTTTCCTCTTCACTTTCCAACCCTTCTAAAAATTGAGGAATCATCTCAGGTTGTTGAAGTAAGAAGTGAATGTTTGGTAGAGGTAAACCATGTTCCATCATCATGTGTGTATATGGTCTTCGTTTATGCTTTCCTCTTCTTATCATTATTTTCTTCCTTTGCTCAAGTGGAATATCATTTGCCAGTTTTCTAAACAACAATCTAAAAGGGTTTACTACACCAAAGTCAGAATGCTCCTTTCCCATAACGTTGTGTGCTTCTGCTCTGAAAATGAAAGATGTAATGTCTGTCATCGATAGAATAGATATATTTAGAGCTTTTCTCCCCACAGCTGTTATCCCATATATTTTCTTGAGTCTTCCTCCATCTATATTTTCAGCCTTTAATTCGATAAGACCGTTTTTCTCTAGAGAGTCAATTGCTGGATAAATTCCGCTTATATTTGACCATATTTCTGTAGTTGACTCAATTTCATATTTAGTGTGCTCAAAGTTGGCTATAATTCCATCTAGGTATTCTAACTCTTGCTCAATTGAAATGGAAGTATCTCTATTCAAAATTTTACTGATATTTGGATTTAATTTTAGGATTAAACATTTCTCTAGAGATTCTTCTATTTCTAGTTTCTTCTTGTTATATTCTTCTGAATCTATGACCATTTTTTTAGCTAAGTGACGTATTTCTAAAAGATGCCCGAGGTGATTTTCAACAAACTCAATTCCTTTTCGCTTTTGATAGAACAGAATATCAGAAGCTTTGGATCGGATTTCATATGCATGATCACCTTCCTCTGTTCTAGCAAGATGAACCAGTATTGCAATTTCACCTAGCCTTCTAGCTAGTTTCTCTTCAAATTTAGTTGCTGTATCTTCCTTGGATTTACTTATATTCCTTGGGTTATTTCTCTTATTCATAGTCTTACACGGCCATCTAACTATATTTTGTAGTTTACAAAACCGTTTCTGCCAAATATAGCATATTCAGATTTCTGAATATTATAGAAAAAGTAATATTAATAAATGTAGCTATCCGACAAAGTCTAGAAAAGAAGAGAAAAAATATTATTCTTCAACCATATGGGGATAGTTTATTTCATTAGGGGGATGGAAGTTTTCTTTTATCGTTCGAGGGGAAGTCCACCGGAGTAAATTCAAGTAACTTCCTGCTTTATCATTAGTTCCGGAAGATCTTGCTCCACCAAATGGTTGCATACCAACAACAGCACCAGTAGGTTTATCGTTAATATAAAAATTACCAGCTGCGTTTCTAAGGATTTTAGATGCAAGTTTTATAGCCGTTCTGTCTTGAGAGAAGATAGATCCGGTAAGAGCGTAAGGAGAGGTTGAATCACAAAGAGATAATGTTTTCTCAAATTCGTTATCAGGATACACATAACATGTTAGTACAGGACCGAATATTTCTTCCTCCATTGTTTTAAACTTTGGATTAGTTGTTTCTATGACTGTTGGATCGATGAAAAATCCCTCTCTTTCATCATATGTTCCACCACTTATAATCTCTGCCTCATCTGAAGTACGTGCGTATTCTATGTATTCAACAATCCTGTGAAAAGCAGCATCATCAATAACAGCTGTCATAAACGATTGGAAGTTTTTTACATTGCCAATTTTTACTGTTTTTAATTTTTCAAGTATCTTTGATTTTACTTCATGCCATAAAGATTCTGGGACATATGTTCTACTTGCTGCAGAACACTTCTGCCCTTGATACTCAAAAGCTCCACGGATTAAGGCAGTAACAAGTTGGTCGACATCTGCTGACTGATGAGCAAAAATAAAATCTTTACCACCTGTTTCTCCCACAATTCTGGGATAAGTTCGGTACTTAGAAATGTTCTCACCAATTTTTTTCCAAATCCATCTAAAGGTGTCGGTGCTTCCTGTAAAATGTATTCCAGCAAGATTAGGGTGATCTACAATTTGTTTGCCTAGGATTGAACCCTTACCTGGAACAAAATTTATTACGCCTGGAGGAAGACCGGATTCAAGTAGTATTTTCATGAGGTAGTAAGCAGGATAAACAGCTGAAGAAGCAGGTTTCCAAATTACTGTGTTACCCATGATAGCAGGAGATGTAGGCAAGTTACCACCAATAGAAATGAAATTGAAAGGAGTTATTGCGAATACGAACCCTTCCAAAGGTCTATATTCTAACGAATTCCATTGTCCTTTACTTGAAAGTGGTTGTTTAGAATAAATCTTTTGTAAATAAAAAGCATTGAATCTTAGAAAATCTATCATTTCTACAACATCAATTTCAGCTTGATAGACAGTTTTTCCTAGACCTAGCATTGTAACTGCATTCATTTTCTGTCTATAAGGACC
>BPTK01000136.1 GCA_023705905.1 Candidatus Heimdallarchaeota archaeon
ATTTACTAAAACTAAAACCAGATTTTGTTCTTAATGAACCCGATGAGATTGAAATTATAGTTGACAAAGTAATGAAAAATTATCCCTAAACGATTGCATATATTTTAAATATATTGAGGGCTTAACACAACTATGAAAATTGGTTTTCTTCAGTTCAAACCCCTTTTTGGTCAAGTTGAGAGAAATCTAAATAAATTATCTTCAATGATTGAAAAAGCTCCAGATTTCGACTTACTGGTATTGCCTGAGCTAGCAAATTCTGGATACGTTTTTTCAAATAAGGATGAGTTAAGGAAAGCTAGCGAAACGATACCTGATGGTTTATTTGTAAAAAAATTATCTGAGCTAACAAATTCGAGAAATTCAGCTATTGTTTGTGGATTATGTGAAAAAAAAGGAACAGATTATTACAATTCTTCGGTTCTTATTGGACCTGAGGGTTTTATAGGAAAATACCAAAAAATACACTTGTTCGATAGAGAAAAACTATTCTTTCAGCCTGGAAACGGACCTTTGAAATCCTTTGAAGTTAATGGAATGAAAATAGGCCTGTTAGTTTGTTTTGATTGGATATTTCCAGAAGCAACTAGGGTATTAGCTTTAGAAGGTATAGACATTTTAGCTCACTCTGCAAATCTAGTTTTACCTTATAGTCAAACAGCAATGTTAGCAAGATCAATAGAAAATAGGATATTTACAATTACATCTAATCGAATTGGTACTGAAGAAAATAGTGGAATTGAGTTGACATTCACAGGTCAGAGTCAGATCACATCTCCTAAGATGGAATTGTTAGCTACTGCTGGAGTGAAAACTGAAGAGATCAAAATTGTTGAAATTGACGTTGAATTAGCTCGCAATAAATGGCTAAATGAAAGAAATAATGTTCTAACAGATAGAAGGAGTGCAATGTATACAAAACTTGTAGAGTAATCAAATTTAACTAGATGATTTGTTAAAAAAGAGTTTTAAGTTGAGTATTTTAAGCAATTATAGCAAATGAATTCTAATCAACCAAAAAGAAAGAATGGTTATATCCCTCACAAAGCTGCAGCTGAATTCAAACCAACATATGACTGGTCAAATGCTACAGCTGAGAAGATGTTTACAGACCGAGAATTTTCTTTTGAAGTTGATAAGGTATTTTTCGAAGATTGTATACAAGAGTTAAGGAAACTGCCTTCTGAAAGCATAGATATGATTGTAGCTGATCCACCTTTTGGACTTAATTTTGGGGAAATGGAAGTACTTTACAATCGTAATAGCGATTTGGTCGCAAAAGGATACCAAGACGTTGAAATAAAAGACTATTCTTCTTTTTGTAAAAACTGGATTAAGGAACTCCCTCGAGTTTTAAAGGAAGATGCTGGTGTCTGGATTTTTAGCGGATGGACTAATTTGGTTGATATTCTTAATGCTCTTAAAGAAAGTAATCTAAAATTGATCAATGACATTGTTTGGAAATACCAATTTGGTGTTTTCACTAAAAGGAAGTTTGTTACAAGTCATTACCATATTCTTTTTGCAGTAAAAGATGAGAAGAACTACTTCTTTAACAAAATTGAACATTATCCATTAGATGTTTGGGAAATAAACAGAGGTTATCAGCGTGGTAAAAAGAAAAATGCAACAAAACTTCCAATGCAAGTTGTTCAGCGTTGTATCGATTTTGGTAGCGAGCCTGGTGATTTAATCCTTGATCCTTTCATGGGAAATGGAACAACAGCAGTAGCATCTCTTGGTTCTTATCGCCACTTCTTAGGATATGAAATTAATCATTCATTAAATGAAATTATTGCTAAAAACATCTTAGACATAACCCTTGGCCAAGATTATAAACAATATAGTAAACGACCAGATGAATTAGTAAAAAAGGCAAGACAAAAATTCAAAAAATAACTGTTAGAAATTCATTTATCTTTAATTTTAATTAAGGTAATCATCTCAAAAATAAAGAACAAATATACAGCTAATCCAATGCATACAGCTTCAATAATCAGCTGATTTGGAATATAAAACCATCCTAGAAATGAGAGAGCGAAAAATAGTGATTCTATAATTACAATTACTTTGCTATTCCAGTATTTTTTCAGGAAAAAGTGTTTGCTTTTATCTTCTAGATTTTTCTCTTTTAGAATACCCAGATAACTTCTTCGAAACTTAGGTAATGGTAAAAGAGGAAGACCCCAATCTATTAAATCAAACAAGAGATGCCAAATTGCACCCAGACAAAAAGTAAGAAAATAATCAAAAAATTCTGTAACGGAAAACCGGAGAATTAAGAAAATAATTGACAAGAAGATCCAAAACAATAAGGAATGGAAAACGTATGAACGATGATTTTTTTCTTTTAGAAATGTTGACAAGAAAGTGTCTAAGTCAATCAACACACTACTTGCTAAGAAAATGATACCTAATACCCAAGGAAATTCAGGAATACTAAGATAGATTATTCCTAAGAGAAACAGAGAACTATGGAAATGGGTTGTTGGACGCATCTTAGTCTCATTATAATTTGATAAAGATAATTCTTTCGCTATTATTCGAAAATTAATTTAGAAAGGTTTAAGAAATTATTCAGCCCCACAATTAATTAACTGTCACTAAAATACTTAACATATCTAAGAATAGATTTGATTTAATTTAGTAGCGTTGTAAAGGTGAATACATTGAGGAAAAAATTACTATTTATTGGATTTTTAATATTACTGGCTTATTCTAGTACTGCTCTTACTCAAGCAGACACAGAAACTCTATTCACTGATACTGATACACTAGAAGGAGGGTATTATGTTCGTTACCGTGAGGATATCTCATACTATGATACTAGTTTAACTGTTGTGTTGAATTCAAATGAACCCATAGAATTTGGTGTATGTGACGAAGGTGCTTTAGAAGAGTGGAACGATGGAGGAGATGATCCAGTCTGGTACTACAAATCAGAAGACGTTTTAACAAGAACTATGACTTTTATTTTAGATAAAGGAACTTATGATTTTTGCTTAGTAAACTGGGGAATACACACAGCTAGTTATACTATAACTGTAACAATTACATATGATCCTGCAAATACAGGAAGTGGAAATGCAAAATGGTATATTATTATCGGTATAGTAGGTATGGGTGGCCTAATAGGCATATTCATGTTCATGAGATCTAGAAAAAGCAAAACTCAACAATATTCCCAAACTTCTCAGCAAGATTCTAGACAGATTTATACTCCATATCAAAGTTCAACCTACGAGCAACCTTCTCAAGCTCCCCCGTCTCTTAAGCCAATGGGAACTAAAGTGTGCCAAAATTGTGGGGCAGACATGAAGAACAATACCGTCTATTGTACTAATTGTGGAAGTAGAATATAGTATACCCTTTTCCATCTCTATTTATCAGAGAAACTCCTTTGCTAAATTGTAGTAAACCTTTAACGAAAGCTCAACTGTTTTTTTGCTGATTCTTTCATTGACTCCATGTCCTAGACTAACTACTTCATTCATTGGTGTGTCTGGATCAAAAAGAGAAAATCCATATGTGTCGACATTTATATTCCGTAAAAATCTTCCGTCAGTAGCTCCACTCGCAATTAATGGAACTAGGTTTGCTTCTGGAAAATCTTTCCGAATAGCGTTTTGCATTGCAGTAACAAAATCGGATTCTACAGGGCTTGCTGTACCCATTGATGCTATTCCCTCTTTCGTTTCGGCTTTCTCGATAGCAACTTCGTCTGCAAGTTCTTTTAGAGCTTTTTTAACATGAAAAACAACATAGTCATCATCTTGACCTGGAAGTGTTCTAATATCTAATTCCAAACTTGCCTCTGAAGCAATGATATTAGTCTTTGTTCCACCTTGTATGATATTTGGGGAAATTGTCATTCTACTTAAGCTATGTAGAACTTTTGATATTTCAGGGTCTTTCTTTCTAAGGATTTTGAGAATGATTGGAAGTAGTTTTCTATTTGTGATAAACGACCTTAAGATGAAATTCATTCCTAGACCTTTAACCAAATGACTGACATAAGTTGTACGAATAGGCATTCTGTTATCACAATAATCTGTTAGGTAAAGTGCTGCTTTGGACACTTTATGCACAGCATTATCACTTGAGTAAGGAGCGCTACCATGACCTGGTGTTCCTTGAAACTTCAATTTTAACCATGTTGCACCTTTTTCTCCATTTATGATTGCAAATTTATTTTTATTTATTTGAACCCCACCAGCTTCTGTGACAGCAAACATTTTACGGTTATTAACGCTTAATTCATTGGAATGATTTTTGATCATCCAATCAGCTCCCCACGCCCCACCTGTTTCTTCATCTGCAACAATAAACAGGACCAAATCTCCCTTCGGTTTGAATTTTTCCTGAGAGAGTAAAGCGAATGCTTGAACTTGCGAAGCAACTATGAATAACATATCTAACGCACCTCTCCCCCAAATATAACCGTCCTTCATAACTCCTCCAAATGGGTTTTCTTTCCAATCATCGGGTTTAGTTACTGGGACTACGTCTATATGACTAGGTCCGAAAATTAATCCAGAAGCTTCCTTAACTGTTCCAGGAATTACAGCTACTAAATTTCCTCGGTTTTCGGCAGATTCAAATACTTTGCAGCTAATATTCTTCTTCTTAAGGAATTTTTCAATTGTTTTTATTGATTTCATTTCATCCCCAGGAGGGTTGACACACTTGTTTTGAATTAATTCTGTTAAAAGCTGATATGTTTCTTCTGTGTATATGTCTTTCATCCTACTTCAACTCTAATGCACTTGAATATGAAGTAGTTTAAATTAATATCGATATTTAGAACGATTTTTAAAAGCGTAAACTATACTTTACGAGGTGAAACAAATCCTTCAAATTAAAGACGAAGTCAATCAGATTGTTGAGTTAATTAATGACTCCAATTATCTCGTTGTTTTTACAGGCGCAGGAATTAGTACTGAATCTGGTCTTGCAGATTTTAGAGGAGCAGATGGAATTTGGACCCGAAGAGATAAAGGATTGCCACCCAAGAAAGGTAAACACTTTGATGAAGTTGAACCCAATAAGGCCCACATAGCAATAAAAGAGCTTCAAGATATGGGTATTATGAAATTCTTAATTTCACAGAATGTAGATAATCTTCATTTAGAATCAGGGATAAAACCTGAACTGATCTCAGAATTACATGGGAATTACACTCTGATGAAATGTCTAGAATGTGATGAAAGGTATTCAAGAACTGAGATACAGTGGGATAGAGAATTACACGGTAGAGGTTTTAGAACTGAACCTCAGGTTGTAAGTCAACCTTCATGTAAAAAATGTGAAGGAAGAATTATTTCTTCAGTTGTAAACTTCAAAGATCCAATGCCTGAAAAAGAAATGAAATTATCAAAACACCATACAGAAAAATGTGATTTAATGCTAGTGATAGGTTCAAGTCTTTCTGTTCAACCAGCATCGAATTTTCCGCGCAGAGCTAAAAAGAACGGTGCAAAGATTGTCATAATTAACATTGATATCACTTCTCAAGATGATACTGCAGATCTCAAAAGTGTGAATAAAGCTGGTGAGTTACTTCCAAGTGTGATTGAAAAATTGAAAGAAGTAAAGTAATCTTAATCTTAGTATTATCTCCAATCAAAGTAGAAAGACTCAATATTATCGGGAATATCTACTTCTTCTAGTAGCATCATATCAAGATGAAGTGTTTTTGGGTAAAAGATGAATTTAGCTTTTTTAAGGGGCGTAGGATCAAAATATGGTATATATGGTGTCTGAAGTGCTATCCAGCCTCTTTTCTTTGCAGAAAAACTAGCAAAATGAGCAAGGTTTTTTGCTTCCCTGTTGCTTAATCCATGTATATGAACTATATCCAACCATCCACATGGGAAATGGTGTCCAAAACCTGCAAGATTAAACTCCCACGCAAGGATGAAACCTTTTGCAATATCCTCTTGATTTGTATGAACTGCACAAATAACTCCTGGTTGTTCAAGTACCCATTCGAAATCCTCTTTCTTCGGTACAATAGACAGTTCATTTTTTTGTACATGCTCCATTAGTAGTTCAAATAATCTATCTGAATCTGACTTTTTGTGATTTCTAACATATTTACTTCTAACCTTAGGGACCCCTTGAATGAATTTGAATGCTTGTTCTTCATACCATTTTACTTTGACAACTTTTGCTAATTTCTTTGCATCAAGAACTCTTATAACGAATTTCTTCATAGAAGTTACACGTTTGATAATGAGATTTTCTTTTTTGACTACTATTCTAGATATATCTTTACCATACTGTTCAGGTTCAAAAATAGAAAAAGCACCAACATAGTTTGCATCAAGACATACACTGTATATTTTTTCACCTAGAGCTGTCGCTAATCCGTTTCTTTGATGATCAGAATGTACACAAAGCCAAGATGGGATAACAAACTTGTATTTTTTGTCAAAAACTTTTAATTCTCGGGGGATTGCTCCCAAAAAACCCACAACTTCATTACTTTCTTTATGTATTGCTCTCACAAACAAATTTCTATCTCCAGAGGGAGCGCCGTATATCATTCTAAATGTATCAGCATTAAAAACGACTGAAGCTCCTTCTGCTTGAGCTGCTCCATCTTCAAGAAAAGCAGAAGTTATTAATTTAGAAAACTCATCGAAATCTTTGTCTTCCAATGTGAACTGTTCGATTATATACTTTGATTCAATTGTCATTTTAACTCCTGTTTATAGTAGAAACTGAAAGGTTTGAATAGAAGATGAGAGTTTCTACTTCTATATAAGTTTTGTAATTTTGTTAACCGCATGGAAGATTTTCCTTTTCATATATCACAATTTGTGATAGAACATTAAATATACTGAGGAAATGTTAGAATGTAAATGTCTATAGGTGAAAATATACAATTCAAAATACGCTTAAAAGTAAATGATGAAGACATGCTTTTTTTTGATGAATTACAGATTGAATCTTTTAAAACAACCCTGAAAAATGCAGAAGTGTTAACAGAAGAAGAAATTCGCAAAAAATATACCGAATTTGATGAAAATGATCCTATTGATTTAGATGATCCTAATCATATAATTCTTATTGCAGAGGATGAGAGCGGAGAACGCTCAGGATTGATTTGGATATGTAACCGAGATCCTTTCTGGCGTTTTAAGAATAGACTATTATGGATATATAATTTACATGTTATCTCTAAGTTCAGAGGAAAAGGATTAGCAACTGAATTATTGAAGAGAGTTGAAGAACTAGCTCTAGAATTAAATCTAGAAATTATTTCTCTTCACGTAATCGATTCAAATACCTCGGCAAGAAATTTATATGAGAAACTAGGCTATGAGTTAGTTGTAACTCATAATGAGAGTTGTTTCTACGAAAAAAGAATCCTTATCAATGACCAATAAAACAGATAAATAAGAAGACATTAAAAAAATCTTTTGTAGCTTATGTTTGTCTCAGATTGTAGTTCTGACCTCTAAATAAATTCGCGAATGGTATCTACAATTGGCTTCGAATGAGTGTTTTTATTAGTCTTTAAATCTACTAATTCTGCATTAGGGATGAGTGATGAAATCTCTCTTGTAATTTCTGTTTCATGCATCTTATCCTCACTTTCATCAATGACTAACACTTTGGTTTCAATTAGAGGGTAAATTTTCTCATAAGTTGCAGTTGCAAAGTGTTTGAGACCTTTTTTCCATTTCTTTGGATCAGCTTCATTTCCAACTCGTATGTATTTAGCTGCTTGTTCTGGAGATTCGGATCGTTTTCTTTTTATCCAAAAGTAAGCTAGCTCTCTGATTAGTTTAACAAAAAAGGCGGGAAGTATAAGAATCATCAAGTGCATGTATGTTGGTATTGGTATTTTCAATATTGGTCCTACGAATATAGACAATTCTGGTTGTATTTTCTTAGAAGCAATGGTGTGTCCAATAATTGGGACACTTGAAGATGATGCAAAAGCTATTAGTTTGTTTTCATCTAGTTGGAGTTGTCTAACACTTTCTTTTATATCATCTGAATATGTGTCCATATCCATTTTAGCTTTCTTCACTAGTTTACTTGATACCTTCTCTCTAGATTCAAAATAAATAATATCAAAATCCTGCATTGCTTCAATTAAAAATTCATCCCATCCTAAAATTATAGAACCAAATGCAGGATTAACAAACAAAGTGTAACCATTGCTTGTATCTTCTTTTGCCTGAGTTTTCAATATCTTAAGCTTTGACCCATCAGACATCTCTAGATAACTTTCAACAGCGTATTTCTCATAATCAGCTTGAGATAAAGTGCCGTATTTATTCTTTCCAGACATCAGAACGAGAGAAATATATCTACTGCTTTATTAAACATTTCTCGAATTGAGGTAGCTGCCGAAATGATTTTTAATCTAGTGATTAAAATATCATATATACATTAAACTTCAAAGAGATGAACATATGATTTTCGATTTAATACTATTGGCTGGACTCAGTGAAAACGATGCTTTACTTTGTGAGAATGAAGGCGTGACAAAAAAGTCTTTTTTGAAACTAGGCGATAAAACATTCATAGAACATTTAGTTGAAAATCTTCAACATCTGAAAGGATTAAGAGATATTTATCTCAGTGGTATGGCTGAGAAAGAATGGAAAACCAGCCTTCCAGTAATTTTTGCTGAAGATGAAGGAGATATAATTTCAAAACTTAGAAGACACAGAATTAAGTATTATTCAGACAAAAAGGAACCTGATTATGTTATCGTAATCTCAAGTGACACGCCATTGGTAACAGCTGCATCAGTTGAAAGATTTATTGAAAGATGTAAAGCAACTACAGGTGGGGAATTAACAGGACTTTACTATATGAGTTTGATTGACCAAAAAGATATGGTGGCAAAGTTTCCAGGAGCAAATAGAACTTTTGCAAAATTTAAAGATGTTACGTTTGCAAGTGGTGATACTCTGTTAGCCAAACCCTCAATTATAGATAGTCATGGGGAAGTTTTAGACAGAATGGTGAATAACAGAAAATCAGTGTTTAAGTCCATAGCAGTTCTAAGTCCGATTTTTGCCATTAAAACTGTTCTCGGATTAGCTTCTCTCAATGATTTAAACAACGCAATAAATAAGAAAATATTCAAAACCCCAAATGCATGTCTTGGAGTAATGGTTGAAGATCCTGAACTAGGGATGGATGTAGATAAACCCTTTCAACTAGATGTAGTTAGAGAATATTACAAAAAAATGATTTCTGAACAGAAGTAGGAATATTTTAAATAGAAAATTAGTCTAATACATATTCGTGAAAAAGATATGAGTGGTATTCGTTCTCTGTTAAAGATTCAAGTTATTTTTGTGATTGCAATTTTATTTGTTACGCCATCATTTGCTTTGACTACTGAAGGAAATTCTTTTATGGCTATTAACAAATTTAGTGTTGAAACATTTGTTAATTCTATGACTCAACCAATTGTTGAAGACTCATCTTTGGTCAATTTAACAATTCTGCACATAAATGATATACATGGTTGGATAGAACCTCATGATGGTTGTGGAGGAGCTGCAACATATATGGGCTATTTCAAGCAAGAGGGTTATACCTATGACAATGACACTTTCATTTTGTTATCAGGAGGAGACCAAAATACAGGACCTGCAGTTGCAACACTAAGTAAAGGGGAAGCAGTTATTGATACATTGAATACAATGAATTTTTCAGCTGCTTGTATTGGTAATCACGAATTTGATTTTGGTGTAGAATGGTTGGAAAACAGAAAAGAAATGGCTAATTTTCCGATTTTATCTTGCAATATTTACGACAAAGGAACGAATGATTTGGCTAATTTCACTATTCCCTATGTGGTGCAAAATCATGGGGGAATTAACGTGGGGATTATAGGTTTAACTACAACTTCAACTTATACCTCAGCTCATCCTAAAATTACCCAGGATTTTGACTTTTGGAATTTTGAAACATCAGTAAGGAAATTTCATGATGATGTTATAGCAGCTGGAGCAGATGTTGTTATAGTACTGGCTCATGAGTCTCCTTCGATTCTGATTAATCTTGCATCAGATGTTGCTGATCTGGATATAGATGTGTTTTTAGGAGGACACGGTGGAGGAGCAGTAGTCTCTTCAGAGATCGGAAGAGCA
>BPTK01000137.1 GCA_023705905.1 Candidatus Heimdallarchaeota archaeon
ACCACCGAGATCTACACTCTTTCCCTACACGACGCTCTTCCGATCTGTAATTTCA
This sequence comes from Candidatus Heimdallarchaeota archaeon, assembly GCA_023705905.1. GTDB lineage: Archaea > Asgardarchaeota > Heimdallarchaeia > Heimdallarchaeales > Heimdallarchaeaceae > UBA460. The sequence goes on from BPTK01000137.1 coordinate 56, forward strand.
ATAATAAATCCTTCTCTAAAGGAATCTGACCATCATATGTTTTTACTATTTCTATAGACATCTGATATAATTTCTCAGTTCGCCATTTCAGACCTAATGAATAGAGTATAATTTCAATATCACTGAAATTAGAATTAGCTATTGATTGAAAATCAGGATAAACCTCTACAAAATTCTCGTATATTTTCAATACTTGGAATGCTTTAGTCCTATGCAATAGAATTTCTGCAACTAAAATCTTGTATGGATCTTTAGTTTTTCTCCAAGAAAACTCTCTTTTATTTTCTTGCCACCATTTGAATAAATTCTTTTGAAATGATTCTTTTCTAAAGGGTATATTCATCTCAACCTTCCTTCTCTTCTAGAAATTTTCTTACTGTCTGTGCAAGTATATTTGAGAAAACTGGACTAACTGCATCAACAGCCAATTGATATTTAATTCCCATACCTAATTGATCAGGGAATTTAAAATTATTATCAAAACCCATAATATTCAAAGTTTCTCTTACTGAAATCACTCTAGGTGGAGTTCTATTGAAACCATCAGGATGCAAAATATATGTTTTCATTACATTTCCAAAAGAGGGAGAAGGCTTGTTCCAGTCCAAGATATACCAACCAAATTTTCCCGTTTTATAATATTCCCTGTATTTATGAATAGTTTTCAAGTTAGGCCAGATGTGTTCTGATTCCTTTTCACTTTCTTTATTATTAAGGTATCTAATAGCGCTTCCTACAGTTTGGGATCCACTTTTCTTCTTCTCTAGGTCTTTAACAAGATTATGAACTTTTCTTCCTTTTCTTCCAATAACAAAAAGCCTTCTTCTTGATGTAGCCGCCCCATAATTGCTATATTTTACAATCACTTTTTGAATGGAATATCCTCGGTTTCTCATTCTGTTTATATTGTGTTTCAAGATTTCATCTTTTGATACAGGAAGAACATTTTCCATGATAAAGATCTTTGGCTGATGGTGAATAACATTCTCAAAATATGATGTAATGAGATTATAATCGGAATGATCTTTTTTTCTTTTTGATACATTAACAGATGACCAAGGTTTACAAGGAGGACCTCCTATAATAATGTCAAAGTCTCCTTTTACTGTTTCCTTCTGTAAATTGATTTCCTGAGCCTCTCCAAAATTGTTTAATTTAAAAGTTTCCACCGCACATGTGGATTTATCAATACCTGTTACAGTGAATTTATTCTTACTGAATCCTGAAGCTAACCCACCAGCTCCACAGAATAAATCCAAAACATTCATTTTGATTACCTTTTTAGATAATTTCATGTCTCTTAATATTAACATTATTATTTGTATTTGAAAAGATTTAGTATCCCACTGGTTGATTTGTTTTTTACGATATCGACAATTGTCTTTAGTCAATACTATTTGATGAATTTCTTACAATCAAGTCTTGAATTGAATCCAACTTCACCGGTTTGGAAGGATTCTCCAGTGACATTAAGAACAAAATTTGCCTTTTCGATTAATTTTGTAAAAGCCTTTCTCTTAGGGCAGTTATATTCATTTTTCCAATTTGGATTTTCATTGTACATAGTAGCACTAAGAGAATGAATTGATACTAAATCAGTTTCTGATTTTTCAATTAAATCAGTTAATATTCTAAACATATATTGTACAGCTTCATTCTCTTTCAAACCAGTATAAATCAATTCAATCGCTTCTTTTTCGTTTAGTAATGTTATACATGTGTGATCTTTATCTATACTTAATATGTTTTTTTCACGCGTATTTTCTAATAAATTCTTAAGAGTTCCTGCAAATTCAATCCCCTGCTCTTTCAAATGGACACTAAGTTCACTTGGATTAATAACACGCTTACTTTTTGTTCTAATTAGTTCTTTTATACTTCTTTCAACATGGTGTATAATTTCTAAACGATCTTCAATCTCCTTTGCATCAGTTTTTTCTATTTTTTTCTCTACTGTATCTTTGAAAATAAATGGTTGGAGGAAACCTTTGGTTAATTTTATTCTTTCATCCGCAGATTTGAGTAAACCTGGTGCAACTTTACTATAGCCTTTACCACTATAAGCTAATCTTACTATTACTCCTGCATCTTTTGCTACTTCAACAACAGGCAAGAAATCTCTATCTCCTGCAATGAGCACAATTGTATCTACTTGTTTAGTGGAAGCTAAATGAACAAGATTTACAGCGATTAAAACATCTACTCTTTTCTGCTCATTTATTTTGTAGGTTTTATTGCATATAGGACACTTCGCTTCTCTTTCAACTACATCACCTAACACAACTTCAAATCTTTCAAGCATTTCTAATTGATCATGAATGCTTTGTCTAGCTTCATGTTTCCCGTCAAAATAATAGGTTCTCATTCTATAAGCTGGTTTACTTAAACTTTCACTCAATTTTAGTAAATCAATATTAGGATGCCCAACTGATTCGAGGATTTTCTCCCAGTAACCTCCATCAATAATCACTGCACATTTTTGAGGGTATACTGAATAGATAGGAATAGGGTTTTCAGGTAAATTTGTGTTCATCTATATTCAATTATTTAAAACCATTCTTTTATATAATTGTTCTGTTTTGGATATGATTCAATTTAGAAGTAGGAACCCACAATCCCATGTTCAAATATCTAGAAACAGCTGATATTTTCCATTTATAGTGAAGAATATCAATGTTATCTTGATTATCTAACCATGGAATAATGGGAGCCCATAACTCCATGGTCCCGAACATAAAATCAGTCGATGTACTTACAGAGATGTAAGAACTGACTTCTGAATCTATAACCAAGATACACGAAATTATGAGACAAATAAGATTTCTTTTACATATTTATAAAGCATATGGTATTAAAACACTATAATTTTAGAAAGCATCATAACAGGTTAGATTTGCCTTCTGACTTTATAAACTATTTAAGTTGTTTCAAGCATTGGTTCAGTCTCTGTATGACAAAATTGTTTTTTGTCATGTTTGAAATATTTTTCCGTTTAAATATCATATAATTCTCAAACTATCTGTAAACTTTCCCAATTTGGATATTTCAGAATAATAAAACTCAGTAGAAATCACTAATAGTGACACAAAATCTTATTAAGAAAAACCAGTGATAGTTTCCAGTAAGAGATGTAATGAATCATGAGTACTCTCATAACAGGAGGTTTGGGATTTGTTGGTTCACATCTTGCGAGATATGTAGTGAATAAAACAAAAAAAAATGTACTTATTGTGGATAATCTTTCAACAGGAAGCATGGGAAACATTAAAGATTTACTTAACAGAGAGAATAATCACAGAATCAAAATATTTAAAGAATCTGTTGAGAATATTCTTGAGTTAAATCTACATGACATTTCACATGTGTTTCATCTTGCTAGTCATGCTAGTCCCATGGATTTTCACAAATATTCTGAAGAGATAATGATGGCAAATTCTTTGGGGACAAAGAAAGTTTTAGAACTTGCGCTAGTAAATAAAGCCACATTTACATTGGCATCAACCTCTGAAATTTATGGTGATCCTCAAGAACACCCTCAAAACGAAGAATACTTTGGAAATGTAAATCCAATAGGCATAAGAGCCTGTTACGATGAATCTAAACGTTTCTCTGAAGCTTTAACAATGATATATAATAGAAAACATAGGCTGGATACCAGAATCCTAAGAATTTTTAACACATATGGAACAAATATGAGAATAGATGATGGAAGAGTTATTCCCACTTTCATATGGCAAGCTCTGAAAAATGAACCAATAACTATAAGAGGAGATGGAAAGCAAACGCGATCTTTTTGTTATGTATCTGATCTTGTGAAAGGGATTCACTCAATTGCTACATCTAAAGATTTAGTTAATTATGTTTATAACATTGGAAATCCAGAGGAGATAAGTATTCAAGCTTTAGCAGAGAAAGTAAGAGATATTATTGAATCAGATTCAGAAATAGAGTTCGTTGATGAACTTGATAATGAACCAAGAAGAAGAAAGCCAGATATTAGTAGAATAAAAAAAGAAGTGGGATGGGTGCCTGAAATCACATTGAATGAAGGTTTAAAATTAACTATACCATATTATAAAGACATCCTACGGAGAAAAGAGGGTGATAAATTTTCAAACTAAAATTATCGAGAATACCTCTAACATTGATCAGCAAAATTCACTTGTAATTGATATTACATACAACTGTAATTCCAATTGTTTGTACTGCCAATGGGGTGATTCATCAAATGTTTTAGAAGAAGAGGTAGAATTCAGTGAGCTAATTATTTCCGAAAAATACTTGTTAGCTTTAGGTACTAATCGAATCGTTTTTTCAGGAGGAGAACCTCTTTTGCATAGAAAGTTAACAGAGTTAATTGATTATTACAATAAGATGAATATTGAATCTATTATTCTTATGACAAACGGTATTCTCCTTGACATTTCAAGATTGAAGAAGCTACTTTCAGCTGGTTTGACAGGAGTTACCATCTCTTTGGACTCGCTTAATTCTTTTACTGCAAAAAAGACTAGAGATTTACCATACGAAACACATCAAAGAATACTTCAAAATCTTGGAGAAATTATTGAATACAAAAAAGAACATGATTTTGAGCTAGGAATAAATTGTGTTTTAACTGCAGAAAATCTAAGTTTTGAAAACATGAAAGAGATAGTATCATTCTGTATCAGAAATGATGTTGACTTTCTTAAATTCCAACCAGTTTTTGACGATGGATTCCTTATGCGTACAGCTCCTCATCTGAGACTTAGCAATAATTACTCACAAATTTTAACAGAAATTGGAGAATATGTTTGTGAAAATTTAGGGGATAAAACAAATAACCTTGAATTTTGGAAAACATTAGTAGAAATACTTAGTGGAAAAAAGTTACTTGGAAAATCTTGTGGATTAGATCAAAGACAATCGATACTGATACTTGGTCAATTAAAGTTCTGTTACTGGTTGGATAAACCTATTTATACATCCACACCCACAGAGGATTCAAATATAGACGTCAATCAGATTAGAACCGAATTTAAAAAAGCTAAGATAAACTGCAAAACAGGTTTATATTGTTTCTGCCTTCAATCATTAAATCATGTATGGGAGTTATCAAAATGAATAGTTCAAGTATAGACATAATAATACCCTCTTTTCGAGCAGACCCTAAATTCTTAGACCCAATTTTCAATCTAGAAAAACCAGAAAATGGAGAAGTGACATACTTTCTCATATTAGATAATCCTAGCATTAAAGAAAATGACAAGTTACTTGAATACAGGAAACGTTCAGATGTTATAGTTATAAGAAATCAAACAAATCTAGGTGCATCAGCTTCAAGAAATAGAGGGATTGACAAAGGAAGTGGTGACTGGCTGCTATTTCTAGATGATGATATACTCGTAGATAATGATTTGTTGGTCAAATATTTCACAGCAATTAACCAAGCTGATAATACAGTACCTGGTTTTGTTGGTGTTACTGAATTTCCCAAACCTATTAACAGTTTTACAAAAGCTGTAATCGCTAGTGATATTCTCACATTCTTTCCATTAGCAGAAGAAGAGATGGAGATGGCATGGGGGGTAACTGCTAATCTATTATTAAGGAGAGAAGCTGTTGGAAATTTCCGATTTCAAGATAAAATATTCCCGAAATTTGGTGGAGGAGAGGATATAGATTTGTGTTTAAACATTATTCATCAAACAGGAAAGAAACTTAAAACCTTTCCTGAAGCTAGAGTTCTTCATCCATGGTGGAATGACGGTAAAAGATCATACAAACGTTTCAAAAGATGGGCTTACGGCGATAGTATATTGCCAAAATTCCATCCTAAATACAAGTATTATAATTTTCCAAATGTGATTGAATCTTTATTAATCTATACAATTTTAGGGATTGTTCTATCTATAATAAAACTCTCACCAATTCCATTTCTATTATGTTTTGGTGCTGTAATTATTGGTGATATAATCGTTGAATGGATAAAAGTCATCAAAAACAAGCAAATCTATTCTCCTATAACTGCAATAGAATCAGCAATAATCCGAGCTTCGAACGATTTAGGAAGGGTATTAGGAAATGTTAAACGATTAAATTTCGCAGGTTTCATGCAACGGTTTGATTATTTTTGTGATGGCAAACATATTAAAACAGAAAAGATTTGGACTGGAATGAAAACAATATCCTACGCGGTTTTAGCATTAATTTCCCTATATTCTTTCTGGGTATTATGTTAAAGAGGTGTTTACTAGTTTGAAAGAAGGTTTACTACAAAATGGTATAGAGAATTTATCTTATAGAGTGATAGATCAATTATATGCTCAAGCAAAAACAGAAAATTCTTATTCGTTCTGGATTTATACTGGTCTAATAGCAGAGATTAAGTGTCAATATCACTATTCAATTGACTGTTACACAAACGCATTATTAATACATAAAGAGCCATTTTTAATTGCATCATTAGCTCGATCTCAAGCGGGAGTTGGTCAATGGAAAAACTCTCTAAGTACATTAACATCATTAAATATTGTAGATTTTTCTTCAGTATTTCGTGAATTTGATCTTAGTCTAACTATTGGATTTCTTCCTTATAAACTCCAAAAAGACATATTTAATCAATTCAAAGAAAATGGGTTAGAATTATTTGATGAAATCAGTAATTTGGAAAATATGTTAGCATCTAGAGAAGAATATTATATCAATCAAAGATATGGGGATAGTTCTCTCAGTCAAGTACAAACGTATAAGAAGTTTTCAAAACTTTTACTTGGAAATTTTGAAGCTGTAAAATTGAATGATATTATTTGTCTGGATGATAGCGATGATATAGTATCTAAACTCCTTAAAAGCAAACCTCAACCAGTTGAAAGTACCTTATTAAAAAATGCTAAATTGTTGATGGATACACCCATTTTTCAGATTCTTGACATTTTGGATGGTTGGTTAACACCTCTAGAAGGTAGAGTGTTAGCTTTACTAGCAGGCAATGTTAACAATGGATTAACAATAGTAGAAATTGGAAGTTGGAAAGGAAAATCCTCTTGCTTCTTAGGAATAGGGAGTAGTAAGGGAAACAGAGCTAGAGTTTATTGTGTGGACCCTCACGACTGGACTGATAGTATAAAATCTGAAAACACATTCAGTTCTTGGAAGTATAATATAGGGAAATTAAGACTTGAAGATTTAGCGATAGATATACGTAAAGAATCTCAAGAAGCAGCAACAGAGTTTAAAGAAAAGATTGGAATGCTCTTTGTTGATGGAGATCACTCTAAAGAGTCACTTGAACTAGATATTGAAGGTTGGTTTCCTAAATTAGAAAATGAAGCTTATGTTGCTTTTCACGATGCATATTTTCCAGAAGTTTTCGATGTACTTCAAAAGAGAATATTTCGAGATGAGAACTTTAAAATCGTCGACTACATTGAAGGTTTATTAATTGTTCAATATATACCAAATGAAAAATCACAGAAAACCTACTCAGAACTTGTTATTTGGTTATATCTTAAGTATAGAACAAGCGTTTTCAAAAGTTTTGAGGAGAGAAGAAAGGAAGAGCTTGTGGATTTAGCAATAAAATATGGCAAAGTTGAGTTATATAATGAATGACAAAGCAAGGATTAACAAAATTACTGATATAGTTGACAGTAAAGGAGAATCAAAACTAATAATTATTCTTCGTCACTCAGATAGAGAAGAGATGACGAATGTATTGAGATCATATGAAGTACCCTTAACAGATCAAGGGAGAAAACTTGCTCATGAACTTGGTATGAATTTATCCAGTTCATACTCTTACAGATTACTTCATAGTCATGTATCTAGATGTATGAATACTGCTCTACAAATAACTGAAGGAATTAAGGTAAACGGGGGGTCAGTTAAAATCGTTGGGGAACGGGACTATCTAGGAGGGTTTTTCATTAAGAATTCAGAAAATGTGTTAGGTTTAGCTAATCAAATCTATGGACCAGAATTTATTCATCATTGGTCTGAAGGAGATATTAAGGAAAATGATATCATACCTTTTGATAATGCAAGTAAATTTATGTTGGAATCAATTATAAAAGAAGCAAATAGAGCAGAACAAAGTGAGATCGATATACATATTACTCATGATTGGAATATGATGTTAATACTATATAATCTTTTTAACTTTAAAGAAAATAATTTAAGCTGGCCTTATTATTTAGAACCAATTTTCATAGTTTTAAATAACTCTAACAATTTATTATTATATGAAAATGTAGAGAGAAAGTTAGAAATTAAAATATAAAATGAGATAATAGAATGTCGAAAAATTTCTTGTTTACTGGAAGGATAAATGAATTAGAAAGAAAAATTGTAAAAGTTGAAGAAACTCTCAAAGAAGTTCTAGAAAGATTAGAAAAAATAGAGATAGATATTGAATAACTTCAAATGAAGCACAAGTAAAATCCCTTCAACAAAAGTGCAATCTATCATAAAGAGCTAATCCTTTAACAAGATTTAATAATGTTCAGTGATTTTTCTATGCTATGTCAAAAAAACTATGGGTTGCAAAATTAGGACCAGGAAATTATTATGCATATGAAGGTTGGAATAATGATTTTGTGGGTGTAGGTTGGAGTTTAAAAGAAAATGAACTAAAAAAAATTCAAGATTATTTACCAAAAAAACAATTAGCAAAATCAGTAGTTTCAGAATTCTGTGAAAACGGAGTCGCAGCAGGAAATCTTCAACGATTTATTATCGAAGCTGAAATAGGTGATTTTGTCATGGTTGGACCAATAAATTGGACATATGAAGGAGACGAACAAGAAAAGAAAAGCTATATTATCGGAAAAATCTCCTCAGAGGTCCTTATGCAGGAAAATGACGAAATTGAATATTTCCGTTTGATTAGAAAAATTAAGTGGGAAGATTTCACGAAAAAACTTCCTTCTGGAATGAAAGATTACATAGGAAGAAATCGTAATACATTTGCTTTAGCTGAAAATTCAATGTTAACATATGATGATGTCAGTATGATTTTCGAAGGTGAAAAATTTGATGAATACAAGGTAATAGAAAAGAGCTATGAAACACTCTCTAAAACAATAACAGATTATCTTTCATCAATGGATGCAAATATCTTTGAAAACTTTGTTAGGGACTTACTTAATGCAAATGGATGGGAAGTTGAAACTACGCTTAGATCAGGAGATAAGGGTGTAGACATTGTTGGATTATCACCTCTCATCGGTAATATCTATACAGAAGTTGTGATTCAAGTTAAAAGCTACAAAAAGTCAATCAACAAGAATTTTATTGAGGATTTTCAATCAGAAGAAATTCCAAATCATTACAATCTTGAAAATCCATTGAGAGTTTTTATAACTTCAAGTAACTATACTAATAGTGCTCGAAAACAATCTACTGAGGTTGGTTTCCAACCCATAATTTTGATTGATGGTCAAGAATTAGCAGACCTGGTGATATTTTCAGATATGATTCCGGGAATACATTGGAAAGATGAAGAGAACTAATTGTTTTTAGGTATCTTCATTTACCAATTTTCTTTATTTCTATCTCTTTTTTAGATAGATCATAAACAGATATTCCACTCAATTGATATCTTTGCCAGTCATTTCCAGTTTTTAATTCCTTATGTTCATCATGTAAAACCACACATGCTACAGCTTTCTTGAATATTTTTTTTATTTGCTCTTCGTCAACTGGAGCCTTAACAATTTCATCTACTAGTTTTTTCCTTTCGAAGACATGTTCGTGTCTTAACCCTTTTGTAGAACTCGTTTCTTGATAATGGTCAAGAGCTGCACCAGACCAATATCTCTGACCTTTGTATTTGGTTTCACGTTTAGGTCCTGGTGATTCAGTTATTTTCCAAATCCAATTGCTTATGTTTTCTTCTAATAACCACTTTAGTTCAGATTCAATAGATATTTCAGCCTTTAATAGTAAAGTTGTTCTAACTGCAAGACTAATTATTTTTTCTCTTATCTCATGGGATTTTGATTGTTTCTCATTGTATTCAACTGCTTTTTGAACCAATTCATCTTTAATCTCTTTATTATCTA
>BPTK01000138.1 GCA_023705905.1 Candidatus Heimdallarchaeota archaeon
AGTTTTGTTTGCAAGTTTCTCAAAGTTCCTTAGAGGCCTTCTAATTTTGCGTTTGAAGACAGTAGAATTGAATATATTGATAAATCCTTTAATCAAGGAAATTGGATACAATAAAATTGATTTTGGAAAATATTCACCGACTACTATAAGTTGTCCTTCTTTAGCCATAAGTCTTTTACATTCATTCAATAATTCCGTTTGTTGACTTTTTGTGAGTTTTTCTAGAGCAAAAATTAAAATTATATTTAGATTATATCTTGAAAGATTACTTAGTTTACTTAACGAAAATGGCTTCAGATCCATTTTTTCAAGAATTTTCTCGTCATTAACTTCAGATTTTGGACTTACATAGGAAGAGGTCATCTCTCTAGCAATTACTGAAATCTCTAGATTTGCTACTTCCTCGCTGAATTTACCTATTTTGTCTCCAATGATAATTGTTGGACCTTTTTTGAGTTTTTCAAATATCCACTCATGGATTTCAGGTAGAAAAAGTTCCAAATTTATAGTTTTCTTCAATTTTGTTGTTGCAGATTGAATTGCAGAAATACTTTCATCAGGTTTGTCTTCTTCTTTCTTCTCTATAAGTGGAATATCTGGAACTTCATTGTCGGACATAATCATCACTTTTGGATCTTTAATTGCCATTCATAAATAGCTTCGACAATATCAGCTTTGGTTGGTAAATCTTCTTGATTTGTTTTCTTAAGTAACTTACAGAATTTATCTATTTCATAGAAAACAGAACCTGATATGCCTATATTCATAAGATTGTCCTTAGTTTTTTGCAGAACTTCTATTATGTCCTTTGCATTCTCTAAAGTTATTCTTGAAATTGTTCCTACCATTTCTTTTAGTTTAGTTAGTTCTTCTTCTGGATTCAAACTTACTGTGACAGCTGATGAAAATCCTTGTTCGATAACTTCTAAAGCCTTCTTTTCTCCTTCTTCCAGAGATCCAACAACATTATTTGAGTAATAATAATTTACTAATCTGACTGCTAGCTGACGCAATCCTTGTTCTAGATCTTTTTCATCTAAATCAGGAATATTATGCAACAAACCCATTCTTATCAAAATGAGGTCTCTATTCTTCTTTGCATATGTCATTTCTTGTTCAGTTAGTTCTTTAATTTCAAAAAGACGCTTAACTAGAGAGGAGAATTTATCGAGGTCCATGTGTATAATATCGTCTCGTGTGAGAAAAGGCTTAATTTTCTCTATTATTAGTTTCCAAAGAGGGTCTTTTTCTTCCTCTTTTTCATCCTCAAAAACTTCTATTTCTTCACCATTACTATTATCCATACCGAAAATATATTCAAAAACATATTAAAGTTTTGCGAGATTTCCAATAATCAAGAAGAATAACAATAATTTTTTATTCTAATTGTTCTATTCTATTCTATGAATGTTTATCAAGTTGTTAGAAAAAGATTGAAACAAGTTAAAGAACCTTACAAATTTCTTAATGGTGACGTTTATCTTGTCGTAACACCATTACATATTTGGATATGGTTAGGATCAAAGTCATTTTGTGATGATAAAGCAGTTGGAGCATGGACAGCAAAGGTAATTGAGGAAGAAAACAAAGATATAGAAATAGATACAGTGATGGAAGGAGATGAACCTCAAGAGTTCAAAGATATTATCACAATCGAAGTTGTGGAAGGAGACACTCCTGGTTTTCTAAAACACTTTGAAAAGAATGTAGATATAGATTACAAATTGTTAAAAATCCAGCAAGATTCTGATGGGTTGATTAAAACCTCAGAAGTCTCTATAAAGAAGAAAAACTTCAAATCAGGAGATAGTTTTGTTTTAGACGCCTGGGATGAGCTTTATGTCTGGATAGGCAAAAAATCACAAGTTAAAGAAAAGTATGAAGCTGGTAGAATTTCAAGAGCACTTGATGTTGAAAGGAAACGTACTCCAGTTATCTACACAATGGATGAAGGCCAAGAACCAAAAGGCTTCTGGGATGTTGTTGAAAGAATCCAAAAAGAAGATCCAAAATAATGATTTCATCCTTTCTCTTTTATTTTTATTTATTTCAAACACGAAAGATTAAAATACTTTAAAAGATTTTTTCGGGAGTATGCCCTTTGAAGACAAATATTCTGAATTATCAGGAACAGAATCTGTTAAATCTTTAACAAAAGACCAAGAATTCCTTCTTTACACTATAGACTATTTAACGAAATGGATGGTTAGTAATGAACACGTTTCTAGCAATATTGGAAATAGAGTTTGGATCAAAGAGCTACCTTTGTGGGCTATTATTTACTATCAAATCACTCATGGTTCATATGAAACATTTGATTACGCCCCTACGTCCATACAATTTTTTGGTAGAAGTAGTTTTACTATTAATCTTTCTTATGAAGCTGTTGATGATATAGAAGATTTACGCGAATCAGATATCTTAGAAAAGATTCGTCTTAGCACATCTCAACACGGTTTTGTAACAGCATATAGGATTACAGAAATTGGAAATGCGTATCTGAAAAATATCCCTCAAGACGTCATTAACGAGGTTAGTAAACTCTTTTTCTGTGAATGTTGTCAAAAACAACTGCATTTCTACATGAATATGGGTGACAATCCGTCAGTTTTACTGGATTGCCCAGATTGTGATGTATCTGATGTTTATTTAGACTTTCTTAAAAGCGAGGACGTAAGTTACAAGTCAAAACCTTACTTTTTGAAAATATGTGATTTGCTGAAAAGGTGATTATTATGAGTGATAAAAATAATAGTTTAGCAGGAAACATAAAAGATAAATTGGCAGAAATCATTCATATTAAAGATCCCAAGATATTTGTTATTGAATGGCTTCCTTTTGACTCTAATCAATTAAGAGAACTGAACAAAAAACTGGATATTGAGAAAGGGTCTAATAAAACTCTTCTGACAGGCTTAATTGATGGACAACCTAATGTCCCAATTTTTCAATCAAAAGGCGCTTATACCAAAGTAATCGTTAAGGATTATGAACTTGATAGTTTTGTTAACCTTCAAGCAATCATCGATTTACCAGAAGAAGAAGAGATAGTACAAGTTGAAGAGATGGCTATTTTTATCTCTAGAGATGGTTTCATTACTTATTCGTTGGAGTTGAAGGAAATTGAAAATCTGAATACTTACATGTCAATTGATAAAATAACCCGAGTGGTTGCAGATTTATGTCAAGATAGCTCGGTAGTTATTGATAGCTTATTGACTGAATTCCAAAGGAATTTCATAGAGATTATTTTCGGAAATCCCATCCATCGTCCAAAAACTATCTGTTATGTTGGAGATGATATTAAAACCCGACATGAAGATATAAACGATTATTACGATGGAGAGGATTTTGAAATTGAGCTTAACCAAATTTTAGGTGAAGGACATGAATCTTTCCAGATGGGTAGAAATCTTTTCTTTAAAGGTTCAAGAGGAACATGTGCTATTGTAGATAATTTTGATAAAGATACAGAGTACCAAATAATTTTTTGGGGTATACAACATGCTATAAACAACTTTGTAGATAATTTCATGTCTAGAATATGGGAATTGTATGATCAAACAAAACATGTGAAAATAATTGTTGATGAAGCTGTAGCGGGTAATACTGATGCTTTAAATAGAGTACAAGAGGAAATAACAGTAATCACTAGTACAATTAGTTTAGTTGGTCAAATTAAGGAATTCCTTAAAGATTCTTGCCAAGATTTGTTAGATGTTTACAGTAAAAACCACATAAATACCCTAAATGGGTTCTATGAAGTTGAAAATTCCTTAAAATCTTCCCAAAAAAGAATTTTGGAATCTGAAAAAATCATTTCTGGTTTATTAACTGAACTTGATGGATTACGAAATTATGTAGCAACACTTTCAGACTTACAAATGAGAAAGATGTCTAAAGTAATGACAAAAAACACAAAAAGTATGAATGAAGTTCTTCAAGCAAATACTAGAACAAGTGAAGCAATAGATATGATTGAATTAATTTTAGCAGGCAGTATCATCTTAGAAATATTTGCTTTTGCAGTTGGGGAAATTTCGAGTGATCAGACTTTCTTCGGTGCCATAATTAGTGGAGATGGGTTTGGAACTGCTAGGATTGTCACTCTAGTACTTTTTCTGATAAGTGTTTTCTCTTGGATTACCATAGTAATACTGCTGAGAAGAAGCAAGAGGAAAATGGAAATTGAAGCTTTGCAAGATTTCTTTGTAACAATGTCAGTAAATAAGAAAATAGACATAACTAAGATGGAAGAATATATATCCAAAAGAACCGTTCAAACAAAAAATGTTGAAAATGATATGGAGAATATTATCCTCTCTTATGTATGGGGTGGTGAAGATGATCCAAATCTGTTAGGGAAAAATATCGAGAAAGTAAGTATTAGTTATAATGAAACTAACAGCTTACTACTAACTTTAGAGATTGAAACATCGGAACTAGATATAAATCAAGATAAACTTTTAGGTTATGTGCTTGATGATCTCAAAGCAAAAGAGGTATTCATTAAATAGCCTCAATCTCTTTTTCTTATCCTTTTCCATTCAGATAGTTTTAATTACTACTTCTTAAAATATGATGATAATATGTCTAAAAATAAGAAAGCCTTATCGATTCAAACCAATGAATTGATTAAGGATTTTGAGTTACAGGGAGAGGAAATCGTTCATGTTTTAACAGGTGTAAACATGAAAGTAAAACCTGGTGAATTTATTGCATGCATGGGTCCTTCCGGTAGTGGAAAATCCACTCTTCTAAATATATTAGCCACTTTAGAACCTATTACTGAGGGTAAAGTTCATATTAGTGGCGTTAATCTTCATGACACTTCATACAAAGACCAATTAGAAATTAGAAGAAATAAAACTGCATTAGTTTTCCAAAACTTTGCTTTAATTCCCTATCTTACTTCTAAAGAAAATGTTAAACTTCCAATGAAACTTAGAGGTGTTTTAGAGATTGAAGCAGAAGAAAAAGCTATTAGTTTTCTAGAGCAAGTTGGTCTTTACGCCCGTTTAGATCACTTACCTGAAGAACTAAGTGGTGGTGAGCAACAAAGGGTTGCTATAGCAAGAGCGCTTGCACATGAACCTGACATAATTTACGCTGATGAACCAACTGGGAATCTTGACACAAACATAGGAAAAGAGATTATTCAGCTTTTTAAGGCTTTAGCAAAAGAGAAGAAGATTACTATCATCATGGTTACACATGATCCAGATTGTGCTATTGAAACTGACCGCATCTACATCCTTCAAGAAGGAAAAGTTCTCGAAGAGAGAGTTACATCAATAAAGAAGCGTAGTAGTAAAGTGGAGGGTGATAAAAAATGAAGATTACAAATATTTTTTCAACATTAGGTCTAGCTTTCAGGAGTATTTTTTCTAATAAAAGAAGAAGCATTTCAATAGGCGCGGGAATGGTTTTGGGAGCAGCTATCTTCTCAAGTATCTTCTTTTATGGATCTATGATAAATTCAATTACAGTGCAGGATATCGTTGATAATACGGAAGCTGAGATAGCTTTTTCTCCTATAAGCACAGATTCGATTTATACTCCTGAGCAATATGCAGCTATGATTACAGAAGAAGTCGAGATTACTGATAGTGTTGTCCTGTACGGTGGTATGCAGGAAGTAGAGGATAAACCGGACTCATTTTACGAGTCGCTGATTATCCCTGAAGTAAATTTCACAGAATATAGTGGTGTTCAAAATGCTAATCCTTTCTTTGTACCCTTTGTCTTTGATGATGATTTCCTAAACAATAGCATAGTAGATTCAATAAATATAGCTGCTGGTGACAATGATTTGAGTGGAAACAATTGTCTCCTATCTATCGAACAATACAGAAGTTTAGGAATTCAGATAAATGACACTTTACCATTCAATTTTACTCTCTATAAAAGGGATTATAGTGGGGGGTTTGACAATACAGTTATACTGGAAACTCATACATTTAATTTAACAATTAAAGGTTTTTTCAGAGATAGTCTTCTTTTAGGCAGTGATTTTCTCTTAATGGGGAGTCAAAATCTTCCTGTTGAGGCAATAGATGGTTTGACATCATATAGAATGTTTAGAATTGCTTCCAAACTTAACTTGGAGGAATTTCCTTTAAGTGATTTAATGGATCTTAATGATGCTATTGAACAAGTCATCAGAAGGATTGAACAAAATTATGATTTAGAAGGGAATAATCTTATTTCAGGACAGCTATTTGGTTTTTTAGGTATGATAACCATCATGCAATTACTTGATACAATCTTATACATACCTGCAATCGTACTTTCTATCATTCTAATTAATCTTGGAGCAGAACTTGCTCTGCAAGAAAGAAAGTTTGAGGTTTCCGTACTAAAAGCTCAGGGAGCTAGCCCGAAACAGATAAGACGTATGATATTTACAGAAGTGTTTTTGATAGGAATTATTGGAGAGATCATTGGATTATTCTTGGGGATGTTGGGAGCAGCGATGGTTCTTTCAACATATCGTTTCATGGTGATAGATTTCCAAACATTTGCGTTAGCATTAACATCTCTAAATATTACCACGTGGAGCATAATTGTAACGGTAATAATAACGTTTGGAATTCTCTTTATTACCACTAGAAAGAAAACTAATGCTTTCATTAAACAAGAAGTAGCTGTTGCTAAAACCATTGAGAAACAGAAAAAGGGATGGTTCAAAACCATCTACGGTGATGTAATATTCTTTGCCCTAGGATTGATCGGTGTTATCCTAACTGTTATCGAAGAAACAAACCCTACAGTGTCTTATAGTTTTGTTGTAGAATTATTACAATTCTTTACACCAATATTATTGTGGTATGGTGGGGCAGCAGTAGTCAGTCGTTTATCAACAAAGGTACCCGAAAGACTTGACAAAGTACTAGTTAAGGTATTCAAAGACATAGGAAGTTTGCTAAAAGGTAGTCTTTCAAGAAGACATCAAAACTTCCCAAGAATGACAGTCCTAATCTGTCTATCGGTCTCTTTGAGTGTTTTTGCTGCAATACAAGGTGAAACTGGTGCTGCAGAAATACCAAGACATGCAGATTATTACATTGGTGGAGATATGAGAATAGATGTGATAGGTTATTATCAAGATCTATCAATAGCAAACTTCACTGGATTTGAAGATAAAATAGAATCCATAATTCCTATATATTACACACCTCTCCAATCAGGAGCAGATATGGTACATTGTTATGGTACCAATCTCACGCAATATGGTGAAGAGGCTCTGTGGCATCGTGATTCGATTATTGATTATCCTAATTGGGAAAAAGGATTAGAAACCATCCAAGAAAATCCACTAAGAAATGTAGGGATTGGTCTTCAATCAGCTCGATATCTAGAAATTGATGATGATCCAACATTTAAACTAGACCTCTTCAATGGCTCGGAAATTGAAGTTGAAGCAACAGTTGTTATTGATCATGCGCCTGGTGGTGTAAAAGACGAATTTGCTGGTTTTGCAGGATATGCTATTTTGGTTGATAAGGAGTTCCTCTTAACCTATGCACCGTCTACACACACTATAGTACGAGCTATTATCAACTTGAAACCAGGTGTTGATCCTATCGAAGAAAATCTTTCTTTTCTATTTAACACACAATTTGATTGGATTGTAGCTGCTCAATCTTATGAAGAAGAAATAAAGTTCATCGAAGATAGACAAGGATTGAGTTTCGGTTTTCCAGGTTTGCTGACAATCAATTTCATAATTTCTATAATTGCAATTGTTATTGGTATAACTATATTCATGTTCATGATTATAAATCAGAGAAAGAAAGAATTTGCAATTTTGATTGCTGAAGGGGCGTCAAAGAAACAGTTAGTGAAACTGGTTTTAAGTGAAGTCATTTCTATGGCTCTTTTCGCAACGGGATTCGGAACACTAATTGGATTCTTATTTGGTTATCAGATAAATTCCTTCTTTGACACGTTTAGTGTGACAACCTTTGATAGATACCTCATCATACCACCATTATTGCTCACAGTGACGGTAATAGGTGCATTTCTTGTCATCTTGTTAGCTACACTGGTACCAGCTTTGATAGCTGCAAAAACAAATGTAGTGGAGGAAATGAGGACAGTTTAGGTGATAAATATGTATGGAGATCAAAGACAAAAAATAAAGATTCAACCGTTGCCTGAGCATATGGCTTTGCAGGCAATAGATATTTATCATGTATATGGAATGGAACATCAAAACAAGGTTGTTGCTCTCAAAGGAGTTAGTTTTGACATTAAGAAAGGAGAGATACTAGGTATCATAGGTCCTTCTGGATCTGGAAAATCAACTCTTCTGCTTTCTATGGGCGGAATGTTAAAACCTTCTGCTGGGCAAATAATCTTCAATGATGGTACTGATATTACAAAATTACCTGAGGAGGAACAATTCTCATTTAGACGACACAATATTGGTTATGTCTTTCAAGAACAGAATCTAATTCCTTTCTTAACTGCTGAGCAAAACATCGAGATGCCAATGAAACTTATTGATCTTCCAAGAGCACAGCGAAAAGTTAGAGTAAGAGAACTCATGGAAAGATTAGGCATTTGGCATAGACGACTACACACACCAAAACGTGTTTCAGGTGGAGAAAGGCAAAGGATTGCAATAGCTAGGGCGCTAGCTAATAACCCTCGTCTTATACTTGCAGATGAACCAACAGGTTCTGTTGATTCTGAAACTTCTACACAAATACTGAATCTATTTCAGGAACTAAAGGATGAAACTCAAACCTCATTTCTTATCTGCAGTCATGATCCGATTGTTAGTGAGTTTTCTGACAGAACTTTGGAAATCCGTGATGGTATAATTATAGGAGAACATGGTTTAGGTGTTGATCTATCTAACTTAGATAGCTCTAGATTGTTAGTTATTGACAACCAAAACAGAATAACCTTACCTGAAAAAGCCTTAATTGGATTAAAAGGTTCTTTGCTTTATACTTGGGAATTGAAAGATGAAGGTATTATGCTCAAACCTCTAGCTCAAAAAGATGAAAAACTAGAAAGAAAAATTAAGTTTTGTACATCTTGTGGAGCTGAAATACAACCTGGAACATATAGTTGTACAAGGTGTGGAGCAAAATTAACAAGGATAGTGAGATAAATCTCTCTCATCCCCAATCTTTTTTAATCAAAATGTTTCCATGCTTCTGATGAATATTTATCTTGTTCGACATGGAGAGACTGATTATAATAAAGAACGTCTGTTAATGGGACAGCTAGATATCCCTTTGAATGAACTGGGTTTATCTCAAGCTGAAAAAGTAGGTAGAGTACTAGAGAACAAGAAGCTATCAAAAATATATTCTTCTGATCTCCAACGTGCCTCAAAAACAGCTGAAATAATCAATAATTCACAAGACATTCCTCTGGAGTTGATTGCTAATTTCAGGGAGCATACTCTTGGGAAAATGGATGGGATGAAATGGTCACCAGAATGGGACGAAATGGAATTGAATGAATTTGAAGAAAGGATTCTAAGTAAAGGAGGGGAGTCATTTACTCATTTTGAGAAGAGAATATGGGATACTTTCGTCAAAATTACAGAGAATCACTCAATTGATGAAAACTTACTGATCATCACACATGGTGGATGTATTAGAATGATAATTATGAAGATTTTTCAAGCAACTGAAGAAATTTTTAGCAATTTAAGCATAGATAATTGTAGTATAACAAAAATAATTTATCTTCCGCAAAGAAAAATTCACAAATATCGTATTATTAACATAAACTCAAACTGGTATATGGAATAAATATTTAATCACAAGCCCAAAATTAATAAACAAAAAGCATAATTTTATTTCAATGAGTGATAATATTATTCCTCCAATTGGAAAAGGTCCTTCTCGAAAGGAAAGAACTAAACTTCAAGAAATCAGGAAGAAAGCTGATGCTGAAGAAGAGAATTTTTATGCAGTAGAAGTTGAAGATTTCGAGAAAGTTGAATATAGACCTTATGACACTAAAGAAGAAAAGAAGGAAGATCTAACAAAAGTTGATTTCAGATCGGAAGAGCACACGTCT
>BPTK01000139.1 GCA_023705905.1 Candidatus Heimdallarchaeota archaeon
TAGTTATGGTAACAAAGAGGTTTACTCGAAGAATCATTTTGTGAATCTTCTTCATAGCTTATATGATTATCATCAAATTCATCACTATACTTAGACAGTGAAATCAAGTCATTAATATCTAAAACCTCATATGTACCAGAAGAAAATCCAACTTTTAACAGTAAGATTTCTCCTGTAATGTTTTTCTTGAGAAAATCTCTTCCTTCAGGTGTTACTGGAGCTGAAACGCCTAAGATTTTAATGTTTAATTCCTTGATCCCATGCTCTAGCAATTCCTTTGCTAGACCCATTTTTCGAAATGAGTCTATAACAAAAATTTCCTCCAAAACCATTTGTGTTTCTTTTCCTTCAAGTTTTTTTGGTTTAAATGCTATATATCCAACTGGCATGTTGTTTTTCACAGAAACATAGGATTTCAATCCTTCCTCAAACATTTCCTCTTTCACAACTGTCTCATCCCATCCGCATTCGAAAGCTGAAAAATAGCTGCATATGCATGTCACAGCCTTTAAAACACCAGAATCTGCTTCAAAAATACCATCTTGATCGTAAAATCCTGGACATTGTTTAACATGATTCTCAAAATGACTTCTATTCTCAGCTTTCAATCTAATATTTTTAGTCCTTCTTTCTAGACCATCAAACTGTCCATCCCAAACAATATTATCCGATTCATAAAAAATCGCTAATCTGAAACAATTAGGACAAAAGTGCAATTCGAATTTAAGTTCTGGATTTATGTCAAAATTTTTTATGTTGTAGAATGTTTCATTTTCTAGATAAACTGGTTGAATAGAACCCTTCATATTACATCTCAAAGTGAAGAAATTATTAAATATATCCTAAACTTAATACAGGCATATAGTGTTTATGGAATTGGTATTTTAATTTGCTATTTCATCTAGTTTTTCAAATATTTCGTTTACAGCATCTACAAGTTCGTCAATCTTATCTATTACATTGTCAAGATAAAGACGAATATAATCAGATGAATTCATAGCTGCTTGTGCGTGTCTTCTTGAATTATCTCTATTGAAAGGTCTTATTTTTCTACTTTTGTAAGACATTTTGTCAGTAACCTCCATTCATTTCTTTTCTCTTTCATGATTTATCATTGTCTTTTCTAGATATTTCGCTAGTTCATTATGAGCTGCAATAAGTTCATCTAACTTATCTGCAATAAACTCTACATGTATATCCACACTGTCTCTTCCACTAGCTGTGAAACTTGTTAAATCCTTTGTGTCTAATTCTTCAACTTCAAACATGGTATCACTTCATCTCTAATATCATAAATCTTAGTGTTTATGAATTGCTCTTTTAGTAAAGTATAATGAGAAACTAAAGCTGAGAGGTTAATTAATAGTATACTAGAATGTTTATCTTTTGCATCCTTTTACGAAAATTTTAAATTGTTTCTATTCTAAGGTACAAATTGGTTAACCAATTTAACGGGAATAGAGAAAAATAACATGTCTGATTATTCTGGGTATAACAATACTAATCAATGTGAAGAATGTGGCGGAGAATTGATAGAAGGAGGAGCTTCTTACCTTTGCTCTGTTTGTGGTCTTGAACATGGTTCATTATATTCAACAACTAGGTCAACAGAAGGCATAGAATTATCTGCAAAAGAAATACGTGCAGAAACAAAACTAGGAACTAATCATAGCCTGTCTAGAAAGAATAATCTAATCGAGCCAAAAGGTAATTTTCAAGAAGAACAACTAGAAAAAAAAATGCAAAGGACAATAAAAAAAGTACCAATACAGAAAAAACTAATCCAAGATAGAGAACAAAAAGTTACTGAAATTATGAAGGATGTATTTATTTTGTTAGATGTTCCACCTAAGTTTCGAGATCGAGCTATTTATTTGTACAACACATATGGAAGATGCTTCATAGGAAAAGGGCAAAACCGCGCTCGTTTATCCGCTGTTGCAATGTACGTAACAAGTTTTGAGTTTAAAGATGAATTTTCTGTAACTATTAAAGAGATCACATCAGCATATGGGACATTAAATCATAATGTTAGTGGAAAAAGCATTCTAAGACTTGTTCGAATGTACGGATTGAAAGACAAATCTTTAGGTATTAAGAAAAGTGAGGATTACATTTCACGAATATGTTCTCTAATTTATAGAACTCCTGATATCTCAGACAGAATACTCAAGACATATCTTTTAGACAAGTATGAGTATATAAGAATGTTACAATCGTACTCCTTAGAGATACTCAAGCAAATACCATATTCTAAAAGAGGATCAAAAAAACCCTTTCCATTTGCAGTAGGAACAGTTTTTGTATGTGACACTTTTATCTCTCGTATTTTAGATAGACCTCAAATTTTAACAAAGAAGATTATTGCTGAATGCACAAAAGTTTCTGAAGTCACTATTAGAAATAACTCTGAAATCATTCAATCATGTGACTTAAATGTTGTTTCAATAGAATTGTCTAAAGAAATAGAAATCAACTTAAAACCATAAATAGATCTTCCTTATTCCTTTCATTGAAAGCAAAATAAGAAGCTTAATAAAGAACGAAACACTTCTTATTGCGATATCTTTGGATGAACAAAAATCGGAACCTATTTTTTTACCTGATTCTTTTCTAAATGAAATTTTAGAAAATGCTTCTCAAACTTCAAAAAGAATTGAAGGATTAACTAATAATTTTGTCTCTAAAGAAAAGGAAATTCGAAAATATTTAGATGATCAAGGTATACTGAAAGAACTAGAAAGAAATCAGCTAGATTTGGAAACATACAGTACTATTGGTATCGATGGAGGAAGAGCAATTGAACATTTATTATTGTACGATCTTGGAATGGTTGGAGTTGTAGCGTCTGAAGGGTTGAATGTGCAAACTGAAATTAACCCAATTAGATATAAATCATGGTTTGACATTTTACCTCATTATGGTGCTAACATCATGAATCATATTACACAAGCTATAATGCATTTGTATGAATTTCAACTTGCTACGGAATCACAGAGTGATTTTACTTTTATTGATGGACGTTTTATTACCCCATTAATTGGTTTCAGTTCTATTGCGTCCATTGAAAACCTTGATGTTTTAACAAAAATTGTCCCCATATTCTCTAAAATTGATTTAACTGAACTATTGAGTTCAATTTTCTCAAATAAGAGAATTATTGCAGTTCAGAAGTATGATTCTTCCCGAAATTTCTCTTTGCAATTTCTTCAAAAGTTTAAAATTTCTATAGATGATAGAGCTTTATTTTCCTTAATTCTTAAGGAAGGAGAATATACTACACCAGTTCCTTTACAAACATTTCCAGATACAGTAAGATATTTATCGAGTGCTCATTTAACACTTAAAGGACGAGTTTTTGAACATTCAACAGATTTTGAAGAATTAAATGCTTTATTATCTGCTCTTCCTGAAGAGATATATTCAATGTACTACAGACCTAGACCTTGGTCTCCAGCTTTAAGATTAGAATTATCAAAAGAGATAGTAAAAGATACCAAAGTCTTCTATCAGCTTCTAGATTGTTTACGTAGTGAAATGATCACTACTGAAATGAAGGAACCATATCCACTATATTTTGCTGATAAAATGGCAAAGAGTGTGGCGTTAGGACTAAATGCACTTAAAGAAGCATCAAGATCTATATTAACTAAAGATAAACAAGATGATGCATCAATGTTTTTTGAATCTTATAGAAGTGAATAATGAGGTGAATTTATGAGCGAGAAAATTCGTAAAACTGCAAGAGTTGAAAAATCAGAACTGGAAAAAAAAGAAAAGAAAAAGAATGTGATTCAATCCATTGAAAAATTCACAAAAGAAAAAATTGGTGTTATTGGGTCGCCTTCTTCAACTTCAATGGTAACTGTTGATATTTTGGAGCCATGTTTTAATGAGAGTTTACTTGGTAAACTAGTTTTTTATTTACAGCATATGAGTGATTATCACACATATGTTATAGGCCAACTCACTAGTATGATTACAATAAACAGATGGCACGAAGATATGAATTTTAGACCTTTAGTTAAAAGAAAAGGAAAATTGAATCATTTAAGTATAGAATCCGATGTTAAAACAGCTCTGCTTACAATTCAATCCTCTTTTTATGAAGATAGGAGTCAGGATCAAAGAAGTGAAATTAACCTTTCCCTATTAGGAACTTCACCATCAACAAGTACTCCCATCTATACTGTGTCAAATGAATTATTGGACTATTTACTAGCCTCCTATAGAGATCAATTGACTTACATTGGGTATATTTTTGAAACTAATGTAGCTATGCCAACATGGTTTAAGCACTTTGGGCGTGAACTTACAGACCCTCGTTCGGCTGGTGAAGCATACCATATTGGTGTCTTTGGGAAAACAGGTTCTGGGAAAAGCGTTCTATCAGCCTATGTTTTACTTTCTTATGCTTTGAATGAGAATATGGCAATTCTGATGATTGACCCACAGGGACAATTTAGTAGAAACCGCGATTTTGGTTTTGATTGGCACAAAATTCTCTCAGAGGTAGGAAGAGCTCCACAAATCTTAGATGCTGCAACTGACCTATATCTTATAAAGAAAGATCTTTTTCCATTACTTCTTGCAAAGAAAGGATTTTTCAAAGAATTGGGTATTAAGCACCCTTCAAATCAAGAAAATGCTATAGAGGAATTAAGAAAATTCATCCGAGTAAAGAGCTATAAACTTACAGAAGGTGCTACTGGATTACTAACAGCTTTTCTAGAAGAACTTCAAGATTCAAAAGTAATAAGTAAAATTTATTCCAGTAAAGATGGTCAGAATAGAGTTTTATCAATTATTGAAGATTATATCAAAAATACAAATCAACTAGATGATTTAGAAGAGAATTATTGGACACCAGTATTGTCTCTCTTCACCGCTGAGAAAAAAGACGGAACAGAAAAAGTAAGTGTGAGGAAAATTGCAGAAAATATCGTCAAGTCGCATCACCAAGGGGAGAAAGCACCTTTCTACATCTTGGATATAAGTAAAGCCGTCAAAGGTTTTGCTCTTGATGATGACATAAAAACGCTATACATTGGAAGAATAGTTAGATGGGTTGATTCAATTGCACAAGAAAATTACGAAAATGACCAAAGATCAAATGTTCTAATTGTTATGGATGAAGCTCAGAAATTTCTTTCTTCTTACAAAGAAGACGAGGAGATTAGTATTTTAAGGAGCTATATCATAAATGGTGTGAAAACACACAGAAAGTATGGTGTAGGGTACATGTTAATCACTCAAAACATTAGCTCGCTTGATAAGGATATTATTTCTCAACTCAGAATCTTCTTTGTTGGTTTTGGATTGGTTGGATCTGATTTAGCAAAACTCAGTGATCTTCTCCCAGATGCAAGTGCATTAGATTTCTATAAGGGATCTTTCATTGACCCAAAAAATACTGGGAATCAGAAATTTCCATTTATGTTCTTTGGACCTGTTTCTCCTTTATCATTCTCCGGTTCTCCTCTTTTTATGCATGTTTTCATAAAAGTAGAGGATTTTAAGAAATTCAATTATCAACATTTTGCTTCTAAAGATGAAGAGTTTTTATGATGTTTTCATCCTTTTCAGCTCCAACTTTGACTTAAAACCTCAGTGTGTGAATTAGAATCAGCTCCAAGATGCAAGTAATGGTCAACATTATTTGAAATATCTTCATGAGAGACAATGAATATCTGCTTAAAGACATTCTTGCTCGCTCTTAGAACATTAAATATCTGCTCTCTCCTAGCAATATCAGAAGAGGATATACATTCATCCATAAATAGAGAAAATTCATCAGTTGTTGTTCTAGAATCTATTATGCTTTCTGTGAACGCTAATCGTAATGAAATTAAGAATTGATCTTGTGTTCCTCCACTAAACAACTCTCTAGGGTTTTCCTCTCCAGTTAATGGATTACTGATAGAAAATTTGAGATCATCATCAATATTCAATAAGGTATATCTTTGATTAGTAATTATAGGTAAAATGTTACTGATTTTTGCTCTTGCAGCAGGCAAGACTCTACTTCTTAAGATTGAGCTTGTTTCTTTAAGGTCTTTTTCCAGCTGATTCAAAACTGTTTGATCTTCTTCGAGTCCTTCCTTTTTTGCTTTTACTTTTCTGTATGGGACTAAAAGCGTTTTCAGCTCATCCGATCGTTTCTTTAATAATCTAGAGCGTTCAACAACACTAGCATGTTGTTTACTTACATCTTGTTTTATTTCTGAAATATCCTCAATCTTGTCTTTAACGTTAATCTCTTCCTTTTCACTGTATATCACTTTTTCAGGAATTTCAGGTTTCTTGTCCATATGGTTCTCGAAATTTATTTCTGCCTTCTCAAGTTTAGTCTCATTATTCAGTTTTTTATCATAACAGTTTTCGTCTTCAATTTTTTGAATAGTTGAAATTACAGGCTTAAGTTCTCCCTCTAGTTTATCCTTTTTCTGAACTAGCTTCCTTGTTTCTTTCAGTTTCTTACAAACATCATCGATTATTCCAGTTACTTTGTAGATATTGTCTATGTTTTCGTTTAACATGTCAAGATTTTCTATTAGCTTCATTTCATCTTGAGTTCTCATTTCCAGCAACTTCTTATTCTGAGATAATTGTGCAAACAATGATTCAAAGCTCTGAAAATTAAAATTAATGTTGAGGTTCTTTAGAATATCAGATATATTGCCTAACAATTCCTCCTCTGAATTATGACCTATAGAATTTATTTTTTCGAGAATAATCTTTTCTTCTTTTTCAATATTATCACTTAGTTCTGAAATCTGTTTTTCTAAATTTTTCCTCTCTGAATCAAGTTTTTCATAAATTGAATAATATCGTTGTTGTTTTCTATGATTGGAGAATTTCACTATATAGAAAATTGAAAATCCTAATGAGATAGCAAACACTGGTACTGCAGCTATTATCCACACAAGAATATTGAAAAAAATAGATAGTGCAATATTCATGAACAATGTGAAAGCAATTACAACACTGAAATTTCTTCTTTTCTTTAATATCGGTTCCTTTGTATTCAGAAGCTCGTATTTATACTTCAATTGGTCTCTATCTTGAATATCAAGAAGAGTTTCTAATTCCTCTAAAGCTTTGTTAACTTCTTCTTCTTTTTGCGTATACTGCGGTTCTATTTCTTCTTTTTTCTTCTCTAGAAATTTAATTTCTTGGTTATTTCTAGATATTTGGTTTTCCACATCAATTAATGAATCAAAAGTATCCTTATATTTATTCGTGAATTCTTCAAAATTAGTGTTTTCATCTCTTAATTCTTTTATTCCGCTCTGTAGTTTTTGCAGATTTTTATGATCAAGATTTTTGTCTTTCAGATAGTTTTGTAGATTTTGTATAAGTTCGTATTCTTCTTCAATCTTATTGAGAGGTTTCAGATCTGTAGTTATCTCATCTCTCCTTTTAGTACTGCTTTCCAACTCTTTTATTCGTTCTTCCAACTGGTTGATTGTATCCCTATATTTAACAATTTTCTGATTGATATCACTCTCTTTTTTGAGCCAGTTTAATTGCTTTTGTCTGGATTTTAAATCCCTTAACTCTTTATTCAATTTTTGTAATTCTTTTTGTAACGTAACAACTTCTTGGTCAGCATTTTTGAAATCTTTATCTGTTTCTTTTTTTTCTGCTTTATAGTCTTCAAGGTTTCCAAACTCAATATAAGTCGATTGAAGATCAGATTTAACTTCCTTTTTATCTTGTTTCACTTTTCTTACAATTTTATCAAAGATATCGATTCCCATAACTTTATTGAGCATAGCTTCACGATCAGTTTTTTGTAATTCTGATAAACTGTCTAAATCTTTTTGACGTATGTAGACCAGCTTTGAAAATGAACTTCTATCCATACCAGTTAATTCTGCCATTTGATTGTTGATTTCAGTAATACTACTAGAGATTAATTCTTCATTTCCAGAGTTTTTAAGCAGTTTTAATGAACATTTATGGCTTGCTTTAGTTATTTCCCTTTCAATTAAGTAGTTCTCATTTCCTACTGTAAAATTTATTTTGATTTTGGCTTTTTTGAATCCCCAAGTAACTTGGTATTGTTTACTATCTTTTTCATTTTTTGCTTTTCCAATAGGAAGTCCATAAAGCCCGAAAAAAATAGAATCCATCAAAGTTGTTTTACCACTCTCATTTTCTCCAAAAATGCCAATAATGCCATCAGGAAAATCAAGTTCTAATGGTCCTTTTATGCCGCGAAAGCCAGTAACCTCAATATTTTTTATGATCATTTTTATCAACCCATCTCCTGAAAATACTTCAAACCTTTTTCTTTGACTCGAATGAATAATTCTTTATCTGATTTAGTTGAACTCTCTATTATTTTTGTATCCAATATATTGGAAAATGCTTGCTTGGGATGTTCTATTTTTTCAACAAATATTTTACCAAATTCCTCAATAGAAAGAGCAGTTCTATTAAATTCTAAAGCCATGAAATCCTTTTCATAATGCCTCATAACATCACGCAGATTTAACTGATTCATCTGACTCAGAGTTATTTCCCCTTTTAGAAAAATACGTAAAATTAATTCTGAATCAGTAATATTCGCTATTTTTGTTTTTATTAGCTCAGTGTGATTGTTTTGTTCTTTTTTTAATAGAATAGACTTTTCACTCATTTTTCGAGCATTAACTTTAACAAATGATGTTTGGACTCCTGTAGAGGTGATTTCTCCCCAAATAAATCCCTTATCTTCTTTTCGCTCTTTAAATGAAAAGCGTTCCAATGAGCCAGGATTTGCGATCAGTGTTCCTTGTGATTTAATCTCAAAATTGTTGTGATAATGACCTAATGCAATATAATCAAGGTTTAAACCTTTTAAATCATTATTACCAAAAGGTTGGTAATCTAGCTTTTCCGCTACAGTTGGTTTAATCCCTCCTCCAGTATAAGAAGCATGAAGAATCAAAATATTGATGTCTCCATCACAAGTTAAGTTAGTTTTTGCAAAAGGATTATATCTACTGTTAAGTTGGTCAAAGGATTTACCGAAGACTGTAATTTTTTTATTATCTATAGAAAATGTTTTCTTTTCAAATTTGTGCTTAGATGAAAAAACAGTGGATATGCCAACTGAATTAAGAATCTCAATTGCCATTGGACGACCTCTGTAATCCTTAGAAACATCATGATTACCACCAATTATCACAGATTCAATCTTTTTTTCTTTCAGTTTTTTTAATCGATCAGCAAGGAAAATTCTTGCTTCGTTACTTGGGTTGATTTTATCAAAAATATCTCCAGATATGAAAAAAAGGTTTGGTCTTTCTTTCAATGCGTAATTATATACTTCATCGAATCTGTCTAATAAATCTTGTTTTCGATTACTATTAGCTTTATGGGAACTAAACCCGAAGGATTTGTCTAAGTGCAAATCTGCACAATGAACAAATGAAACCAATTTTATAACTCCATTAACGGTTGTTTTTCTTGATAAATGTGGCATTTATTTATGAAGTAGAAGAATATCTTAGATATATATTTTGTCCTCTATTATGTTGGATATACCCATTTTCTACTTTTCAAGTCTATTCTGAACACCCAACACAAAAAATTTCACTTGCTATTCTAGATGCTTCATCAGTTTCTATCTAATTCTCTAATTTAAAGAGTATTGGAAATAAAATGAAATAGTAAAAAAGGACTGAAAATTTACGTTTTTCATAAAAATTCTGGCTAATAATCCACATATTTGTACTTTGTTGTTCATTTAGAGCGCATAAGATTTATTAAGATCATTCTTTTAATTTTAGTAGAAAAAAATTACAT
>BPTK01000140.1 GCA_023705905.1 Candidatus Heimdallarchaeota archaeon
TTTTAGAAGAAATGAGAAATCTTTCTATTTAAAATATTCAACTTTTGCTGCACTTTCAATTTCATATTCAATGAGTAGTCTTGCATTAAGCTTAGCTACAAAAACCAAGGTTCTTGATGTTGTAGAAGAGCTTGTTAAAGCTATTCACAATCTTTCCTCCTCACTATTTTTGGAAGAAAAATTCCGTTCAGGAGAGAAAAAAATGTCAAAAGAAGAAGCACTGTTGCTTGTAGATAGAAAAACATCTAGTCTTTTTGAAGCTGCTTCAGTCATTGGTGGAGTATTGGGGACTTCAAGTAAAGAAGATAGATTGAATATGAAGAAATTCGGTAGATATTTTGGTCGAGCTTTTCAATTAAGAGATGATTATTTAGCAATTACATCTACAACAAAAGAGCTTGGAAAATCAGGTGCATTAACAGACATTTCTAATAGAATCCAGACTTATATAGTGCTTGAAACTATAGATTTAGCCAAGAAAGAAGAGAAAGACATTTTGCTCAAGTATTATCTAGAAAAGAAAAATTATTCTCCTAGAAAAATCAGAAAAATAATAGCAAAATCTGCTTCTATAGAGTTAATAGAGAAAGAAATCAACAAGTACATCAGTTTAGCTATTGGTATTCTTAAAAAATATCCTCAAACTGAACCTAGAGATAAATTACTATCTATCACAAGTACGCTAAAGATAAAATAAATTAAGAACAAATTTGAATCATTCTGTTCTAATTCCTTCTAGATACTCTTTAAACCATTTGTGTGCATTATGCCTTTCAGAGAATACTGGGGGTGCTTTGAATCCGTAAGCACAAATGGAGCTCATGGGACCACTTCCTGCACGATTAATCGCCACTTTTGTTGCACGAATAACATCTATTAAGGTTGCAGCACCATTGGGTCCATCTAGCGTTTCTAGTCTCATGTCAATTTTAACAGGCATCCCCATAAACCCTTCACCAAGGATCCAAAAGTGACCTATACGACGATTTCCAAGAAATTCTAGATAATCTGAAGTTCCACTAGCAAGATTAATATCGTTCTTAAACGATTGTTTCAAAGTTCTCTCTTTAACTTCTCTCTTGTATTGTTTTCTATCATCATCCAATGTATTAAGAGTCTCAAGTCCACCAGCTACATCGAGTTGGTAGGTATCTTTAATGGTTACACCCTGCTCTTTGAGAACATTAAGAAAACCTTTATGCAAAACTGTTCCACCAGCTTGGGATTGCAAATCATCACCAATCAAACAAACATTTGCTTTCTTGAATTTTCGTGCCCAAGAAGGTTCACAAGCAATTGTTGTAGGAGTACAATTTATGAAAGCTACTTCAGCTTCCAATGCCGCTTGTGCATAAGCTTCAACAGCTTCCTCTGCTCCTGTTGGGATTGCACATACAAGTACATCTGCTTTTGTTTCAATTAGTTTTTCAACAACATTAGCTTCTTCACCATCAACTACGGTTATTACTTTTTTCAAGTGATCTGATAGACCGTCCTTTACAGGACCTTTATTGACAATCACACCAGTATCATCAACTTCTATGAACTTTGGTGTGCTGTTAATTGGAGCAAAAATAGCTTTTGCAATGTCCTTTCCAACTTTTGTAGTATCAACATCAAAAGCAGCAACGATTTCAATATCTTGTGCTTCAAAACTTCCAATAGTTGGGTGTAAGAGGTTTGTTCGTTTGTCTTGATGTTCATTAAAATAAGAAATACCTTGTACTAAACCAGATGCAATTGTTCCTACTCCAGCAATAGCTACTTTAATTTTATTTTCTATCATTCATATCACCCTAATTTGTAATTTCTCCTTTGATAAATTTCTCAACAAGTTGCACTGCTTCAGCATCATGAATCTGCTTTGGTGGGTGTTTGAAGAAATAGCTTGAAACTCCTACTAAAGGCCCCCCTATGTTCCTATCTTTTGCTATCTTAAGGGAACGAACTACATCAATCATAACACCTGCGCTATTTGGAGAATCTTGTACTGATAATTTAAGTTGGACACTCAAAGGTTGTTCACCAAAATTCTTTCCCTTCAACCAAAGATAACATATCTTTTCATCCTTTAGGAAAGGAACATAATCAGAAGGTCCTATCCTAGTAGGAACTTCATATGGTATCATGCTTGTGACTGCTTCAGTTTTGGAAATTCTTTTTGTTATCAATCTATATTCTTTTTTCATGTTTTCAAAATCTGTATTTCCACCAATATTCAATTGAAATGTTTCATCAAGCTTAATCCCTCTCTCATGCGCTAAGCTTACTAGCATACGATGTAAGATTGTGGCTCCTAACTGTGATTTTATATCATCTCCAGCAACAGGAATATTTTTGTCTGTGAATTTTTGACCCCATTCTTTGTTTGATGCAATAAACGCTGGAATACCGTTTGCAAAAGCAACATTGGTGTCAAGACATGCTTGAGCATACATCTGTGCCCCTTTTTCACTCCCTACTGGAAGGAAATTTATTAGAACATCAGCATCAGATTCTTTCAATACGTCAGCAACATTTATCGGTTCTACTTGTGTAGGATCATAACAGTGAAAAGATTCTTTCATATGAGGCGCTACACCATCCATTATAGGTGCTGGTTGAACGGTAACTCCTTTATGAGGAACATCTGAAAACTTTTTACTTAGATTCGGACTCTGCCAGATTGCTTCTGAGATGTCTTTACCAATCTTTTTAGTATTTACTTCAAAAGCAGCAACTACTTCAACATCAGATATATGATAATCACCAAACTTTACATGCATTATTCCAGGAACATTATCTTTATCATCTACATTCTTGTAATATTCAAGACCTTGTATTAGTGATGAAGCACAATTTCCTAATCCTGCAATCGCAATTCGAACTTTCTTCGTCATTAGTACACCAATTGATTTTTAGTCTATTAAAACCGCATAGACAATTATATTGGAAATGAGCGGTATGCTTTTAAAAAGTTTTAGTATCAGATTATGTATGACCAAACATGCTGAAACCGTACTAATCACAGGTGGTCTAGGGCAAGTTGGGTATTATACTTATCTTCACTTAAAAAATCAGTACAAAATATGTATTATAGATAACTTATCCAGCTCAAAAGTTGAAGTCCCAGATGATGTTATTTTCATAGAAAATGATATTCAAAACAAGGAAAGCTATGAGAATTTACCTAAAATTGATTATATTGTACATGCAGCTGCTCAAATTAGTGTCAATCAATCAGTTTCAAATCCTATTTTTGATGCTGAGAATAATATTTTAGGAACTCTACAACTGCTTGAGTACGCCAAAGAGGTTAAAGTAAAAAGATTTATTCATATTAGTTCTGCTGCAACTTTCGGAGAGCCAGCGTTTTTGCCAATTACTGAAGATCATCCAAGAAATCCTAAATCTCCATACGGTCTAAGTAAATTAGTTTCAGAAAAATATGTCCGATTGTACTCCCAGCTTTATAATTTGGATACAGTAGTACTAATTCCATTCAACATTTACAGTCCGTTACAGAATGCAGACGATCCTTATGCAGGAGTTATCTTCAAGTTTATAGAAGCCATAAAAATTGGCGCTCAGTATAAAATATATGGTGATGGTAATCAGACAAGGGATTTCATACATGTGAAAGATGTAGCTCGTGCAATTGATTTATCTCTTAAATCAGAATCTGCTGTCAATCAAATTATAAATGTTGGATCTGGAATTCCTTATTCAATAAATGAACTATCTAGCAATTTATTGAAACTCAGTAATTCTGAAATACAACCCCTACAATCAAAAGCACGAGACGGTGATATCTACGAAAGCTATTGTTCTATTAAGAAAGCAAAAGAAATTCTTGGGTTCACACAATCAATACCTATTGAAACCGGATTAAAAGAAATATTGGGAAGCATCTAAAGCAACTGTTTCTGTACAAAAGGTTATTAATGATACTAAACTATCTCTATTTTAATGGGGAAATACGTTTTAGATACAAACTTTTTTATTAGTGGATTTCAAGTTCAACCTACAAAATTTCGTAAATTTGCTACCTTGTTTGAAGCACTGAAAGTTGATGTGTATATTACACACCACATTAAAAATGAAATGAGATTCTTTCTTCAGCGCGAAATCTTACCTTATATCACTGTGGAGCCAGTTAATAACAAGGATTTTCAGAAATTTATCGATAGACTTAATGACCAAACAACTAGTCTTCCACAAAAGCCAGATATATCTGTGATCTACGCTGCTTCAAAATTGAATGCTACAGTAGTTAGTAGTGATTTAAAGTTAATTGAAACAGCTGAATTAATCGGAATAAAAACATTAACCAATAGTGCTTTTGTTAAGCGATTGATTGAAGAAAATGAAGATATGGTTATAGAGCCATTTCTAAAGGAACTAGATTCTAAGTTATTTGCGGCTGAAATTAGATATTCTGTTGAAAGCACAAACAGATATGATCCCGTAAAAAGAATCAAGAAAATTCTTGATTCTGCTATCTCTGTAATTCGTACAGAGTATGAAGAAAAATTAACTCAGCAAGCAGCTGTTAAACTCAAAGAAAGCGATGGTTTTTCACTAGAATCTATACAACTACAAGAATTATTAGTGGAAATTGGAAAAGATATGCTTCATCTAGAAGAAGATTTCTTACAAGGGCAGTATGTTGAACTTGAGGATGAATTATTGACAAGAGTGAGAGAAATCACTGACCATCTAGTGGATTGGAAATTAGCTGTTGATAAAATTGAAGATCAGAATCTTTACAATGAATCACTATTGTTATTGGGTAGATTACAATATTTAGCATGTATCTGTTTAATTGAAAATAAGAAGATTGAGCTGGCTAGAGTATATATGGATAAGCTCATGATGATCCTATTTCAAAATAGTAATGCTGCTGAAGAATATGGTATCGATGTACATTTCTTAAGAATGATTATACTTCTTCTTTCAGGACAGATTCAGAGGTTGAATTCTTATTTCACTCCTGCTTTCGAATCAGCATGTGATCAATGCAATCGATCTGATGTAGCTAATGTTGTTAGGGCATTGATTCTTCTTACAGTGATTTTGAAACGAGAAAGTGTAGAGGAACATTCAACAATTGCAGGTTATGACAATATTGAATTCATTAATCAACTTGGTTTCAAATATATGCAACTTGGAAATCTAGATAAAGCAAGTTTAATGTTCGAACAAACATTTTATCTTTCTTTGAACAGTGAAAATAAAGGAATGTGTATAGCCAGTATCGAATACCTTAGCTGGTTATATTATGCGGGTTTGGAAAGAGTCAAAGTAAATATACAAAAGATGTATAGCGATTTAATAAAGAAGTATCCTGAAATTAAAACAAGTTACAATATTAGCTTAGAACTTACAAACAAACCTAGAGACCTTGAAAAATATATAGTTAAAATTTTCAAAGAACTTGCCTCCATGCCTACGGAGTATAGATCTTCATTATATTGCATTGGAAAAAGCCATATGGTAGTAAAAGGTACAATGATTCCAATTATACGTGTGATGAATTGGGAAATCAATTCCAGAATAGCTATATTGGATGAAACGAATGAGCTAACTCCAAAAGCTTCTCTTGGAACCTCCCTCCATCTATTAGAAGGCAAATACAGAGTGACTAAAGCCTCATCTCATTTCCGTAAACAACATAATGTAGAGCTAATAATGCAAATAGATCCATTGTCTGAACAAACAATAATGTTTAGAAATCCTGGCGGATGGGAATTATCCATTATGGAATCACAAGAAAATAGTTAACACTTCCGAAATTTTTTTTATACCCTACCCCTATTTCATATTATGGAACTCGTTGAAACTGGTATTGTTGGTCTTGATAATATATTATCTGGAGGTATCCCTAAAGGAAGAACAATTCTTGTATCTGGGCCAGCTGGAGCTGGTAAATCTACTTTTGGCCTTCAATTTCTATATCATGGTATCGTAGCTGGAGGAGAAAGTGGTATTTTCATCTCTTTTGATGAACACCCAGCACATGTAAGAGAGGAATGTATGAATTTTGGTTGGAATTTGAGCGAACTAGAAAAAGATAATTTATTGGTATTATTGGATGGTTTTAGTCCTAGAGCCGGTGTAAGTTCTATTGAGAAATATCAAACTCCTGTTGACGTTGACGAGCTGATTAGTCAGTTAGTAGATATTATCGATAAAACTTCAGCTGAAAGAGTAGTAATAGATAGTATCACAGCTTTAGCATTATCCATGGAGTCGGAGCAACAAATAAGAAGACAAATACTGAAACTGAGTGCGGTTATGTCTTCATTAGACTGTACGACTATTTTAACAAGTGAAATGCGTGGAGGAGTTGTATCACGTTTTGGTGTAGAGGAGTTTATGTCGCAAGGAGTAATTGTTCTCAATTATGAATTTCAAAACAATGTTGCTACTCGAAGTTTAAACATCCGGAAAATGAGGGGTCTAAAACACGAGATGGTTGAAAGGCCTTTTGAAATAACATCTACTGGGGTTAAAGTCTACTCTGAAGAACAGTTCTATTTCTAATATTTTCTCCTTTTTTTTCAATCGCTTAACGTAAGATTTAAAATGAATAGTCAAATGCTCACATTAGTGAAATAGATGGGTAATATACGAACTAGTCAAGTAAAACGTTTATCCAAACAAATAGTAAGGGATTTTCATGATCAACTAAGTACAGATTTTCAAAACAACAAACACGTTGTAGAAGAAGTCTGTACTCCTATGTCAAAGAAAATGCGAAACCAAATCGCTGGATATGTTACCCGCATTTTGAGACAATTCAAGGATCAAACAATCCAAGTTTTAGAAGAATTGTAAGTAAGTTTATTTTCAAATAAACTTTTTAACCACCTTTTTTCTATTTTAATATATGCCTATCAGTTCTAGAATTCCTGATTTTTATAATAAAACAATTGAAGAGAGAAGAAAAATAATTGCAGAGATGCTTTTACTTTCAGAGCATGACGTTTCTATCTTACAAGGAAAAGAATCAGCTGAAGAGACATACGAAATTATGATAGAAAATGTTGTAGGGATGGTCTGTCTACCTCTGGGAATAGCTACAAATTTCATCGTTAATGGAAAAGATTACCTAGTACCTATGGTTATAGAAGAATCTTCAGTGGTTGCAGCTGCAAGTCATGCTGCAAAGATAGCCAGGAAGAAAGGCGGGTTTAGTGCTGAATATTCAGGTTCTTTCACAATTGGACAATTACAAGTTTGTGATGTGAAAGATATTGAATTAGCAAAAAAACGTTTAATCGCTTACAAATCTGATCTCCTTGATATTGCCAATTCGACAAATGAAATATTGGTGAAGTTAGGAGGGGGAGCTAAAGATATTGAATTAAAGACAATTCAAGGAAATCTAGATTCTTATCTACTTCTCCATCTAATTGTAGATGTTAAGGATGCAATGGGAGCTAATGCAGTAAATACTATGTTGGAAGCTTTGAAGTTTAAAGTTGAAGAATTAACTGAAGGTAGAGTTCTTTTAAGAATCATCTCGAATCATGCTCTAAAAAGAACTGTCAAAGTTACAGCTGTTTTTAGTAAAGAAGCCTTAGGTGGAGAGGATATAGTAAATAACATTCTACTTGCTTACGATTTAGCTGATAATGATATCTATCGATGTACTACTCATAATAAAGGGATTATGAATGGTATTGTAGCAGTTTTACACGCAACAGGCAATGACACTAGAGCAATAGAAGCTGGTGCTCACTCGTTTGCTGCAAAAGACGGAAACTATAAATCTCTTTCAAAATACGAGAAAAATGCAGAAGGAGATCTAATTGGTTCTATGGAAATTCCATTATCCTTGGGTATTCTAGGAGGAGCCATTAATGTTCATCCGACTTACAAACTAGCTCTGAAAATTCTAGGTGTTTCTAGTTCTGAAGAATTTGCTAATGTTGTTGCAGCTGTTGGTTTGGCACAGAATTTAGCTGCTCTAAGAGCTCTCGTGTCTGAGGGGATACAAAAGGGGCATATGTCTTTACATGCACGGAATATAGCGATGACTGCAGGAGCAGAAGGAGAAGAAATTGAGAGTGTTGCTAAAAAGTTGATAGAAAGTGGGATAATCACATATGATTCTGCAAAAAAAATACTAGACTCTGAAAAAAACTAATAAGTATATATGATATCAATTATTCGTGAATTTAAATATTAAAGAATCATTAGCAAGGTTTAGAAGAGTAAGAAAGATTACATATGTTGTTATTATTGTGATAATGTTAACTATTGGAACATGGTTCCTGTTTGGAGGAAAATTGTATACACGCATAAGTTCAGTAACTTTCCCTCCTCACATCTCCTCAGTGGGAAATGATAATCTAACTTACATTGATTTTAGAATGGAACTTGAAATATGGAACCCATCAATATTAACAAGATTTGAGAGAACAGCGAATACTAGATTTGTTTTTTCTCCATGCATTGATGTAACATTCACCAATCTAACAGGATATGACACACATGTGGTGATAGATGCATTAGATCAAAATTATGATGAATATGTCTCAATATTTGATGGAGAAGAGCGACTGCCAGCAGTAGGCAGACAAGTACTTAAACCGGGAATAAACATTGAAACAACGTATTATCTTATGGTGTTCAAGGAGGCTAATCTTACAAGATTGCCAATGGGAGAATATCGCATGTGGTTTAAAATAGATTTGATGTTTGGTAAAGAAACGGTTTCGAATGCGGTAACAATGAACGTATTTGAAAATGAAATATTTGTTGTTTATGATACATTTTCTGATAATTGGGGGATTAATTGGGGGATTGTTTCGTTGTTTAAATCATGTCTTCTCTACTATTTGATAGGTGGTTTGATGATTATCATACCACTAGTGAACAAACTTGAGAATCGGAGAAAGAAACAACTAGTGTACTAACAAAATAGGTGAAATCTTTTTATTTTTGTATTTATTCTATAGTTTATGGATGAACATGAGAAAAAGGTAAGGGCTGATAAACCTGTTTTTGAAGAGGGAACACAATATCATATAGAATGCAAACCAGGAGACTTACAAGGACCTGTTTTATTACCTGGTGATCCTGAACGAGCTAAAAGAATAGCAGAAACATGGGATGAACATAAATTAGTAGCAGCTCATCGCCAATACAACTCATATACGGGAAAAATCAAAGGAACTCCGATAAGTGTAACATCAACAGGAATAGGGACTCCTGCATGTGAAATAGCTGTGACAGAACTGCTCAATATTGGATGTGACACATTTATTCGAGTCGGTTCTTGCGGAGCCATACAGGATGGAATTGAATTAGGAGATATGATAATCAATACAGGAGCAGTGAAAATGGAAGGATCAAGTCCATTCTATGTTCATGCTAATTATCCAGCGATAGCCAATTATGAAGTTGTACTAGCCTTAATTGAAGCATGTGAGGATTTAGGATATACATATCATCTTGGAATAGCAGCTTCGACTTCAAGTTTTTATCTAGGACAAGGTCGTCCAGGTTACAAAGATTATAAAATATCAAAAACTGATGCTATAGTACTTGATCTCCAAAAGATGGGTGTACTTAATTTTGAAATGGAAGCTTCTCATATCTTCACCTTAAGCCAGATTTTCAATGCAAGGGCAGGAGCAATTTGTACAGTTTATGCAAACAGAGTTACAAATGAATTTGGTGTAAAAGGAGAAAAAGAAGCGATAAATGCAGCTA
>BPTK01000141.1 GCA_023705905.1 Candidatus Heimdallarchaeota archaeon
ATTATGCTGGTGGTGTGTTAATAGTCTATGCAATTTTATGGCTAGCTTATTATTTCACTCCTTCAATAGGTGTTTTTGGTGATCTGGGCTTCTTCATCACTGTATTAATTGCAAGAGGAATTGCCTTCTCTCTAGTATTCAGTGCATTTAAAGCTTTAAACAGAGGAATGGGAAATGTGGTTTTACCACTTTATGGATTCAGTCAAATATTATTTTTTGGTATAACTTTCTTTCTGTTTTTCATGTGGCTTGATAATCTCGCTTACACTGTTGCAGATATTGGATATTGGGTTGATATTCTGTTAATGGCTGGAATAGCAATTGTTCTCTTCTTAGACTCAAATAAGGTATCTTCAGCTCCTAAAATTATTTCTCAACCTTATAAACCATACGCGCCCACATACTCTCAACCTAGTAATTCAAACATTCAAATACAGGTACAGCAATCCATACAACCAATACAAAGTGAAGTACCACCACAAGCAAGCTCATTTTGTATTAATTGCGGATCAGGTTTAGATCCTGGGGAAAAGTTTTGCACGAATTGTGGTGCAAAAGTTGAATAGAGTTCTTTTTTCTTTTTCTTTCTTTTCTTTTTGTTACACACAATTGAACTTTAATATAGCAAGTATTTTTCTTATTTGAAGGTAAAATGAATTGGTTCATTATAACATCCAATGATTGCAACTTACATTGTGCTTATTGTCTAAACGAACCTCATCCTAATTTGCCAATCACGCCAAATTGGAGCTTGGAGGAACTCAAAACATTTCTTAAAGATGATAAACATCCAGACATTGCTTTTTATGGGGGAGAACCTCTACTTAAAATCGACATTATAGAGCAAGTTATGGATGAAATAACAGCTGATCATTTTACTTTACAAACTAATGGTATACTCCTTCACAAATTAAAGTCAGATTACCTCAATAGAATGGCTTCAATCCTTATATCTATTGATGGGGACAAAGAAGTAACAGAAATTAATCGCGGGAAAGGAGTATATGATAAAATCCAAAAGAATATCATTAATATAAGGGAGAGAGGTTTTTCCGGGGATTTAATTGCTCGAATGACTGTTTCTGAAGATTCGGATATTTTCAAGGATGTAACCTATCTTCTTAATGATGAGAAGTTAACCTTCGATCATGTTCACTGGCAATTGGATTGTCAGTGGGATTTAAACATGTCTGAGAGATGGAACGACTTCCCCAAATGGGTGAAGAGTTATAACCAAGGTATAACAGAACTTGTAGAGTATTGGTTAAATCAAATGCGTACAGGTAAAGTGAAAGGAATAGTTCCATTTTTAGGTGTTTTCAGAAATATTCTCAATGACACAAAAACAGATTTACCATGTGAAGCAGGATTGAGAAGTTTTGCTGTTCGAACCGATGGAGTTGTAACTTTTTGTCCTCTCCCTCCTGAATTTGAAAAAACTATAGTTGGAGATATTAGAAAGAATAAGTCAAAGGAACTACTAAATTCAGCAAAAATTGAAAACACTTGTCTTGAATGTGATGTGTTTGATTTGTGTGGTGGAAGGTGTCTATTTGCTAAGTTGTATAAGTTTTGGGGTGAAGAAGGGTTCAATCTAGTTTGTACAACTGTTAAGCATTTGATCTCAGAATTAAAAGGGATAAGAAAAGAAGTAGAGGAGTTAATCGAGAAAGGTATCATACGAAAAGAACAATTCGATTATCCTGAATATAATAATACCACAGAAATCATTCCTTAATTAGATAATCCATAAAGAGTCTATGATTGTAACATCTGTTTCTTTAAGTATTCTAAGATAACCTGTATGGGCTAATTCCGAGGCAACCTTGGAAATTTTCTTTTGAGACTCACGCAAATAGGTTGCAAGATGATCTAGGCTTATTCCACCATTTCTATGTTCCTTAAGAATAACTAAAATGATCTCTCTTTCTAATGTAGGCATTTTCAAGATTTCTTTCATTTCCAGATAATTAGGATCTGTTCCTTTTTCTAAAATCTCTCGCAATTGAGAAGAAAACTTTGAAAGATTTTCTTTATTTAAATCATCATGATTGTATATCCAGTTAGATAATCGTTGTATCAATTTCTTTATTTTTGTCAGAGAAACATTATATTTTTGATAACATTCTTGGGAAAGAATGAAGAAAAGAATAAATGGGAACATACCACCCATATCATCTTGAACAGGAATATAAATAGAAATGATCCATTTCCCATCCTTTTCCTCGAAAATAGGTTCAAGGAAATAATTGCCTTCAGCTACTTGTCTCTCAAAATAGGTGTTTCCATATTCTTCTGCAAGAGTATCTAACTTGAATTGGATAGTAGAATTAGGTTTGATTGAGGAGAAATTCATCAGAAAGCTATTGTCATCTTGTTTGTAACTAACAAGATTAAAACAAAAATCATCAATACCGATTTTATTCACTTTGGTGATTGTTATGTTCACTCTATTGGGAATTATTTTATCAGGAAGGAAAGTCTTGATGAAACCAATAGTTATGTGACGTGTTGCAGAAACTTTCTTCTCAAAGGGGTATGAAGCGTCAATGTTAGGAACTTGGATAAAACCTTCAATAACATCTTCAGGTTCAATAAAAACAATCCATCTTGGAATAGTTATCCGGTTAGAAGAAGTTACTGTTGCTTCGTAATTTAATGGGAGTTTTATTGTAAATCACCTAAATGTTATGAGGTTATAGTGTATAGTTAATCGTGAGATTAAAATATTTTTGCTTTTACTGGGGTTTTTTATCTGTAGAATCTTCTTTAGACTCAAAACCATCTTGGATGGGAGATTTCCGTTTTGTGAAAAATTCTTTCTCTGCTAGATAAATCAAAACTATAGCATAAATAATAAGGTTAATCAGAGGTATGAACCAACCCC
Organism: Candidatus Heimdallarchaeota archaeon; assembly: GCA_023705905.1. Lineage (GTDB taxonomy): Archaea > Asgardarchaeota > Heimdallarchaeia > Heimdallarchaeales > Heimdallarchaeaceae > UBA460. Next base: position 2,888 of record BPTK01000141.1, read on the forward strand.
ATAAACTAATCGCGATAACGAAACTGAAAAAACCAACCATTAAAAGGAAGATTATTTCAGCGTGTCTAGCTGTTGCAGTAGTAAAGGGTAGCATAAGATCGGAGAAATCAGGCATACCAAAATAAACAAAGCATACAATTAGATAGATAATAAAATAGTTCCCAATACTAAAATTTGCATATTCGAAGAAAGCAATAAACTCGGAGTGAAATTGTATTAATAAAGCTACTATTACGAAATTAAAAAGGGGAGCAATACCTATGAAAAATGCATGAATGACGTTTTTAAGCTCTCCCGATAGACTTTGAGAACTTATATCTCTTAAACTATAACTCATATGGAAATTAACTTTGACCTGGTATCCTAATAGTTTGATCACAAGGGAATGACAAAGCTGATGAAAGAATGCACCAGGAAAGAAAAGGTAATTTAGATATTTTTTTACGTCCTTGAAAATCCAATCACTAACGATGTCCCATAAGAATTTTGTAGTAAAAAGAATAAGAACAACAAGGAAAGTAATTCTAACTGTCCCTGTGAAAATACCTATGAATGTTTCATACAAACTCTCTAACCATAGCGGGATAACCATAATCTTCACTTTTCTCTTCCACAGAATTATTTAAACCCAAACCCAAACCCAATTCATTGAAATTATTCCTCTTAAGTAAAGAACGATAACGATACACTTTTCTCTTCAAATACTCAAGCTCAATATGATACTTATCTCTGATAATAAGCCAGAATGAACCCATCAATCCGCGCTCAGAGAGAAAGAATGGTAATAGAGAAGAGATGATAACTAATGCTGCTTCCTCAACATTAATTTTGGGAACCAGTTTCTCGTCAATTAACTCATAAGCCATTTTTTGTAAATCTTCTAAATCTGTCTCTAATTTAGGATAAAGCAGGATGAACTCATTAACTATTTGTGAAACGCGATTTTTTAACATAGGACTAAAAACTTCTCGTTTCTTTCTCTGTAAATACCCTGAAGTTAGAAGATCAGCTTGAACTTTTTTAACCGAAAAGTAGCTAAGTATCTTGCTTTTGCTAATACCAAGTAAATTCCTAACAAGATTAACATGTTTAGGACTTAATTTTGCACCAACCATACTCAACCTATAATCTAGAAGAGCTAGGTAATGATTTGCTGCATGTTTCTTGGTAAAATAGCGATTATTTCCATAATCATCAAGAAATTCAGGAAGAAGTCTTTGGAATTGAATAACTACTTCTGTGATGATTTTGCTAGGATAGAATTCAAAGAAAATATTAGCTATACTAGTAACAAAGTCCATAATCCTATTAGTGCGATCTTCTTCAGCATGAATAAAGTACGAACGTACGGTGCTCTGTTTTCGGAGAGCGGGAGATAAAATCTGAGATAAGTCGTGAGGACTGAGATAAGTCCCCAGACTATCGTCAGTATTGCGTATTACCGCTGTTGTTTCTACTGCCATTGTAGATGCCTTCTTGCCATGTCTTCGGGTTCGTCCATTAGGGACAACCCTGTATTACGAACACACCCACCTTTTAAGAAGATATTTTTTTTAATTGCAGTTTAATTGCGTACTTGTCACAAAATTTCTCTAGGGGCTTATATACTTGACATTTTTTCTGAAAAAAAATAGCATGAAAATAGTTAGTCACTATTCTATTTCTTCTTACTAACTTTCTTCATTACTTCTTCTCCAGCTATTTTGTCTCTTCTCACTCTTTCATAAAAAAGTGCTCTCATGCCTGGTACGAAGATTAAGAATAGAGGAGCAATTAATAACAATCCACTGACAATCAATATTGCCATCGACACGAATTCATTTGTACTTAATCCATCTACTGAGTTAAGTTGATATAAAATCAGTGCTAAAACTATCAATCCTATTACTAGTACAATGTTTAAGATCATTAAGAAGCTCCCAATCCAAAGTATTCTCTTTAGACTTGTTTCGCTTCTTATATCTAAAAACAGTTTTCTATACCAGAATACATGTAGTTTTTTGGGTAGCATTATTGAGAGTTTTATTTTGATATTAATAATCGTTTTGATGAAAGGAAAAGAGAAAAAATCAATACAAGAAGAAAATATAGTTCTTTCTTGTTTAGTAAGGTTGAGAAATCATTCTATGCAATTTTCTTCAATATCTTCCGCTAGGGGTAACTAAATCATTTTTCTCAACAAGATACTATTTACAATAGATTTTTTAAATTTAATCTTTCGAATGAAAATCATTTTGATGGAAGAAAAAGAGAAAAAGAGAACAAAAAAGAAAAATTACTTTTTCTTTCTTTTAATTACCGTTACCAGCATCAGTGAGATTATCGCTGCAAACACAGGTATTATGAAATTGCCAGTAGGATCAGTTGATGATTCAAGGATTTCAAAAGTGAACACAACGTTTTCTTGGTTTCCTGCTGTATCCGTTGCTGTTACAGATAAAGTATGAGTTCCTATACTTTTAGGAGCTGTAGTTGTGTAAGGTTCTGCCCATGCTTGATCAGCACTTGTATCCCAGTGATAAACCACTCCTTGGAGATGAGCTTCAACGATATTTACAGAGATATTTTGTGTTGCAGTTATTACATCGTTATTTGAAACACCATCTAAGAGTATGGTAGGTTTCGTATCATCTGTAATGAAAGAGTAGCTGATTTGAGCATTGTTCCCCCACGTATCCTGCATATAGACATATAAAACGTGTTCCCCATCACCTGTAGGAAGGTAGGCTTCATAAGGAGAGCTAAAGGCCATTGGAGCAGTAATATCCCATGCATAGCTCAGTGAAGTTAAACTTGTAGTATCAATGTCTAAAGTTATTTTTGTGCCTGATTTCAGAACTTCTCCACTATTATGTGATTGGATATCGATGATAGGCTCAATAGAAAATCTGCAGTCTCCTTGATAATTACCATCTACCCACTTAACAACTAGATAATATTTATCATCTTCTGGAACATTGAAAATCAATGATTCATCTGCAACAATTCCATAAGTACACACAGCATAAAGGGTAGGATCTCCTGTATCACTTGGACTTTCTTTGAAAAGCAATAGATCTGCATCAATGAAGGTCGTTACTGTAAAGTTTCCTTCCATTCTATAAAGTGTACCACTCTCAAGTTCTATCTGTCTGATGATAACGCGTGTTTCACCTAATTTACCTGAAAGAGAAACAGTTTCTGGTGTTCCTGCAGTCATCCAACTTGTAACAGCTTCAATCGCTGCAATAGGATAAATTGAACCCCAACCTTCAGTGTAATCCTTAGTTATTCTATCAATTGTTGTCGCTTGAGGAATACCATCACCATCATCATAGGTTTCTCCTCCATTTGCTAAAGTTGCCTCGAGATTCCTTACCTCTGAAGTACCCATGCAGATAATTTGTTTAACCTTTTTTGCGACATCCCAGGAGTATTCCCAAGTACCTTCATCAATCATCGCGTCAATAACTAGTTGAGCTAATCCAGCTACGAATGGACATGCCATACTAGTACCTTGCATACCTCTGAAATTGTTGCTGTAATAATCAGTTCCTGGAGTTTGGTAAGAGCTTGAAACATAACTATAAGCTTCATCTCCATCATTAGAATCTCCTGCAATAATAGGTTGATCAGGAGCAGCACTTCCACTTGAAGCCCAACTTCCTCCAGGAGCAACGACATCAATATGAGGATAAGTCACTGAAGCAACACTACTGTAATATGCTACTTCATTAGCTTTATTCACAGATCCTACAGTAATCACGTCTACACAAGATCCTGGAGAAAATATTCCTCCAGCTGAGGTTCCACCATTGCCAGCAGCAGCAACACAAACAATACCTTTGTTTCTGACAAGATTTGTAATAGCAGTATCTATAGTAGATACAACTGATCCAAAACCTAAACTCATACTGGCAACAGTAACATCATAGTTTTGCCCATTGTTATATAGCCAATTCAATCCAGCAATTAGATCTGGTGAATAATTACTTCCGCTATCGTCTAGTACTTTGAGACCAACTATTTTGCTGCTTGGAGCAACCCCTGCAAAAGGACCATAACTATCAGCATGAGGATTTGTCCATCCTGAATTGTATTGCACTTCAGCTGAATAGTAACTGTTTGTCTCTCCAGAAGCACTACCATAAAATGGCCAGTACCAACCAGCTGTGAGAGAAGTGGAAAATGTTCCTGAACCTCCAGAAGCAGGACTTGCACGATTGTCTGTATAACCACCAAATTCATCTTCAATGCCCGCAAATGCAGTTCCAGAATGATCAGTCCAAGAATAATTAATCGTCACAGTTTGAGATGATGGAATATAAAACGCAGTCCCATAGTAACCAACTCCTTCAGATGTATGGAAAAAACCAGAGTCTGTTACTTTGAATGCGCCAGTTGTTGTTTGAGCTCCTGAAGAAGCAGCTATGCTTGCACAGTGCGTCCCATGCTCCGCTATATCTGTTGCAGTGGCATATTCATCACCAGAAGCATCCTTGCTGACACCTACAAAATCTTGCCAATAAGCAAGAGTAAAAGCTGAATCTAAATGAGTGTCATCTATACCTGTATCTAGAATAGCTATTGCTTTGTCAGAGTTACCAGTATAACCCATTCCTAAGGAAGTTTGCCAGATGTCGCGAACCCCAAATTGTTCTGTAACATTGTATAACAAAGCTTCTCCTACAACACTTTCTTCAATGTAATGAGCGTTTTTCAAATCACTAAGTCGAAGAAGAGATGCAGCAGTTGCTTTTACATGCATTCCATAAATAACATCGTATTCTGCAACGATTTCAATGTCATTTTTTGCCAGAAAGATGTACTCATCATCTCCCACTTGCTTATCAAATGACAGTATAGCGTCGAAAATTACTGTTTTTTCACTTTCCAATAATTTTGATTCAAAGCTGTCTTGGAAAATATTCCCATCTAGATTTTGGTGTTCATCAACCTGAACTATCCTATAATCTACTCGGTTTTCCTCAGAAGGAAATGAGGAGATTGAGGAAATACTATCAGTTATATCTACAGAAGTCGATGATCTTGATTCTGCAGAACTAACTGAAATACCAAGACTATTCAAGAAAATAATTAATATAAAAATTGATAATAAACTTCTCTTTTTTATCACAATTAGGACCTCGAATTGTATTTGTATCAAAAGTGTCTTTTGTATATTTATATTTAATGCTAGTATTCTAGAAGTAGAATAGTTTCAATTTACTGTCTCCTTCTTTCTTTTGTTCTTTAATAGTTTCAGTAAAGAGAGATTTCTGAAAGTAATATGCCACATCTCTGGGGTGACACAGAAGAACTACGGGAATTAACAAAAAGGGTTCTGGAAGAGAAGATTGAGGAATTATTGAAGGATAAAGGTGAGGTTTCTATGAACGATTTATTCAAAGAGTTCTGGCACAGCTATCATCAGTTTACTCAGTATCTTCAGATCAGGCTTACTATTGAAAAATTGGTGGAAGAAGCGAAAATAATCATGGATGAAAATAAAAAATTCTCTATTGCTAAAATCTCTTTTCTTGATTGGGAAGAAATAAAAGAGGTTTCTGTTTGGGATTTAGAACATAAGAAATCGGATATTGAAGAAAAAAAGGAGATAATTAGGAGATATGAAACAATAGATTATTTGGCTTAAAATAATAGAGAAGAAAGAAAAATAAAAACGCACACATTTTATCCCTCTAATCATTTTGTTCTATTTTCTTTATAGTTTCTTCGATACGCTTATTGGTTTCTTCATCTGTAGGAGATATGATGTTAGTAATTTTCTCTTCTTTTTGTCTTCCACCAGAAATTAAAACAAAAATCGAATACAAACACAAAGCAACAAGAAAAACTACAATTGTAAGAAATAGCCAAAAGTTGTCACTGCTTTTCATACCGAAGAAATAAGATAATATTGCTCCAGCACCTGACACAAAAGCTACAACTACCCAAAGTAGGGTGTTTCTTGAAGATTTCTTTTCTCGTTCAGCTTTCGGAGCTCTTTTACTAAATGAAAGCTTGAAAATACCGTATACCGCACCGATGAATAATAAAACAGATCCAATAATCAACGCTAGCCAACCGTTTTCTCCAGTAAACGCTAAATACAGAATCCCAGTAAGAAGTCCAATAACCGATCCAATAGCAATTACAATACAAAGGATAATTAAGCTTATTTTTTCCGCAGTTTCTTGTGACATAATGAAACTCCAGTTGTTGAATAGTACGTTTTGTCTTCCAGATTTAAATATTTTTTGGCTTTTTGATTATACTATTTATTATGATAAAATGTTTATTAGCACTAAGGTTGATGTAGATGATTTTTAAACTTATAATAATTCTTTCCACATGAATCTTTTTTTTGCTATATTGATGTTTTTAAGTAGTTTATTCAGAAATGATAAAAAAAGAAAAGGAAAAAAATTGAATTTTCTCAGTTGATGTTCTTATGCTTTTGATGAAAGATATTCTTCCTCTATCTTTGAAGCATCGATTTTGTTTATCCTACAATAAGTTTCGGATAGGATTTGTGGATGATCACTTAATTGAAGGGTGTTTTCAAAAAAGATCTTTCCGAAATATATTGGATTTCCGAGTATTTCTTTAATTTGATCAATTGTTAATCTTGTAGCAGTTGATATCTCTTCTAAACTCTTCTTTTGACCATAGAACCAGGAATATAGTATTTTAACTTTCATGGCTTCGTTTTCATTAATCACGAACTTATTTTTTGATAGATTATAACCGTAGGGAATAACTTCTCCTAAAATATCTAAGAGTGTAATTTGAAGGTTCCCAC
>BPTK01000142.1 GCA_023705905.1 Candidatus Heimdallarchaeota archaeon
GCAAAACCTGAGCATGTTCGTTAGTAACAAGACCTCCTTTGGTTCCTAAATCTCCTGGAACAAATTCTACAGCATAAAAAGGTGGATTCTCTAAAGGAAACAGATTTGGATTTGGTTTAACTGTAGGATCTCCATAATAATTGTCATATGCACTATCTCCTCTACCATAATCTTGGTCCTTTCCGTTTTTAGCAAAGTCGTTAAAACGTTTAACTGTATCAATAAGATTTTTTGAATTAACATCGATTTTCTTAGCTAACTCCTCCAAAGTTTCTGCAGTTTTAATATATCCACTTTCCCAATATTTCTCAGGAAACTTCATCCCTGGGAAAACCAATCCAAACATATATTTCGATTTGAAACGATGATCAAAAATAAAGTGACATGGGACATGAGGTATTTCTTCTGAATGTTTTTCATACATTTCATGCACAACCACAACGTAACTTGCAGATTCATTGGTAAAACGCTTACCAGCTTTGTTCACCATAATTCCTCCAGGGTAACCTCTTTCACCAACATGGAAGAAAGGTGGTTCTTCAAGGGGAACAGATGAGGGACCCCACCAAGCATCATCCATAAGATCAACAGCAGCACCATGTTTCATTCCTGATAAAATCGCATCGCCAGTATTCCCAGAATGCGCTGATGTCCATTCAGTTGTTATAGGTTTGGGATGATATTTTTCTCTCATTTCCAAGTTATGTGGAAAACCACCAGCTGCAAATATTACACCATGTTCAGCTCTTATTCTTATTTCGGAATCTTCTTTCGTAGCAATTACACCTACCACTTTGTCTTCTTCCATTATTAGATCTTCAAAGGGTGTATTAAGCCAAAGAGGAATATTATCATCTTGCATAGACTTTCTCAACCTACCAATTAGTGCATTCCCCAAAGTAAGGTGTCTATATCTGATTAATAAGCCAAAGATAGCTCGCATCCCCGCTTTGAGAGCAGTCCATTTTCCAATCCAAGTTGACATTATCATTCCTAAATTGTGGTACTCAGAGATAGAAAAACTAATTCCAAGAGGAACATCATAGGGTAATGCATTAAGATGTTTCAAATCTTTCTTGAGTTTACTTCCATTGAACGGTTTAGCTTCTAGAGCTCGACCTTTAGGAATTCCACCAGGTCTTTCCGGATGATAATCCGAATAATTTGGAACAAAAAGGAATTTAGTTCTAGTATTTTCCCTCAACCAATCTATCATTTTAGGAGCATTTACTAGATAAGCTTCTTTGAATTCTGAAGGAACACGATCTCCAACAGTATTATCCATGTAAGTTCTAGCTTTTTCCATTGAATCATTAATACCATTCTTTTCTAGAAGATAGTTATTAGGTATCCAAACACCTCCTCCAGAGAGAGCAGTGGAGCCACCATAATATTGTGATTTTTCAATAACAATAACATCTAAACCAGCTTTTTTTGCCACAAGAGCTGCTGTCATCCCCCCTCCCCCCGACCCTACAATCAATACATCTGTTGTATAATCCCACTTAGTCATAGAGAACGATATGATGTTTACCCTAATAAGCATTTATGGAAATTCATTCTAGACTTCAAATCAACAATATTTGGTATTTTTCTTATGTTTGCAATTTTAGTGCAATCTAAGTTGTTCGTCCTATTTTTTTCATTTTACTGCAAAGCCCTTCTCCTTCCAAGAAGGACGTTCATCCAAGAAGATACCTTATTAGAAGACACATTATAATAAACGATTCTGTCAGTTTTTATGAGATGGCTTTATAAACTAAATTAGCACTTAATATATGGGAGAAAGATGATGAAAACCAAAACCAAGAAAACATTTCTTGCATTGGCCATTTTGCTTTTTTTTGGACTCACTCTATCAACAGGCATTGGAGTAGCTAGACCTGGTATTGCAGTATATACGGGTCATGTGAGTCATAATGGAAATGCAATTGTAGGAGCTAAAGTAGTTCTAGAAGTAGACGGATTATCTGCTATCACCAAATATACAGATAGTAATGGATATTATACTATTACATATTTTAGACCATATAATCCAACCATAGAAGTAAGTCACATTGATTATGAAACAGAGGAAGTTGCTGTAAGCATGTATGGTGGACAATATAACTTTGATTTAGAAGTTAAACTCACTAAATTCTATGGATTTGTTACTATAGGGATATATGGTCCAGTTTTACCAGGAGCTTATGTTGAGCTTAAATGCTATGGAATGACAATCGCGACCACTACAACAAATTATATGGGATACTATGCAATTTACTACTTCCACCCATCCAGTCCTCTTACAATCGTAGCAAGCTTAATAGATGGTTCAGAACCAGAATATTATCCAGATCCAACACCTCAGGACATATCTCCAAATGGCGGATATAATGTAATAATTGTGATTACTCTATATATCGAACCAGATGGTCCAGGTGGAGGAGATCCGTATCCATCACCAAATTAAGTATATTATATAATAACTTACTTCTTTTTTCTTTTTAACATAAAATTACAGTCTTCTCGTTTAGCTGTTTCTGATTGCTAGAAGAAAGAATGGATTTTTATGAAATTGAGATTCTTAAGGTTGCAATTGGTTTTAGATAGAAGATTAAAAAAGGAAAATATAGTTTTTCTCTAAAGTAAAGAGAAATATTTAGTAAACCTTGTGATATGTTTCATTCCTTTTATTTTCAGCTTTCCTTTAAGAATTGCTGCAAAAGCATTGACTTTCCCTACCCCTAGTCCAAGAAAAGTTGATCTAGTAGTTATTAAGGCACCATCAGTTTCTTTTGCAAGTTTCCTTAGATCACTCTTTGTATATTGGATTGGAGTAAAGGTGAGTTTCCCATCTTTAATATCAATTCTTACCGCAAAAGGATTATCCTTTGCAACAAGTGTCCGTTTAAGAGGGTTCTATGTGTTATTCCTTTCATGTTTAGGAAATGTTGAACTTTTAGAAAATAGCTTGAAAAAAACAAAAAACACACCTTACATACTTGATCAGTTGATAAGACCAATTCCGAATTTAGATTTTCAAACAATAACTAATGAAAATTATTCGTCATTTCTAAATAAGACATATGTGTGTTCATTTATCTTATGCAATATTAATAGATATCATCCTTTAAAATGGTATGATATACAAGCAGGTAAAACACATAGTGAGGCATCTGAAATAAACCGTTATTATGCTGAAACAGCAGAACATAAGTTTAAACTAGCAATGCTTTCTTATTTTAGATGAGAGTATCTATCATACAAAAGACCAGCATATTATGGTTAAAGATTGTTTCCATTTTTTCTACTAAAATTCTTTATAGATAGCTTCCGATAAGGTCATAATATTAGAGGGCTGTTAAACACCCGTACAACACCTGTGGAACCATGCTAGTTGCTTTAACGTCTTTACAAGAAGGCATCTAATTAGAAGGAAAGTTTGGTTCCTCAGATTAATTGTAAACATAGTGAGTTGTAAAATGAAAAAACGATAAGATGAAAAAAAGTAAGTATTTAAATCATATTTAAACATAAGTTGATTAGTAAAAATTGAAAAGATTTTTACTTTTAGATGAAGGAAACTTTATTAAAATAAAAAAATCCTATAGAATTTGAAATTAACATAGTAAACTCTGCTAAGAAGAAAATACTTAAGCACAAGAGCAAGTAGTAAAGAGTCGAAGGAGTAGAGCGCGTGCAACAAAAGCAGTTAAGGTTTGTTATTATCTTTACAATGATTTTCGCAGGTATAGCCTATAAGCATTCTTTAATACCAAGTGTAACCCCTTCTCCTTCAGTCATAAAAACTGGCACAACCAGTATTGTTTCAACCTGGGTTTTTTCAACTTTAGACAGTATTCATTCATGTCCAGCTGTCGCAGATCTTGATGGTGATGGTTTTTTAGAGGTTCTAGTTACCTCTCGGGATAGAAATCTCTACTGTATCAGTCAGGAAGGGACTTTAATATGGGTTTACACAACTGAGTCAAATATTATGGCCTCGCCTAGTATTGCTGACCTTGATAATGATGGTACACTTGAGATAGTAGTTGGATCTTATGATAATTTGCTCCATTGTGTAAGTCATGAAGGTGAGGTAGAATGGACATACAATGCTAAAGGAAATATTTACTCTTCTCCAACTATTGCAGATGTTGATAATGATGGGTTTTTTGAGGTGCTTATCGGTTCTGAAGATTATAAGCTATATTGTATTGACTATATGGGAAGACAAAAATGGAACTATACTACAGGTAGCGCGATTTTTTCTACTCCTTGTGTTGCAGATTTGGATGAAGACGGATATCTAGAAATATTAGTGGGGTCATGGGATGGGTATCTCCATTGCGTAAATGCAACAGGGGAAAGAAAATGGAGATTTTTTGCTAAAGGAGTAGTTACTTCCTCTGCTGCAGTAGCTGATCTAGATCATGATGGGTGGTTAGAAATACTCTTTGGGTCATGGGATAACAACACATACTGTTTGAACTATGAAGGAGAACTTCAGTGGAATTATACAACAAACGATGTTATTACTGGATCTCCCGGGATAGGGGATCTTGATAATGATGGATACTTAGAAGTATTAATTGGTTCTGCTGCAGATGATCAAAGTCTTCATTGTATAAGCTATAATGGTTCCAAAAAATGGATATTTACAGCAATAGGAGGAGGTATTCCTGCTTCTCCAAGTTTAGTAGACCTTGATGATGATAATATTCTTGAAGTGTTAATTGGAACAATGGGTGGTTCAGTTTATTGTCTTGACCATTTAGGTAGGCTAGAAGACGATTATTCTACGGGAGATTCTATTCGGAGGGGAACTTGTGTAGCAGATTTGAATGGAGATGGTATAGTAGAAATTCTAGTAGGATCGATTGACAATAATTTGTATTGTTTATCTCCGAGTTTTGAGACGCAAGGAATTGCTGCTCCTTGGCCTTGTTTCATGGGTTCTGCTTACCATACTGGTTGGATGGACTCGGACGGAGACTATTTAGATGACCTTACTGAGCAATTCTATGAAACAAACAAGAACAATGATGACACTGATTCTGATGGATTCGTGGATGGATGGGAAGTACAAGTAGGTCTAAATCCGCTTATTGACGATGCTAGCGAGGATAAAGATAATGATGGCTTAACTAATTATGAAGAAGCTAAAACTCACCACACCTCACTCTTCACTGCAGATACAGACAAAGACGGTTTATTGGACGGGTGGGAAGTAGAAAATGGGCATGATCCGTTGAAATGGGACAATTGGGCAAAGCTATTTGGATTATATTTACTCCCTATTTGGCTAGCTGTTCCTGTTCTCGCTTATGTTCTAGTCTATAAGCATCTCCCCTTGAAATATCAACTATTCAAGAAACAAACAAAACAAAAATTATCTCAGGATTAGTTTTTCGTGTCGAAGGAATAAGATATAATGAGTATAAATTTTCATGCTTGGAAATTCTGATTCACTAACTTGTAAGATAGTGGACTTATTACAAGGGTGTTAAACACCAGTACAACACCTGTGGAACCATACTATTCGCTTCAACGTCCTTACAGAAAAGTATGATATTAAAAGAAACCATTGGTTTAGTTTTTATATAAAAACTTGGAAGATTGTGTTTCCTCTGAACTTAAGATACAAAAAACAGAAAAGCTGATAAAACACAAAATTATAGTAAATGTGGAATAGACCATGATTAATGGGGACTATGAATACAACAATCCGTTTAACATCGTCGAAGAGATTAGATCTGAGCTAAAGAATAGAGGAGTGGAAATCAAAAAAACGCAATATAATAAGAGCACATTTGGAAGTTGGATTATCAAATTTTCAATGGTTGGCTCTGAATATCAATTTATATGGGATGGCAAAAACAGTTGGTTGATTTTAAATGTTAGAGTGATAAAGAGGGGACAAGAAGAATGGGATGATTTAGAAATATTCAAACACAACCAAACTGTAAGAACAAAGAAGGCTGAAATTGAACGAGAGAGACAAATCATAAAGAACATGTTTGTAGCATTAGACAAACTAAAACAGGATTAGTAACCCTCGAGGAGAAAGAATTTAGGAAGTGTGTAAAAATATCTATCTCCCAACTAAGATAGAAAAAAGAAAAAATATTATCTAACCTTTGCATTCTGGATTAAATATGAGAAGATTATTTAACCTAAAGCGCTAATATTTGATATTATGATAGTTCCAGATAAGATCTATATCGAATTGGTTTCGAACAAGGAAGAAGATTTGAGTGGTATCATTTTGGAACTTAAAATTTCAACAGGAAGAAGAAACCCTAGATATATTACAACCCCTAAAACTAATAGAAAAGGGAAATCTGAGTTATCTCAAGAAGATTTAGAAGGACAATTTGAAGACCACTGGGAATCCGGCCAAATGGATTATTCAGGTAATCTTAAAGACGCATCACCTATCATTGAAGTATCACTTTACGATTTGGCTAGGTTTAGAGAGAATAAAGAATTATTTCTAGCTTGGACCTTACTAAAAAATGAGAAACTTAAATGGAAATCAAAAGAAGAACAATGTAATTATATGATTAGTAGTATGAACGACAAATTTGAAGCAAATCCATTGAAGATCAACATCCATAAAACGGATACGATAAGAATGAGGGTCAAGAAAAGCAAAAGAAATTAATAATTGCTATTTAATGAGGAAAAAAATGAAAAAACTTACAGTATTTTTCTACTACTTCTCTGATTCAAGGTTTTCAGACATTCTAGAAAACTTTGGTGTAAGCAATAAAGGGAGAAGAAAAGAAATAATCAACCAATTGCTAGAGAGTGAGAGTTTTCAAGAGAATCTACTATTAGATTTCTTATACAAGGCAGAGCTACAGAACTTTTGTAAAGCAGTGGATATTCCAACTACTGGAAATAAGAAACGGATTTGGGGGAGAATAATGCAATTCTTGGAGAGTATTGATTCTAATTCTATTACAATACGAAACTCTTCAGATATGTTGAAGGTGAATGCGTTGAATATTGCGCATAGATTTGAAGATTACTGGAGTTATGATAAGAATGAAGAAAGTGCTCTCAAGGCACTGAAAAATAAGCATCCTGAACTTACTCTCAATGATTGCAAAGAAGCATTTAGTTATGCATTGACAGCTTACAAAGAAGCAATAGGTATAGTTGAATCAAATACAGAGAGTTACTCAATTGCCTTCTCTGAAAAACAGGAAATTAAAAGAGAGATCAAACCATTTGAGAAGAAGTTTTTAGAGAAGTACAATAAGCTGGATGAGCAGGATTGTTGGATATTTGATCAAATTTACTTCTGGTACATCTTGAAATAACACAATAAACACATTGGGTAACAAGAAATACAAGACTTTCGAGAGTTTGCCTAGTCGATAATTGATTTGTTTGCATTTGATCAATACTCATGAATTTTCGATAAGACAATTTCTTTTTACAAAGAGTTATTAGTAAATTAAAACAATGTAATAAATTAACTAATAGAGGGATTTGATGAAAGAAGAAAAAACAATTCTTGCACTTATTGGTACAAAAAGAAAGAAGAGTACCTATAAGATTCTCCAAATGTTTGAGGATGAACTGAAAAAATACAATTTCACTATGAAATATGCCTTTCTACATAAGATTGCCTTTTGTGCAGGATGTGAACGATGTCTTTACGAAGGCATAGAATCTTGTCCATACTATGAGGATATAGAAGAAATCATCAAAAAAATTTCCAAAGCTGATGTTTTATTTCTCGCCACTCCTGTATATTGTGATGCTGTTAGTGGAATTATGAAAAATTTTATCGATAGATTGGTATATTTCATGCATCGTCCATGGTTGTTTAACAAACGTTCATTCCTTATTGCTACAACAAAATATTCAGGAGGTAAAGAGACTTTAGGTTATCTTGACAATGTTGTTCGAAGATGGGGATGTTTCCCAATGGGAAAGATTATAGTAAGGATGGCTCTTTTTGAGAAGAATTCAAATCAAGTAACTAAAGAAATTGAGAAGCTAAGTAAAAAAATATACAATGATGTTTTGAATAACAAGAAACCTAAACCAGGTCTATATGAATTAACATACTTTCGCATTATGCGCGTTATGGTAAGTTTTGCAAAAGAATATCTCCCCTTGGATTATATGCACTGGAAGGAGAGCAACTGGCTAGAATCAGATTTTTATTGTGATGCAAACATATCAAAATCAAAGAATTTGTTAGCAAAATTTGTTGAAAAACGAGTCCAGAAAGCTATAGACAAAGGTTAATGCAGTATTTTTACCAGCTAAGTTAGTGATATTACAGGATGTTTTTGGCAAGACGAATTGCTTAAATGAGTAGAATTCTATGTAGAAAAGATTAAAACAGTTTATTTTTCCTTTTCTCCTAGGTTCTAGAAATGGTTAATTCAGAGGAAATACTTCAGTGGATAGATAGTAATAAAGAAAGATTCATTCAGATGGCAAATGAGATATGGGAATTTGCAGAAATACGTTTTGAAGAAGTCAAATCTGCAAAACTGCAAATGAAAGCTTTAGAAGAACATGGGTTTGAAGTTTCTAAGGGATTGGCAAATATGCCAACCGCATTTATAGGTACTTATGGAAAAAGCGGTCCAATTATTGCAATTTTAGGTGAATATGATGCTTTAGCTGGTTTAAGCCAAAAACCAAATACATGCGAAAAAGAACCAGTAGTACAAAATGGACATGGTCATGGTTGTGGCCATAATCTACTAGGTGTTGGTAGTTTATTGGCTGCCATCTCAGTTAAACATTACTTAGAAGAAAACAATCTCGAAGGTATAGTTAGATACTATGGTTGTCCAGGTGAGGAGAGTGGATCTGGTAAGACTTACATGGTAAGAGATGGTTTGTTCAATGATGTTGATATTGCTTTGTGTTGGCATCCCTTCAGTACTAATTTCATTTTCAATTTATCGAGTTTATCTAACATTCAAACCTATTTTCGGTTTAAGGGAAGAAGTGCTCATGCGGCAGGAGGACCTCATTTTGGTCGTTCAGCTCTAGATGCTGTTGAGCTTATGAATGTAGGTTCAAATTATCTTAGAGAACATGTTATCCCAGAAGCGAGATTTCATTATGCTATAACAAACACAGGAGGAAATGCCCCAAATGTCGTTCAAGCTGAAGCTGAGGTACTATATTTGGTTAGAGCACCAACCAATCTACAAACTAAGGAGATTTATGAGAGAGTAATCAAAATAGCTCAAGGTGCAGCCATGATGACAGAAACAGAAGTTGAGGTTGTCTTTGATAAAGCAGCATCTAATTTGATTCCGAATAACATTATTGGCTCGGTTTTATATGACAAATTCAAAGAAGTAGGGGCCCCACAATTTACTGAAGAAGAAATTAAGTTTGGGAAAGATATTCAAGCGACTTTTACTGGTGATGATAGATCTGAACTATCTATGTTTGCTGCTTTTGAGAATGTTCTAGGAAAAGAGAGAATTGATAAAATAAAAAATGATGTTTTATTTGA
>BPTK01000143.1 GCA_023705905.1 Candidatus Heimdallarchaeota archaeon
TGATATCTTTAATTTTGTATTCAAGATTGTGAAAAGCAGAACGAAAATATTTGATTTCATGAATAACTAATTCTGCTCTTTTCTTTGGAATTCAAATATATTCTGGTTTAAAATCTGGATGAATTAGTTCATGTGCTACATCAAAATCAGACTTGTTCCACATTTCTTCAAACCATGTTCTACCTATCTTCAAATTCTCTGTATTATTCATTAATTAATGTTGTTTTGGAGGTTAATATTTCTTTTTGAAAATCAAATGTGGACTCAAAGCATAGTTTCAACTCTTTTTTTTGTCCTCAATAACTCTCCTTCTTGACCTGAATCTATAAAAAACAAAGCAGCTGTAATACCTTGATACAATTTATAGAATTGAAGTCTTTCATCATAACTAGTGTAATCTAGATTACAACTAACTCCAGTAGAGTTTCTATATAATTCTGCATATGTGGTTTCTTTTTCCTCCCAATAATCAAGCCAAGCTATATCATAAACAAAATCACCAATTAAGGAATGTTCCCAATCAAAAACAGCTGTTATTTCTCCTTCTGAGTTTGCTAGGACATTATCAAAGCCATAATCCGAGTGTACTAAATACCTTTTCTCTATGCAATATTTCAGTAACGTTTTGAGTTTCTTTATTGCATCCTCTATGAATACTGTTTCGTAATTTCCTTCCTTAATTGCTTCTTGTAAAAATCTTTTGCATCTTTGAATCTCATGTGAGAAATATACTTTCCAAGAACTTGATCCCGCTTCTTTGAAATTACTCCAATTGCCATAATTATTAGTTTTGGGGAGTTCAATACAATGTATCTTTTTCAACATGTTGATCAAAGATTTATCAACTTTTTTTTGTTTATTTTCTTGAAACAAATGGACAAAAGAACCTTTATGTTTCTCACAAATACAATAAATATACTTTACTTCCTCATCTTCTAGATAGGTTCCATATTTCAAAACCTTGGGGATGGGGATTGATTTGTCTTTGGAAGTAATATATTGGTGTGCAAGGAACTCTTTGTGAAATGGCCTCCTCATCTTATGTATCTCTCGGATTTTGCGAACCTTGATTACATAACTACCCTCATTGTCTTCGAATGAAAAAGCTTGAGAAATTTCTCCTCCCTTAATAGATTCAAGGTTCGAGATGTTTTGTGACCATTCGTTAATTAAGAACTGTTCTACACTGTCAGATCCTATTACTGTTTTAACCTTTGACATTTAATAAGCATCCTTTAAAATTTCATAAAGAGTTCTAATTTGAAATTGATCTTTCTTTAGAATATTTAGAAAATCAGATTTTGATGATTTTTCTGTTTTAATGCTGTTTTGAAGCTCATCATACGTCATGCTATTTATTGCATCTCTCTTTAGTTCCCTAAAAGAATCAAGATATAGAATGTATATCTTCTTAACTTTTCTATTACCAAAGAGGATTTTAACTACATCCATCATATCCGTAGAATCTTCTGGATCAAGATAGTGGTGTCCTTGATATATGATGCCTTGATAATTCCCCTGTACATTAACAAGCAAATCATATATTGGGGCACATAGTTGGCAATCACTATAAACAGGTTTTTCTGTACGATGAACAAATTTCATGATAAGAGGATAATCTTCAGCTTGATGTTTAACCCGTTCATCGATAAGAGATTGTTTAATCTCTCTTATGTCTTCATCCTTCCAATTTCCTTGTGCAGTGACTAGCACACAAAAGTGCTCATAAGTGCCCATACGCTTTGATTTTTTCATTTTACTCAGGTCTATTTGTTATTGCTCTCTAACATTCAAATATAAGCTGATTTCCAACTCTAAATGATTTTACTATTTCTTCTCCAAATCTTTTTGCTAAGTACTTGATAGCTCTTTTACCTGTGCAGTGACTGAAATATAGTGATGGTTTGTTATACTCCTTCTCAAGTTTATCGGCAACGTAATCTAATTCTTCATCTGTTTTTAGAGCAACAAGATGTGTTCCACCAATTATGGCAATTATTTCATCATCAGGATAGATTTCCTTCGCTCTTGCGCAAATATTTAAAACTCCTGCATGACCACATCCTAAGATAACAACAACACCCTTTTTTGTCTTTAAAACTAGAGAGAGATCATCAAGAAGTTCATCTTTAACATACTTATTACCAAGCTTAATTGTAAGCATGTCTATCTTACTAGATTTTTCCTTCCATTCAGATATTTCCCCAATTGTTTTAAGAACTGGGGTTAATTCGTAAGGTTCTGTAATAGGCTTGTAAGTGAGTTTTTCCTTTACCTCTTCTGGTAATTTTGGAAAACCGAAATTAATCCACTTGTATTTGAAAAAAGCACCTATCCTTAAAGGTAATTTTCCAACTCTTCTTTTTGCAAATGCATGAGGATGACCAACGATTACTAACTCACTCTTTTCTGTTCTGGCTGTGATTAATGCCTCTATACCAAAAGTATGGTCCCAATGACCATGACTGAGAACTAATAGATCAATGGAATTAGGTTCTATGTTTAGCAATCTCATATTATTGATCAAAATGCTTCCTTTTTCTCCTGTATCAAAAAGAATTTTCTTATCCTCTGTTTCAATTAGAAACGACAAACCATTTGAAGGTATCAATCCTTCTCTTCCATCAGTTTCAATATCACAAATGTTGGTTAATTTAACTTGCATGATAAACCCAACATGTATTTTAAATTCATCTTTATATCTTTATCTCCATCAAGATTGAGATACATAGTCATAAACAAAATTAATTGCTGGAACGTGATTATCAATTTCATATAGGTATTTTTCAGAAAATCTCCTTAAGCCTTCTAACTCCAAAGCTCTTCTAAGAACTGCTCTAATCAGTAACTGTTTGAAATGCCTAACATCCTCAAAAACTGCTACAACTTCATTTCGTGGGAGACAATCACACTCTTCTTTGCACCAACAGACTAGATGATCTGCCGCCAAAACTGCAAGGGAAAAATCTGCTGGTCTCCAATGCCAGGATAAATCAATGAGAGCTGGAGGTTCTGTTTCATGGAACAAGATGTGACTTGGATCTCCCTGAATTAACTGATTGACAGCTCTAAAAGGGGCCCTTTGTTTGAAAAGGTCTTGGATAGCTTTTAGAATACGTGCATGGCAATTTAATGGTAATTCGTCCCAAACCATCTTATCTGCAATTGCCCAGGGATCCTTTCTATCATCCTTGAGATGTGGGGGTCTAGGAACAGCTTCTATCTCCTTATGAAATGCTTCAAGAATTTTCCTCTTTTCAGGTAAATTGCTTTTGATAAGATTTCCAGAAAGAAAATAGTAAGCGCCCCATCCATCTTCAATATATCTGCCTTCATCGGATTTTATGTATTTTTGTACTCGAAATTTCTTAGATTCTATTGAATCAAGTAGATTAGATAACCAGCTAGCCTCCTCCTCGCTTGTGCCTGGAACATACTTTAGAACAATATCTCCTGATTTGAAACATCTACCTAAACCACCATTAAGTAACTGAAAGTCTTTACTAACTCCAAATTTCTTTAAAATCTCCTTTGGTGGTTTCAATCCTTCTTTGGGAACAAACATTACAAATATCTCTAAAGTAACTAAGGCTAAAAACTTTATTCCGTAATTTAAGCCAGATTTTAACTGTCGTGAGAAAGTATAAACAAAAAAAGAAGGGAGAATAGATTCCTATTTCTTATCAACTATTGTAGTTCCAAATGGAGCAAAAGCCAACCCAACCATTTTGAAATGTTGTTTTGCAAAAGGAATACCAATTATTGTTATTGCAAAAACAATACCTACTAATATGTGTGAGATTGCAAGAGCTAACCCCATGACTATGACCCAAATTAAATTGAGTAAGAATCTTCCTGCACCACCTTGATCACGTTTAACTTCTCTACCAAATGGCCATATGACAAATTCAGCCATTTTGATGCATTGAAGACCAAAGGGAATTCCAATAATTGTTATACATAGAATGATGCCGCCTATAGCCCATCCTAAAGCTGTTTCAAGACCTCCGAGAATGACCCAGAGGATGTTTCCTATAAAATTTAGAGTTTTACCCATTATTACACCTTATTCTAATATTCTTAGTTGCTTACTAATAATTCTAAACGATGATTAGTTCTTCTCTTCTTAAATTTATTCTACAATATTGTCTCGGGACAATAATATTTTTATAGTCAACTAAACAACGTAATATTGTCTCGGGACAAAAATAAGTGATAACAATGAATGATGAAGAAAAGAAAAGCCCAGGAAGACCAAGAAAATATGAAACTAATGCAGAACGAAAAAAGGCCTATCGTGAGCGAAAGAAAGAGGATCATAGTAAATTGGAGGAACGGGCAAAAAGAATCACAGAATTAAAAGGAAGAATAGATAATATGGAAAGAAAAATGGTAAAATCGACTTATACAGATCAAAATGTGCCTGAAGAAATTTCAGCTGTGCATGAACAAATTAAGGATCGTTCTAGAAAATACAGTTCTTCAGAGCTAATGGAATTAGAAATTCATGAGCTTAAACGGATACAATCAGGTATTCAGTCTAGATATCATGGAAGCTATTATAACCCTCTACTTGCGGCACTTGAAAGCGCGCTGATGCCTTCTGTTGATAGAGAATTTGATTCCAGAAAACAGAAAACTAATGAAGAAATCCCTTATGACATAGTAGTTAGAGAAAAATTAGCTCAATCTGATAATGATACTACACCAAAAATAGAAACTAAAGTAGCAGACTATATGGAACTTGCGAAAAAGAAAGGTCTAAAAATTTCAGAAGATGATCTTTCTGTTAGATCATCTACAATGGAGAAGAAGAATATTGCAAGTCCTAAGCATTGGAAATATCTAAAAGATGTGTTTAGAACTGATCAACTATTCGAAGTTTTTCAAGAAATGATACTTCTCTATTCAGTTGAAGCAGAAATATCTAGACGAGAAAGAGAAAATTCTCAAACGAGGGATATTACAAGACTGGAAAGTCGGCTTGAAGAGCTGGAGAAAACCATGAATGATGAAAAACTTAGACATGTTAAGACATCTGTTAACAAAGCAGAAAAAAAGAGGAAATTGATGAAAAATGAAAAGAAAGAAAATGATGACGAAAACAATAGTAAAGAAACCTAAGAAATGTAATGTAGAGACCAAAGGAGGCAACTAAGTTTGTTGGACGAACTCCATGCCAAACCTCTGGTCTTAGATAACGGTACGGGCTTCACTAAAAATGGTTTCGCTGGTGAAGATCAACCAAGAAGTGTTTTTCCAACAATTATTGGTTATCCAAAGAATCCCATTGTTATGCCTGATGTAGAAGCATATTTTAGAGAATTCTACATAGGTGAAGAAGCCATGAATATGAGGGGTGTTCTCAAACTTCTTTATCCTTTAGAACATGGACAAGTGCGGGATTGGGGTGCTATGGAAAACATTTGGCATTATACTTTCTATAATGATCTCAGAGTAAATCCAAACGAACATCCAATAATGCTCACTGAACCTCCATTGAATGACAATAAGAATAAGGAGAAGATGGCTGAGATGATGTTTGAGACTTTCAACGTACCTGCAGTATATATCTCCATGCAAGCTATACTCTCTCTCTATGCTTCCGGTCGAACGACAGGAATTGTAATTGATATAGGCGATGGTGTTACTCATATTGTACCAATCTATGAAGGTTTTGCCATATCCCATGCTATTTACAGATCTGATATTGGTGGTCGTGATATCACTGATTATCTGAAAAGGCTTCTCCGACAACGTGGTTATTCTCTAACAACTAGTGCAGAACTGGAAATTGTACGAGATATTAAAGAACGTCTCTGCTTCGTATCGTTGGTCCCCGAAAAAGATTTGCGATTAGTAGAGAAAGTCTCTGGTATGGAAAAAAGATATACTTTACCTGATGGAGAGAATCTAACTATTGGTTCTGAAAGATTTATGGCTCCTGAATTACTTTTTAGTCCAGGTGTAATTGGTTCTGAAGAAGCACCTCTTGATGAACTAATCTACAGAATGGTGCAGAATTGTGATGTAGATCTAAGAAGAGATCTGTTCTCAAACATAGTTCTTTCAGGTGGAACAACAATGTTTCCTGGACTTAAAGAAAGGCTGCACAAAGAATTAACTGAACTTGTTCCAGAAACAACTGAGGTTAAAATAGTTGCACCTCCCGAACGAAGATATTCTGTGTGGATTGGTGGAAGCATTCTTAGCTCCTTGAAAACTTTCAAGAAACTATGGGTAACAAAAAAAGAGTATAAGGAAATTGGTCCTTCAGCTGTTTATCGTTGTATCTAACTTTTTCTCATCTTTTCTCTTTTTTTTCAGTACATAAACTGTTGTTACTATTATACCTAATAACACTACTCCAGCTGATGTTGAGCTGATAATAATTGTGATAGTATTTGATGTTCCATCAAAGATGTTCAAAGCTTTTATCATGCTATCTAGATAACCTTCAAGATCTTTCTCTATAAAACTATGAATTGCCTCTTGTTGATATCTCATAGATTTAGCTAGAACTCTTTCTGAATTGCTAGAAGTTTGATCTCCTATCATTTCTTTATTATACTCCCAAACATCTTTTGTCAGATTAATTGCTTGGTCAAAATTATTTTGTGTAGTAGTAATTAGATAAGAATCTATTGAACATCTATCTCCTACTATTCTCAATAGAACGGCGGGGTTTGTTGTTCCCCAATAAACAACCCATCCATTATAGTAACCTAACCCATTATGAAAACTTTGAGAATTTTCCTCACTTGGATCTATACAGTAAGTAATAGTCGTTACGTGAAATGGCCAAGGTGAATCACCACCTGTTGATTCAGCTCTTACCCATCCATAAGGATGAAGATAAAATTCGATAAGGTAATGAATTAATGGTCCTATGAAAATCGATCGAGCTGGAATTCCAAGTGACCTTAGAAGAGCAACAGCTAGATTTGCCTTACCTACACAAACCCCCGATTCTTCTTGTAACACTGTAAGAGCATCATGGGCACTACTATAACCAAATATGATTTCATTTCCAGTGAAGTTTACTATAGTTTCAGCAATAGTAATTACATTTGTATCATCTTCAATAAGTTCCTCAGCTTTTGTAATTATCTCAGGATTATCGCTTTGAACATATTCTGTACTCTCAAGCCAACCAACCACTTCTTCAGGTAGCAGGTATTCTGGAGTTATTGTAACATCGGAAGGTAAATCTTCAAATTTATTGTATTCAATAAGAACAGGCACATTCCAGTAAATATAAACAACGTCTGTGTTTTCTAAACTATTAATTGATACTTCTAACAGAGAATTTCCAGAGGAATAATTGGATGATATTCTATAATTTTCTATAACACCTTTTGTATCAGAGTAAACTGAAAGAAGTATTGGTGCTTGATTCAGATGAGCTATTGGTATGTGCATATAAATCTTAGACGGGCCTGTATTCGGTGTTGCAGCTTGTACAGCAAAACACCCTGAAACGTTATACAAATAGACCTTCTTATCAACTGAAGTTTGTTGTTTGGAGCTGTTTGCAGATGATTCAAATGATAGATTTTGAGTAGCAGTTAATTGCACTACAATTATCAAACTAACAAAAATAAATTTCCAAACAATTCTGGAATTACGCATATTTGCTGTTATTTTGACGCACTTATATCTATTTTCTATTACTTCTTAACTTAGAGTAAAAGTTATATTCTTTAACAGTAAACAATTGTTAGTGATTCTATGGCTGTTTATAGACCAGACGCTTTTATCTGCAACAAATGTGGGAACAGGTTCAATAATGAAGAAAAGAAGATTTTGAAAGAGCAAGTCGATGGAATTTTCACAACAAAGACAGTTTGCCCTAAATGCCTTTCTGCAGACATTAAAACAACAATTACGGGACAAAGAGATCTTGATGATTCATAAAAGTGTATTACGAGAGTAATTTCCTTATCTTACCTATTTTATAATTAGATTTAACTTATTTTAGTCTATGCAACCAGAAACTCTTATTGAAGATATGAACAAAATCTTGGGGAAAATGGACAAAGAATTGAAGGGTTTAAACAGAGAATTAGACAAGATTTTGAAAAAATATCCTCGATATATGGAAGAGGATGAAGCAAAATTAAAGTATGCTTACCGTAAATACAATCACGGAAAATGAAAATCCTAAGTTTGTATTTAACCAAAAACAATCCATTGCTGATCTAAGTGTAGTAGATACATCAATAATTTGATTCAGATTTTTGACATAAGTATTTTATAATACAATTTTAATGTACTATCAGTACCGTACGTGGTTCTTACTATGAAGGATGTAAAGATAATAATTCCAGCAGATAAGTTGGATATTGTTAGGGAGTTAGATGAAAAACTTGCAATTGTCTTCAATGTGACAATTTTCGAGGAAATAGCAACTCTTCATACAGTTGTAGAAAATCAGCAAACCTCAATTTTGCTCGAAGAATTAAAGGGATTAGGCGTTGGTACAGTATTTGGAAGTATAATAGTAACACCTGTTACTCTAACCATATCCTCTGACAAAAAAGAGGTGCCTGTTAAAGGTAGAGGGATAAGCACAGACGAAATGATTGCAAATATCAAAGGTCTTGCCTTACTCAATCCAACATTCTTAGCTCTCGTATTTTTATCAGGGATTCTTGCATCTTTTGGATTGATTTACAGCAATGTTATTATTGTTATCGCAAGCATGATAATTGCTCCTTTACTGGCCCCGATAGCACTTACCGTATTAGGCACTATGACTCCTAAGAATATTTATTCAAAAAAAGCAGTATTAGCCGAATTAGTAGGATTGATTATTATCATCGTCATAGGGCTCATTGTTGGTGCAATATTTAACTGGACAGATCCAAGCCGCATTCATGAGTTTGGGGAGATAGTTAATGATCAAATAAATATCAGAATCAACCCAAGTATTGGAGATATTGTATTTGCGATTGCTAGCGGTTTAGCCGCAGGACTTTTTATTATCCGAGGTGAAAGTACATCGATAGTAGGAGTAGCTGTAGCTGCTTCATTGTGCCCTCCAGCTGCTAATGTTGGGGTGTTGTTGGCAAGTGGAACATTATTCCTTCAAGCTGCACTAGGTTCATTAATCCTGTTAGTTCTAAATGTAATATCCATATACGCATCATGTGCACTTATCTTCTGGGTCTCGCAATCATTTGTAAGGGGAGGTTCAGTATCAACTAGACAATTTAGAAAAATTAGCAAAATATACATAACACAGATTGTTCTGACCTTTCTTATCCTAATATTAATTATAGTGTTCATTATACTGAATAATCAATTTGGTTGGTTAACGTTCAACTAGTGAAAGTCTGAAAACTCTCAGACTGATTTTTTACCTAAAATGTTCAATCATTGATTTCATAATCATGCTCACAGCAAACTGAGCTTCCTCAGAAAGGTCGTTAAATCCTTTTCCACATTTTGGACAACCTTCATACCCTTACAAATGATTGC
>BPTK01000144.1 GCA_023705905.1 Candidatus Heimdallarchaeota archaeon
TTGGAATCTTGCTAAAATGCTTGAACTAGGAAAAATATCATTAAAAGAGGAGATAAAGAGCTATTCTGCCGAAGGAATTGAAAGATTACAACTAACCTGCTTAAAGGATCTTCTAGAGTTTAATCAAGGAGATTCCACTGAGAAAAATCGTATAGAACAAGAAATAGAGTTATTGAGAGAGCAATTACTACAAGACAATTTAGAATCCTGATTCATTATCAAGGCATCTTACGATAATAGCTTCTAACCATCATACATTTAAATGAGGAACTGTTTTTAATAATAATGAGCCATAGGTCAAATTCAAGTGTTGTTCCTTTACTTATCAGAGTAGGTTTTGGATTAATTTTACCTTTACTACTAGAAATTTTAATCTATATAGTGTATACAGGACTTAGAACAGGTGATTTTCAGTTTTCGGCAATTCTTCTCTATACATTTTTAGTTATTCCAATTCTATTTCTCTATTTGTTAACTCCAAAATTACTTTTTCAAATTGGTGGAGTAAAGAATCATATAACTAGAAACCTTACTTCAAATTATGATGATATTTTCTTAAAACCACGAAAATTTAGATTTCAAGAGAAAGCAGTTCCACTTATTTCCATGGAAATAAAATTGAAAGCTGACGAACAAGAGCTCTTAGAAAGAAAAATAAAACGTGAACTAATACCTGAATTATCCAAAGAAGCACAAAATCAGTATAGTCAAAATTTCATAGATAGATCACACACTACTAGAAATGAGAAATTACTAACATATAACGAGTCTTTATTTCTTTTTAGTCTGGTTTCATCAAGTTTGCTATTATTCAATTTTATTCTTGTGATAATTATGAGTTTTGCTTCAATAAAATTGGATTTCATTGAACTTGATCAAATATCAAATCTAATAAACGTGATAATTTTTGCAAGTGTATTTGGAATTCTTCTTGGATTTAGTATATATCTCTTATACGTTTCCTCAAGGAACTTATGTTCATTAATCCCTCGAGTTCTTCCAATAATCTATTTTGAGCCAGAGGAGGAGCGTGAAAAAAGAATTTTACAGATTCTTGCTATTGCCGAATTCCCAATCAGCAATTTATTTGTACGTAGAACGCAAAGAGAGCTTTTTGGGATTATTGATGAAGCTAAGAAACAGCTTCTTTTCACCAAACTTGTAGAGACAATTTCATGGTATTCTCGAGATGAAATGGCAAAATCTATAGCTTGGAAATTATATAAAGAGGTTTTAGAAGAAATTCAAATTCCTGAAGAAACAAGAGATAAGATAGAAAAACAATTCATGTTTGACCCATTAGCTCATTTAATATCAAGTCAAATTCTTACTTCAAATGAAGAACAAGCAATTAAAGCTGATATAGATTATATTAAAGAGAAGATCGTAAAATGGGATAAAATTAGAAGTGAAGAACAAACCTTATCTTTTCTATTAATCTACAGAAGTCTTGAAACAATTTTCAGACGTTCATTGTCTAGTATAAAAACAGAAATTGGAGATGATGAAATTAACTTCTTAAAATTGATTGACATTCTAGAAAAGAATAAGATGTTGACGAAAGATGAGGTTACTCTTCTACATGAAATACGGTTTAAGCGCAATCTTCTATTCCATGAACCTGGAAAATCAATAGACATCGGCAAGAACACTATGGAAAAACTCCTAATGTTAATAAATGAGGTTCTTGATCGATTGAATAAATAATACAAAGGTGAGATATTGTTTCAACCCATTTGGAAGACATCAGACATTCCTTTCCTTAAGGGTAACCGACCGCTGGTGATGGCTCATCGTGGAAGAAGTGCTTTCACACCAGAAAGCTCCTTGTTAGCTTTTCAGGAGGCTTATGACTTAAACGTTGACGTTTTGGAAACAGATATTAGAATCACTAAAGATGGCATTCCTGTTATATTTCACGATGAAACTTTAGATAGAACTACTAATGGTAAAGGAAAAATCTCAGATTATAATCTGGATGAGCTTATGGAATTTGATCTTGGATATTGGCACTTCAACAAAGAGAAAGATGCTTATCTCTTCAGAAATAAAGGATTGCAAATTATTCCTCTTCATACATTCTTTGAGACATTTCCAAAAGTAAAAATTAACCTAGATATCAAAGATGATGATAAGAAAGCCTCTTCAATAATATTTGAAACAATAAAGGACTGTGGAGCTGAAAACAGAGTTTTAGTAGGATCATTCCACAATAGACAAATTCTTAGATTTAGAGAAATTAGTGAGCATGTTGAAATACCGACAAGTGCGAATCAAAAAGAAGTTTTGGCTTTTGTTTCCAATTTTTGGATTTTCTCAAAGAAGGATTACTGTGTCCTGCAAGTGCCTATAAGACATTCTTTTATTAAAATTGTAACTGCCAATTCTATAAAGAGGGCTCATAGAAACAATATTGCAGTGCACCCATGGACAATAAACGATAAAGAAATCATGCTCTCATTATTGTCATGGGAAATTGATGGAATCTTCACTGATGATCCTGAATTATTGATTAAGGTTCTCGATACTACAGATTGAAAAATGATTGTATCTGTAAAATGTACTCTTTTGGCACATATACCTCTCCCAGACCACCCTTATCTCCATGGAAATCACTTCCACCAGTTACCAATAAATCCTTTTGCTTACAATAATCCAGAAGAAAATTTTTTACTCCTAGGATTTTCTTTGCAGGAAAATTTGTGAATATATTCTCATAATTATAATATACTTCAATCCCCCTAATTCCCCATGAAATAAGTAAATCTAACAATTCTTCCATTCTCCCTAAATCATGTTTTTCAACGAACAAAGGATGGGGAAGAACTGCTATTCCATTTGCTTGATTAATTAGTCTGATAGCTTCTTTTGGTTCTATGGTCAGTCTAGGTACGTAAGCAGGACGTCCTTCTGCCAGATATTCAGTAAAAGCTTCTTTAACAGAATTCACATATCCTTTGGTTTTCATTGCTCGTGCAAAATGAGGTCTTCCAGGGCTAGACGCATTTCCTACTTCTTTGATAATATCATCGTAAGATATGTCTATCCCAATTTCATGAAGTTTTGCTAGTATTTTGTAAATCCTCTCCTTTCTAGAGTTTTGTAGTTTCACTAAACTTTGTTTGAAGGCAGAATTATCTGCGTTGAAATTATAACCAAGTATCTCGATTTTTTCTTGTTTATATCTAGCAGAAATTTCAATTCCTGTAATGTATGAAAAGGAATAATTTGCTGATTCTCGCTTTGCAATTGCTGTTCCACTAACAGAATCATGATCTGTTATTGAAAAAATGGTGAGTCTCTTATTTTCTGCAATTTTCAATAATTGTTGAGGGGTAAATATCCCATCTGAAAAACTAGAGTGGCAATGTAAATCTATCTTCATGGTTTTATACCTTGACTCTGTATAATTTCTTGTTTATTTCGTCTACCTCAACAAATGTCTGGTAGATTAGAAACATAACTACCATAACCCAAGCACCGCCTACTAGCCAGAATGTTAAGCTACTAAAATTATCAACAAGGTAAGAAATGCCATAGACTATTGCTTCCAGTGCTGCTAGAATAGGTATGGATAAAAGTAATATGGGTGAAAAATTGATTGATCTATTGACAACTAAGTGATTATTTTCTTCTTTTACATTGAATGTAATAATAGATGCTGGAATAACTACGAAACAGACTAGTTTCAGTACGTTATCAGTTCTTTTTGTTCGTTTTACTGAATTTCTTTCTCTGCATATCTTATCTATCATATCAAAAAATTCTTCAGATTTCAGGGCTAAGAACTGAAACTTTTTCATTTTGTATTCTCCTCATGTAAATGCTTGATAGTTGTTGTTATAGCAATTTCCAAAGCTTGGATTATCAATTCTAATGTCATTGAAGGTAAATTTTTGCCAATAACCTGCTCAGGGAGTGAAGGAACATGAATAAATCCAGCGGGAATATTAATCTCTTTGTGATTTATAAAGTGCATTGCATGGTAGAAAATCTGATTACATCCGAAAGTTCCAGCTGAATTCGATATTTCACATGGTATTTTGTTTTCTTCTAGACAATTCTTGATTTTTCTGATTGGTAAAGTGGCAAAAAACCCGTTTCTACCATTAATTTCCAATATTTCGTCCAACGGTTTTTTACCACAATTATACGCAGATTTTTCTAAACTAGCTATGTTGATAGCAATCCTTTCTAAGGAAATAACAGCTCTTGGTGATTGACCAGTACATATTAATATTTCCGGTTTTTCTTCAATTAAGATGCTCTCAATGATCTGTTTAATTTCTTTATAACGTAGAGGTATCTCAATTGTTTTTATCTCATATCCTTCTATGGTCTTCTCGAGAGCTTTACAAGCTAATATTGAGGGATTAACATTTGATCCTCCGAAAGGTTCGAAACCGGTTAGTATTATCTTTTTTGACAAGTAAAATCACTTCTTTAGATTCAAGTTACTCTTGAGATTTAGTTTACTCTACAAGATAAAAGTTTTCACTTATTTTGTAGCACATGCAAAAGACAAAAACATTGCAATCTAAAGATTTTTAAAAAGAATTTTCTCAATTTTGACATTCAGAAGGGTTACATAATGGCAAATAACGAAATAGAGAATATTAAAGGAATTGGACCCAAAGCAGCTAAAACTCTTGTAGATTGTGGTTTTAACACTGTTGAAAAATTAGCAAAAGCTTCAGCAGACGAGTTATCACAATTGCCTGGAATAGGAAAAGCTACAGCTGAAACCATGATTCTAAATGCAAAGGCAGTATTAACTCCAGCTAAGAAACCTGTTGCTAAAGCACCTACAAAGAAAGCTGAAATTAAACCCAAAATAAAAACAGTAGATAAAGCAACAATACCTAAACCTCCAACTTTGAAGAAAAAAGTAGAGGAAACATCCGTGCGTCCATCTGTTAAAGAACCTAAAGCACCCGCAAAGAAGCCAGTTGTTAAAAAACCCGCAGTAAAATCTGAAACAAAGAAACCTGTAGCTAAAAAACCTGTAGTTAAAAAACCTGTAGTCAAACCCAAAGCAACTGTTTCTGTGAAGAAAGGTGTTTCGGTAGCTACTGTAAAAGCTATTGAAGACGCAAAAGCTATGCGAAAGATAAAATCTAAAACTTCTAAAAAGAAAGCAAAAGCGAAGAAGAAAGTTACTTTATCTAAAACATACGGAATTGTCCATTCTGTGCTTCATGATGCATCAGGTAAATCTACTAATAGATCCGTAATTTTACATCTTCATAATATTGAATTACCAATTAACAGTTATTTAGGGAGAAAAGTAAGCATAAGTTACGTTAAATCAGGTAAGCAATTAACTGGAAGAATATCACGCATTCATGGTAAAAACTCTTCTGGAAATAAAGCTGTAATCGTACGTTTCCAAAAAGGAGTAAGTCCACATATAGTTTCTGCAAGAGCTACCTTCAAGTAACTACCCCCATAGTTTTAAAAGGGATTGTCAGTACTGAAATATAATGGTGACTAAACAAGGGTATATTAGAATTAGTCAAGGAATTTCAATTGGTGGTGGTATACTCTTTATCATAGGTGGCATCGTCCTGATTGTATTGGACTATTTCATGGCTTTAGAGCTACCTCGTTTTGCTGTTGGACTGATCATTGGGACGCCTTTTTATATTGTTGAACTACATAGTTTAATCTTAACAGTTGTTTGTATAGCACTTGGAGCATTAGCAATAATTCTCGTGAGTAGGGAAAAGCGAATCCTGCTAGGAGGCATATTAACCATTCTGGTTGGTATTATAGGATTAGGTATTCCCGGTGTAATTATCATTGTTGGTGGAAGCATCTATATAGTTGCTTCAACAAGAAATCGTTGATAAGTTTTTTAAAAAACAAATCATTTTCCCTAAAAATTTAAATACAGAAACTGTTTTTTACTTACATGGCAAAACGAAATAAATCACTTTCAAATGTAGGATCCATTCTAGCTGTTCTCGGTGGAGCAATAGAAGTCGCAGTAGGAGTTCTAATGCTAATAGGTGAAACATTAGGTGGTGTAGTTGATATCTTTAACACTGCTAACTGGTTAGGTGATCTAACAGCGGGATTAGGAGCAATAGTTGGCGCTATAATATTAATTGTCATTGGTGTTCTTTCCATTCTCTTAGCACTTGGAAGATTCGGATTAGATTGGATAATTTTAGGTATCCTACTAATTGTGCTTGGTGTTGTAGGAAGTGGAATAGGTGGACTACTCGTTATAATTGGTGGTATATTATTCTTAATTGCTGGATTGTAGAAAAATTACAACTCCTCTTTTTTTCTATTTTATTTTATTTTACAATAGTTTTTATACATTGATTCTTCTTTTTAACTGAAGAAGATGCCAGAGAAAAATGCTCAGAACCCTTCAATGCATATTGGGAAAGAGTTTTCCACACAAGAAGACATTTACTTGCCCGTTAAGGCGTTGAGCAAACATATCAGTGTTTTTGGACAGAGTGGTTCAGGAAAAACTGTAGTTTGTAAAATCCTTATTGAAGAAGCTGTAAGGAATAATATCCCTGCAATTATCATCGATCCTCAAGGAGATATTAGTAGTCTCGTTATTGTAGAGGACCATGATAAATTGAAACCTTATGGCATCTCGAAAGAGTTCTATGATCAATACAAAGATAAAGTTGAAGTTGTTGTTTTCACTCCTGCATCAGAGAAAGGAATACCTCTTTCGATAAACCCTCTAATCATGCCTCCTCAGGAGTTGGACAGAGAAGAGAAGATTCTTGCTATTGATGGAATTGCAACAACTATTGCTAATGTTCTGGGATATAAACTGAATTCTGAGAAAGGAGGAGCAATTAAAGCTTATTTAGTGTCACTTTTTGAACAGTGTTTGATCAAAGATATTCTGATAGCAGATTTTGAGATGTTGATTGATTTAATAAAAACAGAAGCTGCTTACTTAGCAGAAAATATTCGAACACTACTATCACAAAAAGAAAAAGATTCATTGATTAAACGAATAAAATCTATCAATGTTGGAGCACCTTCCTTAGTATTTAATTTAGGACCAAAACTCTCGATTCAGACTCTAATAAAACCAACTGATCCTAACAAAGTTAGAATTTCTATAATTTACCTAAATACTTTGACTAATCTAAGACTGAGAGAGATTTATATTACAACTTTAGCTCAGAGCCTCTATACGTACATCAGATCAAATCCTTCACCAGACCCTCAACTGATTTTTTACATAGATGAATTAGCAGGACCACCACAACTTATACCTCCTCATCCAAAAAATCCTGTAACGAAACAATGGTTACAACTTCTCTTCAAACAAGGGCGAAAATTTGGCTTATCGATGCTTGTAGCTACGCAAAATATCAGTGATGTCGATTACAAAGCTTTTGGACAAGTGAGTACATTCTTTTTCGGTCGTTTTGTTACCCCTCAAGATCTCAGAATTGTTGATAACATGTTACAATCTCAACCAGATGCACGGTTTATTGTTGACCAGTTACAACAATTCAAAAGCGGTGAATTTTATGTTCTATCACCTGATGTCTTTCCAGAGCCTGTTCACATAAACACTCGTAGGCTCTATTCAGTCCATAAAACTCTTTCAGATGAAGACGTTGCTAAAATGTATGATTTTCCTCCAGCAACATTATGTAAACAAATTGGGGCCTATGATCACTCAATAGACTCTATGGATTTAGAAGATATTTCCAAGGAACTTAGTTTGGATGATCTAGAAAAAGAATTATCTTCAATAAGAAAGTTTTCCAGCAGAACAAGTCTTCTAGATAAACAAGCGGGGATTGATAAGACTGAAACTTCTGATGCAGAATCAGATACTCAACCTGGAGGATTAGAAACTTTACCCATAGAAACAAAGGATGATTTCCAAGAAATCATTGAGAAAGAACCCGAAGTGGAACTAATTGATCTTTCTAACATAATAAAAACAATGAAAGATCAGTATCTGAAATATGAACCTGTAGAATTTAAGGAATTATTAGAAAAATTCTTTGGAAACAAGAAATTTAGTTATCTGGGGACTAAAAATCTTGAATTAGCTTACATACCATTCTTGTATCTGGATTTCAGAATTAAAGCTCAACGAAGAATTCGAGTAAATTATGCAAATGCTGATCGATGGGGTGATGTAACTCTTGATTTACCAATCAAAAGAATATTTCCATTATTAGATAGAATAGAGTTAGGAGGAGATGTAGAAATTTGGGGGCAAAAATCAATACCTATTCAAGCTGAGGAGGTTTTCGAAGAGCTCATCTCAGTTCTTCCTCTGAAAAACCTTGGAAGTCTATACAGTGCTACATCTTCAAATATCAGAAAGATAGAAATTCAAAGAACTCCTGAAACAATATTGGAATCTTTTCATGATGTGTTGCTTGTTGATGAAACCTTCTATGGACAAGCATGGAAGACAGCTATTGAGGAAGGTTTAGTGAATATTGAAAAGGAACATAAAGTTGAAATTGATCATTGGGCAGAAGAACTTCAAAATGAAAGAAATGAGATTTTCAAAGTTATTGATAGTAAACGAAATAGAGTGAAGAAATTCCAAGCTCAAATTGAGAAAGCTAAGGGAATTTATGTTGCTCTGAAACCTTTAATGACAGACAAATACAAATTTAAGAGTAACAGCGAGGTTGGAGATTACAATAAAGCTCTAGAAACAATAAAATTTGGCCCAGAAGTTATCAAAAACCACATAAAAGAAATTGAAGAAGGAGTTGAGAAAATCAAATCAATCGATACTCAGCTTAAATCATTCCCAAGAGTCAAACTTCTTCAAGACAGTAATTTTACTCTAAGTAAAAAGGATTTTAGTATTCCCAAAGCTAGTGAAATTAAAGATATTTATGCCGCTGTCATATATATTCCAGTATCACTCGCAGAAATATCAATAGCAGATGAGAAAGGCAACAAACTACAACTCAAAGGGATAGCTGAATCAGCTTTAGGTACAGAAATTCATCTTCTTTGCGAAATATGTCTTGAACAAAAATCTTCCAAAATGTTATTTGTTTCCACTCCTGATGTTTGCAGTGTTTGTGGAAAAGTTTTATGTCAAGATCACACTATTGAAGGTTCATTGTCTAAAAAGACTATCTGTACAAATCATGCTGTTGTATGTTCATCATGCAAAAGTGTTGTCTCTACTGATCATGCTGAGAAATGCGAATTTTGTGATAATTTTACTTGTAATGATCACATTCAGAAATGTTCTCAATGCGGAAAGGTAGTTTGTAATACTCATGGAAGGGAAGTAGTTAAAAAGAGTCTCTTCAAAGAAGAAAAGATCGGAAGAGCACACGTCTGAACTCCAGTCACGTGAAACGATC
>BPTK01000145.1 GCA_023705905.1 Candidatus Heimdallarchaeota archaeon
CATTCATCAACGAAATCATTAACCCGTAATAATCGTCGGAAACAAATGCATGAGACCTTTCAAGGATATAATTATTTGCAAAAATTTCAGAAGCAAATGCAGATTTAATCGATAAAGCCTTCTGCCAAGATATTTCAGCTTCTTGAAAATTACGTTTGAGAACAAGTACTAGTGTTTCCCTTCCTGTTGTAATAATTTTTCTTACTAAATCATCAAATGCCGGGATTTCACATTGAAGATCTTCAAAGAAATGTAACGTTGGTTCAAACATGTAAGCATTTGCTGCTGCGATAAGTGACATAAATTGTAACATAGAAACATCAGCTGCAACATTATCTTTAGGATTTAAGGGATCTTGCACATAGATTGGATAATATCGACTAAGCATTTCACTTGTTAAAGAATCAACATCCTCAATTTGCACTTTCTTCCTTTTGATATCGATTATAGTTCTTGGTTTCCAAC
Source organism: Candidatus Heimdallarchaeota archaeon (assembly GCA_023705905.1). Classification (GTDB taxonomy): domain Archaea; phylum Asgardarchaeota; class Heimdallarchaeia; order Heimdallarchaeales; family Heimdallarchaeaceae; genus UBA460. Next base: position 466 of record BPTK01000145.1, read on the forward strand.
TACTGATTCCTTTAATAGCCTCCCAAAATGAACCATAGAATACAATTAGTAGCTCACATAAATACCCGTTAAAACCTACAGCACCAATTTCATTTCGATACACACCTACAGTTTTCATGAACTTCTTAAGTAGTAGAACCTCATTTCTATCTTGCTCTTGCATGTGAGTAAGGAGATATTGTGTATGCATTGGGATTGAATCAAAAATAGAGATTTGTTTCTCTCCTGGGGATACTTCAAAACCTACGAACAAATTAACGTATTCATCTCCAGCTATAATCCGCAAATGAGGTATTTTACCTGTCCGCTTTTTCACTTCTAACAAAGATTTTCTAATCCTATCTTTTTCCAAGCGCTTTGTTAGCGAATCAAGGATTTGGTGGACTTTTGCTCTTTCAGACTGTGGAAGTATCAGCAATAGATCATAAACTTCGTCTTCTCCAAGGTAAGTTTTCCTGACAAATGAACCTTGAACTTCTACTCTCCCTTTGAAACCTAGAGATGTAAGATCTAATAGAATTTTTTCTTTAAGAATAGACAAAATTTCTCTGATTTCCTCATGTCTTTCCCATTGAACTTGAATTACTTCAATAACTTGTTGCTCCAATTTCTTGTGTTTTTTGCTGTTTATGTTCTTTGGAACAGATGATTTTTCGCTCATTATTACACCTTACGTATTTTACACTATTCTCAATTCTAGGCTGTTACTTCGTGCAGAATTGAGTACTCCGGACCTTCGGGTTTTAGTACCGATTGTTTCAGTTTAATTGAAGCAATTTCTTGTCTTCCACATTTAATGTTAGAGAAAGTATTAATAGCTAACATTAATTCTTTTCTATTCTGTGAAGATTTTACTCTTGCAATAGTTAAATGTGGTTTAAATAATCGATTATCTGTTTTAAAACCGTAATTTCTCAAATTTATTCGAAGTTGTTTTTGTATCTCTTTTAGAATGTCAACATCTCCGTTGATTTCACAATAAATAACTCTTATGTGTTTTTCATTTGGCAGTACATTGACTGCATTCACATCTAGAAAGAAATTCTTGAAATTTATGGAATCAAGTATTTCTTTAGCTTTTTTGACCTCATTAGCTGATATTTCACCCAGAAATTCCAAAGTTATGTGAAGCAATTTGGGATTAACTATTTTTAGTTTTGCACCACTATTCTGAATTGAATCTTGCACTTCAGCTATCTTTTGAAGAACACTTGAGTTGTTGAAATCTATTGATATGAATGCTCTGACCATCAATTAATGATTTTTTTATTATTTTATAACCTTTATTCACTATCAATTGATAAAACTTTTAATCTCTACCATTATTTCCTTTTTGGGCCTCATGACAGAAGCTGAAATCACCATAATTGGAGTCACTGGTATGCCTGGTTCAGGCAAAAGTGTTTTTGCAGAGTATGCCAACAATAAAGACTACAAAACAGTTGTAATGGGCGATGTTGTAAGAGCTAAGGTTTTAGAATTGGGATATGAGCCGACTCCAGAATCCGGAAGAAAAGTAATGCTGGATCTAAGAAAGAAACATGGTGAAGAAGCTATTGCTCATCTTACATGTTTAACAATAGATAAACTAACAGAACGGGGACAATTTAAAATAATCATCGATGGGATTAGAAGTCAAGCTGAAGTTAAGCATTTTAGAAAACATCTAGGGAATGATTTTATCATAGTTGCAATTCATGTTGATCCCATAATCAGATACAGAAGATTGAAATTAAGGGGAAGAAGCGATGCTCCAAGAACAGAAGAGGATTTTATAAAAAGAGATGACACTGAACTGAGTTTAGGTTTAGGAGAAACTATTGCTTTCTCAAATTATATTTTATCTAATAATAGAACACTAGAATCATTCAAAGAATCATCCATCTCACTATTAAATGACCTAGAGACAGGTAAAAAACATGAACCTAATTCTAACAATTAAAATTCCTGTTTATGCTACCGAAAGTAGAAATAAGGTAGAGAAATGCATATCCAACCTTTTAGGATACCTTCCTGAATTAGAAGAAATTGAAAACAAAGAGTGTACAATGCTAACAAGTAAAGATGCTAAGATTGAATCTCTACAAAAATTTTTTGACCATATCCGTCGGGTGAAAATTCTAGATACAGTCAGGAAATGTGCTATACTAGATAATACAAATAATGACTTAATCATTAATTTACATAAACATGCACTTTATGTTAACAGAATTGCAGTTATTTCTTCTGACACTTTCTCTGCTTTAGGTAATCTTCAAATCGTCATCAATTCCAACAATCCACGCAGAATTTTAGAATGGTTAGCACCTAAGACTGAGAAAGGGTTTGAGTTAGAGAAAACCTCTTTTGGTGGAATATTCAAGAAGTAAGACTAAACTTCAATTACCAAACCATCATGTGCAATAATACAATTAGGAAAAATCTCCTTTGCATTACTCAGAGATTCTGTTAGATTCTTATGCAATTCTGAAAAATGAGTTAGAATTAATCTTCTTACATTGGCTCTTTTAGCAACAAAAGCTGCGTCTGTACAAGTAGAATGTTTGTGCTTCTTAGCTCTTTCAATTTCCATCATTGGATAAGTAGAATCATGAATAAGCAGATCAGCATTAGCGGAATTATTGATGACATTATCGTCTAATGGTGTATCTCCTGTTATAACAATCTTGATTTGTTCTTTAGATGATCTATCTAATATTTCTGATGGAAATATTGTCTTATTTTCAATTTCAACTGGATAACCTTCTTGCAGTTTTTTCCATTTTTCCCCTTTTGGAATATTCTTCTCCAAAACTCGTTCAACATTAAAGACTCCTAGAGGTTTGTGTGTAATGATTTTGTACCCTAAACAGTCTTCACCATGAGAAACTGGAAATGATTCAATATAGAAATCAGAATTCGATAGAACCACCCCCCCAGTAGTTTCTATGACTTTAATATCATATTCAGGATATAATCTATACGCTAGTAATTGAAGGAAGATAAATGAGGAAGTCCATGGAGGTCCAATTATGGTTATAGCTTTGGAAATACTGTAAAAGCTTCTAGTTGTCAAAAGACCTATCAAACCTAGAGTATGATCAGAGTGCAAATGAGTCAATAAAATTGTCAAATTTGAGAGGCCTATTTTGTGTTTTAGCAATTGCACTTGAGTAGCTTCTCCAACATCGACAAGCAAATTATGATTCCGGTACTGTATTGAAACTGAGCTTTGCCTTCGCTCTACCTGTGGAGGTGCAGATGATGTACCTAGAAAAGTAACAGTAAATTTGTTGCTCATTAAATCACTTCAGTATTATAATTCTTCTAGTTAAAGATTTATGTAATCGAGTATCTAAAATTTTCTGAATGGAGAACCCAGCTTTTTCAGCTAAAAGTTCTGATTCATGCTTTGCAGGACTACTAAAGACTAAATAACCATCTTTTTTGAGTATTGATCGAGCTTCAATTAAAAAGTCATAAATTAGGTTATTCACATTTTCTCCATGTGTTGATGATTGAATTGCATAAGGTGGATCTGTAGCAATTGCATCTACCTCTTTAATGGGTAGATGTCGTGAATCTGAACGGATTATTGCATAGTAATTTTCTTCATAAAATTTCATGTTTTGATTACAACCGTATATGGCAAATTTGTCAAGCTCTGACCCTAAAACATTAGCCCCTAATTTTGCTGCTTCAATCAAAAATCCTCCTCCTCCACAGAACGGATCATAGAATACGTCATTTTGTTTTACTCTCGATAGATTCACAATTGCTCGAGCAAATTCAGTTTTCATTGATCCTGGTCTGAAGTAGGGCCTGTTTCCGGGTTCCCTATTTTCATATTCAATCCGATCTAAACTCCAAACCTCTAAACCTAGATACAACCTCTTACCAATCAAAATCCCCTGGAATAAATAATCCGGTCTTCTTAGGTTAGCTTTTAGATTTTGTTCTCTGTAATTGTCAAATATATATTCCCCAAGTTCTCTTTCTAAATCTGGGAGATCTTGCCAGATTGCTTTTTTACCAACTTTTTTGACTCTAACTGCAAAGGTTTTGTTATCCTCGATTTCTGGTAGAGATATGAATTCATGTAGTTCAAGTTTATCTTCCTCCACATTACCTATTGATATCAGCGTTAAGATAGAATGAAGAAATGCGCACCTTTTAGCTGCTTTTATGGGGTTTTGTTTAGTATTGAAAATGAGGACTTGGTCTTCTTTCTTTTCAACAGAATATTCGATACTTTCAGCTTCTAGAGTTGCAAAGAATTCCTCAAATCCAAGATCTTGATAATGACCTCGGACATGAGTTAAATACTTCTTCATAGATACTTTTCCTCAATAAATTCGCTAATGATTGGACTAATGTCAATTTGTTCTATATCAGTTCTAGTAATTGTATTTGAAGAATAGACAAGTAAATTTCCAATCTTCTTCAAGTCTGTAATTACGTTAGGTTTGGATAAAACATGTACAAATAATATAACAACAGATTTAGCTCCTTCCTCAAATATCAGAGAGCATGCTGTTTTGGCTGTTGTTCCTGAACTCACAATATCATCTATGATTAAAACATTTTTATCACTGAAATCGAAATTAGGTTTCTTAGTTTGGATTAAGTGTGTAACTGGATCTCTCATCTTATCCAGAATGTAGTATGAAAGAGAGAACTCATTTGCAATTTGAAGGATATCTTTTTCACTTCCTTTGTCTGGACCAACAATTATCCAATCATCTTTTTCCTTTCCATGTAAAAACTTCTCAACCATAAATGGTATGACATTCAAGTTTTGTTTATCGAGTCCAGAATCTTGTGCAAAATATTGTTCCTTATTATGAACATTCACAGTTAAAATGCTATCAATACCCGAATTCAGAAGATAGGAGAGTGTCAGATGATGAGAAAGAATTTCACCTTTTAGTTTTCTTTTATCCGCTCGTGCATAACAGAGATATGGAATAACAGCTAAGACTCTATCTGCGCCTAATTCTTTCAAAGTTGAAGCTATTAGCATTGTTTCCAATAGGCTTTTTTCCTGATTTGGATAAGTTGATTGTATAATTAGAATTTCTTCGTTTTCGACTTGATCATTTATCTGAAGATATGTTTCTCCATCATAAAATCTTTTGAAATTAAAATCTACATAAGGCAAATTTAGTTGTTTGGCAATATTTTTACCTAATGAATCAGAATTTGGACCGAGTAATATCTTCATTTGATGTCTGTGTTAAACTAAATCTAATGACTATAAAGTTTTTTTCCATTCACTTCTTTTAATGGGGTTACAAATCAAGTAAATTGAATAGAAACATATATTTATTAAAGCTGGAACGACATAATTATTGAAAGTTCAGAATATTTTCTAGTGATGGTTATGGTAGCTAAATCTAAAGGTGGTTCTAAAAAGTCTAAAAGAAAAAGAAAAATTCTTTTAGACATCGATTTTAAAGACACTAGTGAGATATCAGTTCCACCTCGCTTAATTAATCAAGTAATCGGTCAAGAAAATGCTACTGAAATTATAAAAAAAGCAGCTTTACAACGTAGACATGTTTTACTTATTGGAGAACCTGGTACTGGAAAAAGTATGTTAGGACTAGCAATGTCTGAACTACTACCAAATGAAGAATTAGTTGATGTTCTATGTATAGCAAATCCAAAATATCCAAATCAACCTCGAGTTGCAACATTGCCTGCGGGACATGGAGCTAGAAAAGTTGAGATGGATGCAGCAGTAGCTAAGAAAAGTGGTAATAAACGCTTCATTATTTCTTTGGCAATTCTTTTTGCAATTATCGGTTACGCACTTATTGCAACAGCTAGTAATCCAAATTCACAACCTGTTACATTATTGGTTGCTATGTTTGTAGGATTCTTTATTTTCTTTATGCTTAACCAATCTAGATCAAGAACTGAAATGTTAGTTCCAAAATTGTTAGTAGATAATGCAAAAAGAGACAAAGCACCGTTCCATGATGCAACAGGATCTCATGCTGGAGCATTATTAGGAGATGTTAGACATGATCCTTTCCAATCAGGAGGACTTGGTACACCCCCACATGAGAGAGTCGAAAGTGGTTTGATTCACAAATCTCACTTAGGTGTTCTTTATTGTGATGAAATTGGTACTCTTGAAATGAGAACACAACAAAAATTACTAACTGCTATGCAAGAAGGAAAATTACAGATTACAGGTCAATCCGAACTAAGCAGTGGTGCAATGGTTCGCTCTGATCCAGTTCCTTGCAGATTTGTTCTTATTGCAGCTGGTAATATTGAAACTACCAGAAATATGCATCCTGCTCTACGTTCAAGAATTCAAGGTTCGGGTTATGAAGTCTATATGAGAGACATAATGGAAGATTCTCTTGAGAATAGACGAAAACTTGCTCGTTTTTGTGCACAAGAAATCGCTAAAGATCGAAAAATTCCTCATTTCTCAAAAGAAGCGGTTGAAGAAATCATCTACGAAGCTCAAAGAAGAGCAGACAAAAAAGGTCAACTGACTCTCAGATTAAGAGAATTAGGTGGGTTAATTCGTGCAGCGGGTGATCTTGCAAAAGAGAGAAACGAGAATCTTGTTTCGGCCGAAACAGTAGTATTAGCCAAAAAACTTGCTCGAACACTTGAAAATCAAATAAGTGATTCTTACGCTGAAGATAGAAAATTGTACAAGATATTTAACACTGAACTAACCACAGTAGGTCGAGTTAATGGACTTGCAGTTATCAATCAAAAATCTGGAATTGTTATGCCTATTGAAGCTGAAGTTGTTCCTGCATTTAGCCGAAGAGAAGGAAAAATTATAGCAACTGGTCAATTAAGGATTATTGCACGAGAAGCTGTTCAAAATGTTTCAGCAATTGTCAAAAAATACGTAGGCAAAGACATATCTGATTTTGATTATCACATACAATTTGTTGGAGCATATGCAGGAGTGGAAGGAGACTCAGCCTCAATCTCAATTGCTATTGCAATATTATCCGCTTTAGAAAATGCACCTATCAGACAAGATACTGCAATGACTGGCAGTTTAACTGTAAGGGGAGTAGTTCTTCCTATAGGTGGTGTTACAGCAAAAATTGAAGCGGCTGTAGAGGCTGGCATTAAGCGAGTCATTATTCCTTTTCTGAACAAAGATGATGTTAAAATTGAGGAAGAGTACAAGAACAAAGTTGAAATTATTCCGGTATCGAATCTGCTAGAAGTTCTTAGAGCTTCATTACCAAAGGAGTATCATTATGTTGCAGACAAATATGCGGAACTAGATATTGAAGCCCTTGGTAGGAATAATAAAAAGAAAACTAAAAAATAAAACTTAAGGTATTTCAAATGACAACCTCAGGTTTCTACTTCTATTATTGCGACATCATAGCTCAACCTAACGATGAAGAGCAGTATGAAGATTTTAATGAGTTTGATATGCATGTTAACTTAGTCGAAAGAGAGCTAGCAGAAAAAGAACCAAAACGGCAACCAGTTATGGAAACACAGTTTTTTAACCCAGACTGGGCAGAAGTAAGTTTGAGATTCAGAGCTTCGTATCGTGATGGTAATGAGGACATTTACCGATTCATAGATCTTGTTACAGAAACGTTAACAAGTCAATTAAATGTCACAATTATTGATTTCAGTATTAGCAACATCACGTGAAAATATTTTGCTGTTTTAGGAAAGTACAACATTTATTTTTGTTTGACATTTGTTGCAATTGCCTTGCAATGAAATTCTTCTTACTTCAGTAGTATATGAATTGCGTTGAATAAGTAATTCATTGCAATTTGGACAATAAGTGTTGAGTGTTTCATGATCTGGAATACCGTTAATATATACGTATTGAAGACCAGCCTCCTTAGCAGCTGCATATGAGGACTCAAGTAATTCCTTGGAAGTTGGGATGTAATTTTTTGTTTTGTTTGCAGGGATAAGTCTTGAAAGATGTAAAGGTACCTCTATAGATAATTCTTCTTTTATCCATTCAGCTAATTTTCTGGCTGCTTCTGAATCATTGTTCAAACCTTCATGTATGATCATGTGGAATTCCAGAAGTTTACCACTATCAAAAATAATTTTGCTGATTTTCTTAATGTGTTCAACATTTCCACCTCCACAGTATTGCTCATAGCCTTCATTATTGACATTCTTTATATCTATAATAACAGCATCCACATATTCCAACATTTCTCTGACTGGTTGTTCTTGGAAATATCCGTTAGTCCGGAGGAGTATTTTCAATCCTCTTTCCTTTGCAAGCTTAGCAGTATCTCTTACCCATTCAAAAGAGATAAAAGGTTCAGCTTCGCCAAAACTAATGACCCTAGAACCTGAAGCCATACCAAACATTATTGCTTGATCTGGAGCAAATTTCTTTCCTGAGAATGTTTTAGGATCAAGTTGTGCTTTATTTGGCATAGAACAATGATCACAATCTAGATTACAATTAAACGTAGAAAATGTTTGAGCTCTTGAGTTTGGAAAAAAGTGAAACACACTCTGTTTCTCTATCATATCTATTTTCATTTCTGTAAAACCATAAGTGAGAGAATAGAGTTTTCCTTCTACATTCATTCTCGCTAAACATTTACCTTTCTCTCCCTGGTTGATTATGCATTCAAAAGGACAAAGATGGCATTGAATGCTTAAATCCTCTTGACTAAGAATCTCGTAATATTCTGCTTCGTGCAATGTAGATTGTGACATATAATCAAAACACAGTTTGACATTCATTATTAAATTTTTTT
>BPTK01000146.1 GCA_023705905.1 Candidatus Heimdallarchaeota archaeon
GTACAATCCCTAAATCTATCCTGGAAGTGGTTACTCAAAAACCATACTCACGATGGAATTTGTGGATGCAGTATTGATCAAGTTCACGAAGAAATGAAGACTCGTTTCTATTGGGCTGAGAACTTAGCTGATGGCTCTCTAGAAAATGATTTGTTGTCTCTCAAAAATAATACTGTTACCGAAGATAATAGTCAACTCCTTGTTTTCAATCCAACGAATTGCTCAGATATTCCTTTATTGTGTAAGTTTTCTGTACCTTCCAATATGCAAGTTCAATGTCTTCTGTCAGATGATAATATTGAATATGATGTACAACCTTTTGAATCAGATGAAGATATCATTTTTGAAACAACTATGAGTCCAATTATGCTTCGTTCAGGATTGAAGATGTTGCCAGGAAGAAAGTTGATTGATGATTACTTGAACGAAGCACACATTCTGGAGAGTGGCGATTCAGATGTTTGTGAATTTCGCTTAATTTTGGGTAAAGAACCCATGGGGGATTTTGATGTTACAGAAATGAAAAAGCAAACCCTAGAATTGCTGGATAGTAAAAAATATAAGAAATATCACATTAAAGCAACAAGAGGCTTAAAACAGATTTATGGAGCAAAAGTCCCATTACAAGCCTTCAGTTTCACTAAATTCCAAATTAAGAAGAAAAAAGAGGCGATCCTAACTGATGAGAATTTTGTTTTCACAAGGAATACTGTAGAAACTGAGTTTTATGAGTTTAAATTTAAGCGAGATGGATCAGTTTCATTATTTGATAAAAGATGTGATACTCTTTATGATAATATCCACTTCTTCGAAGATTTTGGAGATAGAGGAGATGAATATACTTTTGGAAGAGTTTTACCTGAATTTACAAAACCTATCAAAGTAAAAAGAAGAATTCTTTCTAAGGGCCCCATAGTCTATGAGATAAAGCAAACAATGTTTTTAAAACTCAAAAAAGAATTAAATGAGAAAAGAGATGGAAGATCAGGTGAGGTTCTGTTGCCAGTTACAACGTATTTCACATTTCATAAAAACTCACCTAGAATTGATTTTAGAACTGAATTAACCAATTATGCAAAGGATCATAGACTGCGAATTTGTTTCGAAACACCATACTATAACCTACACTCTCTATCTTCCACTCATTTTGGAGTTGTGGAAAGAAAGACTGAACCTATAGGTGATGACAGTTTTGTCGAAGCTGCTTCTGGGATTCAAGCTCAAAAAAGATTTATTCGATTAGAAGATATAAAAGGAAAATCTGCTCTGACTTTAATTAACAAAGGTTTACCAGAGATAGAGGTTGTAAAAGGTAGACGATTGGCTTTAACACTGTTACGTTCAATAGGCTATCTGTCAAGATCTGACTATCCAGAAAGACCGATTCATGCAGGACCATTCTTAGAAACTCCTGGAGCACAAGAACTAAACGGAAAATTCGAATATGAATATAGTATTGTTCTACACTCAAAAGAAGATCCTATGTATGTTTCAGCAAACTATGGAGAAGTAGCTTCTCTAGAATCTAAAAGTGTTGTAACGGAGATTAGTGAAAATACTGATAAACTCATTCAACCTATAATAAGAGTTGATAATCCATGGATAAGAATATCATCCCTAAGAGTGAAAAACGGGAAGGTTAGAGTAACGCTGTACAACCTTGATGAGAACAAGCAAAATACAACTATAATTTTGGAAAAAGATCTAAAATTTATACAGCAAGTTAAAATTAGTAGTGCTCTGACAAAACAAAAACAACTAGCTACAAATCAATTTGAAATGACCTTCAACCCTTTTGAAATAGTCATATTAGAATTGGAATGATAGAGAGTATTTTTGAGAAAAGTTTATATCATTTCCACATATTTCATCTTAATGGTTAATCAAGTTTCTAATGAACAAGTAGAAATATCCAAAGGTGGCAATCTTGAATTATTTAAAGCTTCAGCATTAGGTTTTGGTCTTGTTTCAGGCTACTTTGTTGCGGGTTTTGCTGCGATAATATATCTATTATGGTTGATTACAAACATGTATTCTATCTTAATTGGCGGATCAATTCTTTATCAATTATTTCCATATACGTCAATCTGGATTGGTCTGCTTCTAACCATAGTTTTCATAGTACTTAATGTTCTAATTTTAGCTGCAATTATATATCTCATAGGATTGATCTCAAAGATCTTCAAGAGTAAATAAATAGAGACTAATTACTAATTTTTTCTTTTCGATGATACATAAATACCCCAAGACTACCTATTATTGCAAAGTATATCCCGAATACAATCAACCATTTCCACCAGATGTAGCTATTAGCCCAACATAAACAAATTGCTGCAACTGAAAGAGTCATAAGAATAGCAATTGGTGCTGTTTTCTTTATTACTTCTCCTTCAATTCCAACTTGATCTATTACAGCTGCTGCATTCTGAATTTTAGCTGGGGATAGTACCGAAGCAAGTCCTCCCCCAATTCCATTAGCTGTTCCAACTGCCAAAGCACTTATCCCTAAAGCAGCTGCTGTTTCCGCATGGTAGTTAGTAAACATAGCTATTGCAGAAGTCTCAGAACCACTAATAAATCCTGCAAATAACCCAATAAAAGGTACTATTAGTGGATACATATTCCCGAAAATATCTGCAGAAGCTAAAGCGAGTATATTGATCATATTGTTGTTAGAAAACTTGAACCAATTTTGTGAGATAATGCTGCCATCCATAATTAGGTTAGAATACCTTGTTCCTGAATAAATTATGATGTATGCTATAGCGAAAAAGATAGCAACAGCATAAACAGGTCTATATGATCTTTTAATCCAAACCTTCATTGTTTGCTTTCCTTTACCTAAAATAGGAATTGAACAGATAGTAGCTACTAATACCCAGAAGTAAGCATGAGAGAATATTGAAGTGTTAATCTTAATCTCACCTAAAGTGATTGTTAGAGGGAGTGAAGAATGTAGAAAAGAGTATACTTGAGGAATAAGATTAGTAATTAAAATAAAAAATACTAGTAATAACCAAGGGCATAAAGCTTTTACCAATGGCATGGATTTATCTATTTCCTTCTCTTCATCTGTCAAAACACTTGCATCTATTATCTTTATTTTCTTTATCTTTGCTACAATTATCAAAATTGTTGCAGTAAACATTCCAGCGATTACTCCAGTTAGAAGAACTAAGACTTCAGCAAAATACCCACCCAATGGTAAGAGAGTTAGAAGATTAATACCTAAAGCAGTTCCACCAGCTGTTAAACCACCTATCAGACTAAATAATAGCCCATCTTTACTGAATAACAGCTTCTTCCCTCCTGCAAGCCATATCATACCTATCGCTATACCTAGAGTAACTAATGGCATATAATATGAGAACGCTCTTCCTGATTCAACTAAAGTTATTCCCATGAAATCTGCGAAGAAAGATGCAGGAACAGCTAAAAGTGCATAAGTGCATAAAGGGTCATAACCTATTGCAGGTAAAGCTACAGAAGAAAAAGCTGAGTAACCCATTGCTGCCAAAACTGGCGGTAACATTGTAACAGGAGTTGCTCCTATTGATACCAAGAATGTTCCAAGAGCTAAATTAATGATCATAATTTGGAAAGCTTGATTCCCCCCACCAATTTTCTTAAAAGACACAACTAGTTTAGCTAATGCACCAGTTTTTTCCATATAAGTCATCATCAATATCGAAGTTAGTACCATCAAAGTAATAGGAAATGATTTTATTATCCCTGCTAGGGATACGATTAATGATACTCTCCAATCTGTATTAAAATAGAAAATACTTATGATGAGTACAATAACGAAGATTATCGTCCCAACCAGGTCCGCTTTTAATTTAAAGAAAATGAGTAGAACAATACCGATAAAGAAGGGTACCAGAATTAAGAAAATATCAATTGCTAAACTCATTAACAATAAGAATTTTGACGTGCATAAAAGATTTTTCTAATAAATATCCAAGGGAGCTACAATTGAGACTTGTGAATCTTTATATATATAATATCTAAAATAACAACATATTATAGATATTTGACTGGTGCAATTTATGAGTAAAGAAGAAAGAATAGCATTCTTTGAAGAACAAATTGAAGTAGAGAAGAAAATAGTAGAAACAGCAAATAGAATCGTCAAGGGAGTAAAAAATCCTTTAGTGAAAGAGATGATAGTAGCTGTTGCTTTGGATTCACAAAAACATGAAACAATGCTCAATGCTCTTCGAAACAGACTAACTGGACCCTCTCCGGGGATAGATGAAGTCGTATCGGATGAAATTGGTGAGGCCATTCAAGAGCACATAGAATTAGAAGCAGAAGCTCTAAACCAATACAAAAGGTTTCTTGATGACTTATGTTGCTCTGATGATAAAGAAAAAATAGTGATCAAAGCTATTTATGAAGATGAACTCAGACACCATGAACTATTAAGATGGATATTCAAAACCATAGTTCAAAAAGAAACCCTAATTGAAGAAGACATTTGGGATGACATGTGGAAAGATGCTTTTACTCATGGAACTCCAGGTGGATAAAATCAATTAAACACACTTCTTTTTATCCTCTCTTTTCAAATGATCCATTATCTTTAATTATACTGCATAAAATAAAATAAATAGAAAAAAGTAAAGAGATTAGTTATTTATTGTCTCTTTACTGATTTTTGGAGCTACTGATTTGCTATCAGGAACAGAAGCGTCTGTTCGAAGTAATTTTCTCAATACTTTTCCAACTGGAGATCGAGGTAATTCTTTTCTATATTCGACTATTTTAGGTATTTTGTAGGGGGCAAGTATATTTTTGCAGAATTCTTTAATCTCAGCTTGAGTTAATTCTTTGCTTCCAGGTTCTGCTACTAAAACAGCTTTAACCATCTCTCCAGTTTCTGTTTTAGATTGAACAACAGCAACCATATTGATATCTGGATGAGTATAAAGATGATCTTCTACCTCATTAGGCCAAACCTTGTAACCTGAAACACTAATCATATCTTTTGCTCGGTCTACAGTGGAGAAATATCCTCCTTCGGCCCAAGTAGCTATGTCTCCTGTTCTGAGCCAACCTTTGACAAGAGAGATAGCAGTCTCCTCTTTGTTATTCCAATAACCTTTCATTACACTAGGCCCACGAATCCATAGTTCACCAGGAACACCGAATTCAGTGATCTCTTCTTGTGTGTCAATATCAACTACCATTGATGTTGTGTTTGGAATAGGAATACCAATTGACCCAACTTTGCGTTTATCATAATTTGCTGGATTTACATGTGTGACAGGAGAACTTTCAGAGAGTCCATATCCTTCAATAAGAATACATCCTGAAGCTTTCTCAAATTTATTAGAAGTTGTTTCAGGAAGAGCTTCACCGCCAGAAATACACATGTACAAAGAGGTTAAATCATACTTGTCAATTTTAGGATGTTCAGCAAGTTTTTGGAAGAGAACAGGAACTGCGTTCATAAATTGAATTCCGTTATTCTGAATTTCGTCTAGAAGACCATCAAGATCACGGGGATCAGGAACTAAATATAAGCATCCGCCAACCTCTGTTGACCAAAGGAAAGAAGTCGATAAACCGAAAATGTGTGATAAGGGTAAGACACCTAAGATTTGATATTGACCATCAGGTCGTTCAGGTAACCACAGATCCCAATAAGGTAAAATCTTTGCTTGAGCTACTAAATTATAATGTGTAAGCATCGCACCTTTTTGAACCCCAGTTGTGCCACCGGTGTATTGAAAAACAGCTACATCGTCTTTAGGCTGAATTTCTGTAATAATTCTTTTATTGTCTGCTGTCTTCAATACTTTTTTGTACACAAATTCCCCTCTTACTTTTGGATTCTTTCTTCCAATCACATATTTGTATAGAAATGCTGTTACAGGTGGTAAAGCATCTGCTATAGAAGAAACAATAATATGTTCAATTTTTGTTTCATCCTTAATTTCTCTGATTTTATCCAAATACAAATCCATAGTTACAACTGCTTTAGCTTCACTATCTTGTAGTTGAAATCTTATTTCTTTAGATGTTGCAAGAGGACTAATTGCTGTAAATACTGCTCCTAAAGACAACGTAGCATAAAATGTTACTACAAATTGTGGAGAGTTTGGTGTTAAAATTGCTACTTTGTCCCCTTTCTTGATACCTAAATCATGAAGAGCATTTGCTAATCTATTGACGTCTTCTTCAATTTCTGTATAAGTCATAAATTTACCTTTGAAGTGAGTTGCATTTCGTTCAGGAAACTTATCAACGGTGTTTCTGAAAAGCTCACTCAAACTTATTTCAGGTACTTCAACTGTATCAGGAATACCTTCACAATAATTCCATATTTTTTTTGGCATGTATAACCCTACTGTTATTCTTATTCAAAATTAGAGCTTATATAAATAATTTTCTCGTACAACCTTCATTATTTTCATTTTAGACTGCATAAAATACCTAGAAAGAAAGCTGTAAGATTTTCTTCTAGTCAATGTTCTTCCGTATCCGATTTGTACATAATACTTTTGTATAATCAAGAAATTACTACTACATGCGTATAGTTGTTAAAACTTCACAGGAAAAAGAATTACTGTTGAAATTGCTAGATTTCTTAACAAAACAGAATATTGACATTTTTCTTGAATTTGAGGATCCTCTCTCTTTCCAAATTGAAGAAGTTATGGATGAATTATGTTCTTGTGATATTGAAATAGATAAAAACGAGGAACCTATGGCTCTATCCGTATAAAGATAAAAAGGATTATATTTTATCAAGATAAAGGTTGGTAACGATGTGGAAGAATTTACCTAAGTGTATTAATTGTGGAGAATCTTATCAAGTACCACAATTAACTTGTCCGAAATGCAAAGGATTAATCTCTGTCCCACCTATTTCCGGTCCTTCATCTAATGACATTAGATTGTCTTCTATGTGGTCTTTGCATGCATTTCTTCCTAATTTCTCTAAACCCATATCTTTGGTAGAAGGAAATACTCCTCTTCTACCAATAACAAATATAGAATACTACCGAAATTTAAGTTTGAAGCTTGAATTCCGCAATCCTACTGGTTCATTTAGGGATAGGGCATGTTCTCTAATTGTCTCAGATGCTGTACAGAAAAAAACTAACAAAGTTATTGGTGCTAGTACGGGGTCATTCAGCATCAGTTTGGCTGCATATGCAGCTAAAGCAAAATTAAATTCTGTAAATGTGGTTCCACAGAATCTTGAACTTTCAAAAATTGAGCAAATTAAAGTATATGGCGGGAGTGTTGTTGAAAAGGGAGAATCCATAGAAGAGGCTATTAATCATTCATTACTAATGAAAAAAAATCGTGAAACATATTATGTTTCTCCTGAAAACAATCTCCTTACCATCGAAGGACAAAAGACTATAGGGTTAGAACTTGCTCTTCAAAAGGACAAATTAGATTCTATACTTGTTCCTAGAGGTTCAGGTTCTTTGATTTATTCAATCTATAGAGGTTTCGAAGACGCTATTTCCTCTGGATGGGTTGATAAATATCCAAAGATCTATGCTATTTCTCTGGAGAAAACTAAAGTTGCTCATTTAGCAGAATCCCTTGAAGTAAAGAAAGTATTTCTCTTAGATGAAGTAAAGAAAATAATCAAAAACACAAAAGGGGAAGAGATTGAAATTGATGCTGAATCAATGTTAGATGAAGCCTTGGAATTAGCTAAATATGAAGGATTATTTATTGAACCTGCTTCAGCTTCTGTACTGGTGGCAGCTAAATCATTGATTAAAGAGAAAAAAATAACCGCTGAATCGTCAGTTGCAATACTTTCGGGGTCAGGTTTAAACACGCTAAATGTCTATGCAGCAAGATTAAGGGGAAAGAAAAAAGTCGTATGGGGTTTATCAGAAAACTCAACTACGAAATTTGAAATTCTAAATCTTATAGCTGGTAAAAAAGCTGATTATGGTTACTCAATTTGGCTTTCTTTAGGAAAAAATCAATCTCTGCAATCAATCTATCAGCACTTAACTGAGTTAGAAGAGAAGGGGCTAATTGTTCCTAGTGAGACAGAAGTAAAAAGAAAGCACTATGAATTGACAAACAAAGGATTAGAAACTTTGGATAATATGAGAAATTTGATAGATTTTCTATAGGTGAAAAAAGTAAAAAAATAATTGGATTTTTTTATAGTGTGCAAGTTCCGTCTTGTAACCTAAGTTGTTCTCTAATTCTATCTTGATCTAGAGTACAATCTACATTACAATCTCCATCACAAAATTGATCCCTCAAACGGTCTCTATCTCTTATTTGATCTCCGTCTCCAGGGGGAATACAAGTGTCATTTCCATTGTTTTCTGCTGGAGGAACAATTGTGCTATTGTAATTATATCCGTTAGGATCTTCACAAGTACCATCTTGATATTGGTCTCGATCTCTATCGAAATCTCTTACAATTACTGTTTCATCAGCTGATCCAATCATTGAAAGTTGTGTAGTTAAAGCTAGTAGTACTAGCAAACCTATACTGGTTAGTAATTTCTTATTTTTCATAAGAACCAATTATTTCTATTATTCATATATATGAATAGGTTATGCTTTAAAAAACTAAAGTGTGCCTAAATTCAGGAAAATGAAATTTTTTTCGAATCTTATCATCTACGCTTCAAATAGACACCTAAAATGTTTTATAATACTATGCAAGTTGTAACTTGAATATATTAGTGCGGTGAGAATGTGAGTGAAAATAAAAATGCATTAAATCAAGAAACAACTCTAGCTAATCATGATAACTTATTAAAAAACAAAATTTTGAAAGAAGTCTCTTCCATACGCGGGATTGCTTTAATTGTGTCTTTTACAGCACTTGTATTTCTTTCCACATCTATTTTCTTCATTTACATTCCTGCATCTAATGGGTTCTTTAACATAGGAGAAGCTTTTGTTTATCTAGCTGCTTTGATAGGCGGTCCTGTTACTGGAGCAATTGCAGGTGGATTAGGTGCATCGATGGCGGATCTAGCTCTTGGATTTGGTCTATTTGCACCAGCAACTGCAGTATTGAAAGCTCTTGAAGGTTTTGTGGTCGGGCTTCTATTCCATTATAGCAGAAGAATATATGCATGGTTAAAATATGTGTTTATTGGAATAGTATGCTCATTTTTGATTGGTTTTTCTGCCTTTCTAACTAATCAAACATTTA
>BPTK01000147.1 GCA_023705905.1 Candidatus Heimdallarchaeota archaeon
CTTCACAATGCCTGCAAAATTGACTATCTTCCTCAATTACTTCCTTGCAATGTGGACATAAAGAAATTCTTATTGGTTCAAGAATATCACTTTGGTGTTGTTGTTCTTGCATTATTCCAACATTCTCTCTGGTTTGTGCTGGAGCTCGTTGATATGGCTGTGTAGAAGATATCTTCATCCTCTCTTCGGTAGTAAATCTTCTTCTAGCTATAGAACTAGGAATTGCTGTTTGTGAATCTGTAGACGATTGTAGTCTTAATACAATACCTAGAAAAATCACAAAAATAAATAGTATTGAAGCGATGCTGGAAAAAGCTTGGTGGCGCTGAATAACATCTTCGTACAAAACCATTTCAAAGTATATTTCAGATAAATTATATTGTAAAAGTAAATTACTATCTAGGAATTCAAAAAGAGCAGTTAAGAAGGTAATACCTATTGTCACAAAGAAAATCACACTTCCCCTTTTTCTAGCGATTGATATCACCCAAATCATTAATGATAACATCATTAAGAAATAAGCAATTTCTACAAAAATTGCTCCTGTTCTATATTGACTTAATGCACTTTCATCCGTTAAAAATAAGTCTAGGACAAATTTCTCGAAGAATGAACTTGCAATAAATCCAGCAATAATAAAGAATATTAATCCTAAGGACAGAACATAGAATGCTGGTTTGAAAAACGAGAATATATCTGAATTTTTGTAGATAAATGGCATGATACACAATGTTACAAGTAATATTATAAACGCCAAAAATTCAAAAGTATAAGCCGTTTTGTATTTTAACAATAGTAACTCAAACTCATCATAACCATCAAAATCATCAAATAATTTACTTACTACAGATCTCTGAATTATGAAAGATACTAAAGAGAAAATACTTGTAAGAAGGAAGCTGATCTTTAAGAGGACGTTTTTTGCCAATTCCTCTTGACTTAAACCTTTATCTAAATCTAGTGGGAAGATCAATGCAAAAATAAATGTGACGATACATAATATAATAGTAAAGATATTCGTGTCTGCGTACAGTCTATAAGAATAACTGAATAGCATACTATCCCAAATATCGTAACTGTGATTGATTTCAGATACCCCCAAAAAGAAGCTTTGTGATATTATGGTGTTATTTATTAATAAAAATAAAAGAATTATAATTACAAAACTAGCTTCAGCAATAAAATGTCTGTTAAACTGGTTTTTTGCAAATCGTTGTCCGGGTGTACCTTCACTATAAGCTCCCCTAGTTTGATCAGGTGCTCTATATGTAGAAGGACTTGTTCCTGGATAAGTTCTCTCTTGAAAACGTTGGACTGGCTGTGTTTTTGGTTTTTCTGGTTGAGCAAAAGGTGATGCAGCTCTCCTTTTTCTTCTAACAAGAACTACTGTCAAAGCTATTAGACCTATTATTAATACTAATCCACCAACACCCAACCCTATTATTCCACCCACTGATAATGCTCGTTTTACACTTATTTGGTTACCAGAAGAGACTCTGACATATGAATCAAGTATGCCTTTATTATCATATTTTAAGGTGTGAGATATACCTGTATATGTTTCATAGGTTAAGATACTACTTGAAGAAGTAGTTGTTAGGTCAAAACCATTATTGTCTAAGTAATCAACATAGCTTAACAAAGAACTGTATTCTAAAGGTATGAAAAGCATTCCAAACAAATAAAATAATTTTTGATTTAATGCACTAGTAAGATATGCACTATTCCAATAGTCATCGAAAGATGCAGATGATCCTACAAAACTTGGAGCGATTCTAAAATTAGATACATAGCTAGGTATCCCAGTTTCAGTGACTTCTAGAATCTGAGCTTTTAAGTAAAGATTTTTGTTAACAGATTGATCTGGATTTAGTTCCAATAAAAGCGTTCCTTCAATCTTTATAGTCCAGTAATAGGTATCCCCAATCTTGAAAGAATTATATTCAATCCCGGAAACTAAACTAGGCGTTATTGCAAAGGATACTAATGCTACTAGCAGTATTATCAGTTTTTTTCTATTCAATTCCATACCAACGTGAATATGCGTCAAATGATTTCGTCATTTCTTAAACTTTTTCCTATTTATTTGTTTAATGTTTAATTTCTAATATGTGAGAATATTAACAGAGATTAGTTTAACATCTTATCTATAATTTTGTTCTTTGCAGCAGTTTAAAAATAATAGAAGTAAGAGAAACATAACCTTAGATATTTCTAACCTCATTTGGGATTCATTCTTCCCAATGTGTATTGCGGTCATTTTTTCCTATAAATTAATCTTTTTATGCTTTCTGCTACATCGCACATGAACAAATGAATTGTATTTCTCTTATGGAGAAATTAGTGATTTAAATGAAACTAGTGAAATATATTTGTTATTATTGTGGGTACGAGTGTTGTGAAGGAGACTTTATTTCTTCAGTCAAAGAAATTTTACATAGCTTTACTAAATATGTACATCGATTAACTTGCCCTTTTTGTGGAGGAAATAATTTCCTTGATATGCAGAGATTCACTAAATCTGGTTGATTTTTGTCGTAATTCACTCACAGAAATATTAATATCTTACGAAGTGGTATTATTTTCTTGAATGTACTCTGACCTATTGAAGGAAAAATTAACCAAGTTCTTCAGGAGATTTGGATTCAAGAAAGAGTCGATTTTTGTTGATGTTTGCGAGTTAGTTCTAAGAAAGGATACGTTCTACGTTTTTGTGCAATTCTTCGAAGAGGAATTTACTTCTCAACATATTGATAAAATCGACGAAAGGCTAAGCAATTTGGATTTTGAAATGAATAGACATATTTGTATTGTAATTGCAGACAAAATAGAGGAAAATCTGATCGAAAAAATGAAATCTTGTGAGATAATACATTTGAAAGAGAATGAAATTTTCGTTGATGATATCTTGCGTAATAATCTTTACGATATAGTTATCTAGATTAAATTGCAAATTAATCCAATTGCTCAATGAATTCATAGAAATTCTTGAAAATATCTAGTAAGGAATCTTTTATACAAACGATTTTTAGAAAACCTTTATCTTGTAATTGATTTTTCGCTATTTGCTTCTCTTCTACAAAGTACCCCATAGATGCTGGACCTTCCTCTTTTGTTAATTCATCAGGTGTATGGAAGGCTTTCTTCTGTAACCATTTGTCTTTATATCTTCGATCTTGATAGGTGTAATTTACTTCTCCATCGTACTTATTAGGTAAATCTTTGAGGAAATTAACCATCTTCTCACAATTTTTCATCATTCCTTTATGGGCTTCTTCAATAGATGCTACCTTAGACGAGTTAACACTCATTGTTGGGAAGTTTTCTTCTTTTTCGTAATAGAATTCAATATATTGTTCTAAAACTATTTTTTCGCGAAGATACGATTTTTCATTGAGTTTTTTTCCCTGAAATACTTCTTCTAATGGTATGAACACATCTATCTCTTGAGTGAAAAGCACTTTGTCTACTAAAAAACCATGAAAGAAGACATGTAATTCACCGTTTAAATGCTCTAAACCGAATTCTGATTCTCCAAAATACTTTTCGACAAGTTCTAGTAATTCTTGACGTTTGAACAGCTTTTCAGGAGACATTAAGAGATAAAGCTGTTTTTGTTTTTTAAGGTTTGATATTAGAAAGGCAATATGACTAAATGACAAAATAGCAAAAAAAAGAAGTAAGTCAGTATGAGTTTCTAAGGGGGGTTTTTTTTTTGATAATATTATTTGCTAAAATAGGCCAAAATTGCCGGATAAATATGTCTTTTATATTTTTCAATACCATCCTTTGATATTACATAATGAGGTGAAAAAATGAGTTTTTTAGATTGGCAAAAATTTAATGTAGATCGAGGAGATGTAGAAGATTACATGAAAAGATTGGAGAGTTTATGGACACTGTATGATAAATATAATGCAAAATACCCTACTGTTAAAGCTCCAATGAAAATACTCGGTAAATGGTACGGTCCTGGTCATCGTAGAGCTATTGTTTTAGAGTTTCGAGATCTAATACATCAACAAGAATTTCTCAAAATTAATCGAACTGAGCAAGAAATAGCTGAATGGAATAAGGAAACAAATAAGCTTATGGATGAACTCACTTGGTCAAGCGAATTATGGGGTGAAATCATCCCTGTGGAATTAGAAACTATGGAAAGAACTAATGAAGTTAACAACCTTTGGTACATACAAAAATGGCAGATACAACGTGGAAAAAGTGACGAAGCAATAGAACTGATGAAGAAACTTCTTAGAACCATATACGCTTGGATCAAAGACTATCCTGAATATTCTAAAATGAAAGGAAGGTACTTTTGGCAATGGTATAAAGGAAATACTGTCTACTTTATCATTGAAGCTGAAAGCGTAGAACAGATAACAGAAGCAAATAAAAAAGCAGTTGATAATGAGGAAATAGTTGAATTCAACAAGAAGTGGAGCGAATTAACACAAGAACATTCATGGGAAGCTGAAATCTGGCAAATTCACAAAAGACCAAAAGAAGAGTAAATGAATTAACTATTCCAGCTCATTTCTTTTTTTTCTTTCTTTTTGTTTGTTTTTTCTTCTTCTTTGCTGGTTTAATGAATTTTATGAGAATCTTGGCTAATTCTTCCCCTTTGTCTTCTTGGAGGAAATGTCCTGCATTTTTAATAGTTATGTGCTTTTGCCCTTTAGTACCAGGAACTCTTTCGAGAAAAATCTTATCGCCACCTGCAGTAATAGGATCACTATCACTAAATGTTAACAGAAATGGTTTCTTCCAATTAGAAAATACTTCATCCCAAATTTTTTGGTTTACTAACATCTGTGAAGGAACAAGTTTCGGCATAACTTTTGCTCCTGCTTTGTAGGTAGCATCTGGAAAAGGTGCTTCATAAGCTTTGATTACTTCAGGAGACAATTCTGTAACTGTCGCCATTTGAAGTATGTCCCCTATAGGTAGATTTTCTACTTTTTGTGTGTAGGCTACCCATTTCAAGAATGTTATATCTTCAATCAATTCTTCTTCTGACAATCTCTTCAATCTAGCAATTTGAAGTTTGAATAATGGGTATGTTATCCAACCTTTGATACCTTTCTCAGCAGGTAAACCAGAGTTCCCAATGGCTATCCTAGCAAAACGTTCAGGGTCTTCAGCTACAACACGCAAACCAATCATACCTCCCCAATCTTGACCAAAAAGAGTAATGTCTTTAAGATCTAATCCTCTAACAAGCTCAGTCATCATATCCACATGAAGCTGATAGGAGTAAGCTTTTGTGTTAATAGGTTTATCAGATCTCCCGAATCCTAACAAATCTGGAACAACAATTCTATATCAAGCTTCAACTAAAATTGGAATCATTTTTCTATATAGATAACTCCATGAGGGTTCTCCATGGAGTAAAAGTATAGGTGGAGCATTTTTCTCCCCTTCGTCTAAATAATGGATTCTATATCCATCAATGACAAAATAGAAAGGTCGAAAATCATACCCTTGAAGATTTTCAAATCTGGAATCAGGTGTTCGCAGAGTTTCTTCCTTAACCATGTTATGAGTATTGAATTTTATACCAATAAGTATTGTGCTATTTTTGATTTGACTGAAAAAACAACTAAAAACTCTACAAAAATATAAAAACAACGCGTTTAAAATATGCTCTATGGTTCGAAGACCAGTGACTGAATATTACCTTGAAAATGAAGCAGAAAAGAAATTTCTTGAACTATCTAATGGTGTTAAACTTAGAGTTCTATATCTTCAAGCAGAAAATCCTTCTGATAATTCGCTGAACATAGTATTCTACTCTGGTTTTATCTCCTACATTTTTCTTTGGAAAGAATCAGTAGAGGTTTTGAGAAAAAACCATCATATATTATTCATCGAATCTAGAGAAAAGGACTATTCTTCATCTCCTAAAGAAGAAACAAGTTTTAGTATAGAAATATTAGGAGAAGATTTTATTTTGGCATTTAATGCTTTAGAATTGGATCCAAAGAGTTGTGTAATTGCTGGTTCATCTATTTCTTCGGTAGGTGTCTTAATGTCAATGAGTAAACATGATTTTCGACCTTTTCTCTCTGTTCACTCTTCTCCTCAAATTGAATATAAAGAAAATAGAAAGCGTAAAATTCTTGCAACTTACTTTCCCCATTGGTTTATTATTTCCCAAAAACCACTTGTTTATCTTTTTTACAAATTTAGATTTAGAAGAGACAAAGAATCTGGAAGGAGTAGAATTCATACGTTAAGTAGAATGTTACAAAGGAGTTATCTAAACTGGATGAAAAGATTAGAATCATTTTTACCTGATTATGAGATGAAATTGGAGTCAGTAAATAAAATTAAATCTCCTGTCATCATTGTTGGAGCACAAGATGATCCAGAACATGATACAGAATCGATAA
The DNA here is from genome assembly GCA_023705905.1 of Candidatus Heimdallarchaeota archaeon. Taxonomy (GTDB): domain Archaea; phylum Asgardarchaeota; class Heimdallarchaeia; order Heimdallarchaeales; family Heimdallarchaeaceae; genus UBA460. The sequence continues at coordinate 6,396 of BPTK01000147.1, forward strand.
AGAAAATGATTAATTTCATACCCGGTTCAAAATACAGGCCTGTTCCTAGTAAAAACGATACACATAATGAAACATTTGGAAATATCATACTAGAAGAAATGAGAGATCTACTGCCAGAAATTAGTTGAAATTTTTATTTGTAAAATGAATAAATTGAATTCCAAAACTTTGTTGCATTCACTAGAACTCCTTCTGAATCAGACTGCTAGATAGAAGAAAAACTTCAGAAGGTTACAAATTATTTGTTGAAGATAATAATGAGGTCTTATTTCTAGAAGAGATTTATAAGGAAAATGCTTAAAATCACTAGTTATCTAATATTTATGATAAGAGCTTAGTTTATGCTGAAGAATTATAAAAAAGTAAAAAGGTTGTTAAAATGATAAAGAAGTATAATAGTTTAAAAAAATATAAAATCTTAAGCATTCTAATTATTGGTTTTTTGATAATTGCTTATCTTTTAACTTTTCATAGTACAATAATTCTACAGGGTGACAATACTGCTCATACATTCGTAAGTGCCAATCCTCAATACACTTTCGCTTGGGCCACAACTGAAGTTATTTCCACAGAGAGTACAGAAGATTCTTTTGGAAGCTCAATTGTTATTGATACTGCTGGGAATGTGTATATAGCGTGGGATGATTGGACTGATTATGCTGGGAGTGGAACAGATCAGGATGTTTTCTACAAGCGCTGGGACGCTTCCACCTCCTCATGGAGCACAGCAGAGGTTGTTTCCACCGAAAGCACATTGAATTCTCATACTCCCTCTCTCGGTGTGGATGTTGAGGGGAATGTCCATATAGCATGGATAGATGCAACTGATTATGCTAGCTCTGGAGGAAATGATATTTTTTACAAACGTTGGAATGCTACTACCTCCACCTGGATCCCAACAGAAGTAGTGTCAACAGAGAGCACAGAGTATTCTCATTCTCCTTCTCTTGCTGTGGATAATTTTGGGAATGTCCATATAGCGTGGCATGATCAAACTGATTATGGTGGGAGTGGTGTAGATTGGGATATTTTCTACAAATGCTGGAATGTTTCTACTTTCTTATGGACTACTACAGAAGTAGTGTCAACAGAGAGTACGGATTCATCTTCTGAGCCTTCTCTTGGTACTGATTTTGAAGGGAATGTCCATATTGCGTGGTTTGATACAACTGATTATGATAGTGCTGGAACAGATGCGGACATTTTCTATAAACGTTGGAACGTTACTACCTCTACCTGGACAACTACAGAGTTTGTATCCACCGAGAGTATATATTGGACTAACTATGGTTCTCTTGTAGTGGATTTTGCCGGAAATGTGCACATATCATGGAACGATGCAACTGATTATGCTGGTGCTGGAACAGATGAAGATATTTTCTACAAACGTTGGAACGCTACTACTTTCTCTTGGACCGCTGCTGAAATCGTTTCCATTGAGAGCACAAATCTTTCTGTGCAATCTTCAATTGTTGTTGATGTTGAAGGAAATGTCCACATAGCATGGTCCGATTGGACTGATTATGCTGGGAGTGGAACAGATTTTGATATTTTCTACAAACATTGGAACATTTCTACTTCCACTTGGTCCACTGCTGAAGTTGTTTCCACTGAAAGCACAGATCATTCTGGGTCAACCTCAATTGCTGTCGATTCTACAGGAAATGTGCATATTGCGTGGTGGGATTTAACTGATTATGCTGGTGCTGGAGCAGACTATGATATCTTCTATAAACGGTCAGATGGTTATATTGTAATTCCTGAACTTGGGTTAAACCTTCCTCCTTTCTATGGCTTTCTCCTTATCTCAAGCGTGATTATAGCTTCGTTTGGTAAGGCATTTAAGACTTCTAGAACTCGAAGAAAGAAAGTTTAACTAGAACTGCTCTTAGTTTTTGTTTTTGTTTTTTTTTAGCAAATCTTCTCAAATCATGATGACTAAATTATATTCCAAAGAATTTCTTTGCATTCTTTAAAACTTGTTCAGCAACATCTTTCTGTTTTATGTCATTTACAAAAGCAATAGCAGCAATAGAGTATTTTACATTAGCAGGAGTATTGAAAGCTCCCATCTTGAATGGATGTTGCATGCAGGCATCTGTTTCTGTCAAGATTTTATCCAAAGGTATTCCTTTGATATTTCTTCGCCATCTCTTAAATCCATAAGCTGAAGAAGGAATTGAAACATAATAGCCCTTTTCAGCTATTTTAGGAGCCCATTCTGCGGGTCCTGAAAAGCAATGCCACATAACTTTCGATGGAGGTATTTCTTCTTCTTCCAATATTTCTAATATTATTATATTACATATCGTTGATTGATTATATTCGTGATTTGGATTCTTCTGATCTATATCGCTTTTACTTGGATTTCTAACGTGCAAAACATATGGCTTTTCTAGATGCTTTGTTTCTTGAATTATCTTTCTAAATTGATGAATTTGTTCTTTTCTCATTTCTAGAGTCTTGGCATGATGAAAATCTAGACCGAACTCTCCTATTGCTATATATTTGTCAGTATTATTAATTAGGAATTCAATATATTCTCTACGTCTGGCATTAAATTTCTCTGAAGAATCCAAATCACGAATATAAT
>BPTK01000148.1 GCA_023705905.1 Candidatus Heimdallarchaeota archaeon
AGAAAACTCATCCCCAAAATAAAAAGAAGAAAGTATAGTGTAAGGGGCGCTATAGTACTTATACTATACATCTTGATATTGATAGTATCAACTCCAAGATGAAATAGAGCGGATAGTACTGTCCCAACTAGAAAACCCAGTAGAATGTTAATTACAAGTATGACAAAAGTGCTCATTATCAAGTTTCTTCTTAACTTCTTAATCTCTATTCCTCGAGCTATTGCGATGAAAATCAATCTCTTATTGGTATCAATAATTGATTGGAAGTAAAATAGAGTAAAACAAATGGATGCAAATGTAAGGATGAATGCTTCAATTTTGGGTATAACCCATAAAATAGGGGATGAGTCTACATCAAAATACACTTGATAATTCTCTATGTCTACTCTTTCTCCTTCAACAAATATAAGAAACTCTTTCTTTAGTAAACCTAATTGTGGTTCAATTTCGGTATACCACTCCATAGGGTCAACTCCATCTTTGAGTTTAATAAATAATGATGAAAAGAATGAATCACCATAATAATCTTCTAGTAATGAAATATCTGCAACAAAGTAATATGTTTTAGCTGTAGAACTCCCATATTTGTAATTATAATCCCAACCATTATGAGAAATAAACGGGAAATAATCAAAGAAGTCAAAAACGGTGAAATTAGCATTTATTGGTTCTTCTTTTAGAGTAAAATTGATCGGTTCCTGATATTCATTTGGTCTTATTGCAAGACTTATATTATCACCTAATGCATAATTCCTTCCTTCTTTTAAGTCTCTAGATGCTAAAATGGAACGATTATTTTGAAGCATTTCTTGAAAATTGAAATCCTTTCCTTTTGAGTTCTCTAAATTAAAAACATCAGGACATGTAGCTGTAATGTTCCTAATTGAAACGAAAAAGATTGCATCTCTCCATATCTCTTCTTCCCCATGATAACCTTCACTCATTTCAATACTCTCTTGAGTGGTCAGTTCTACTTCTTGTACATATGATTCGACATCTTCATCTGATAAGATATAATTTACCTCTGAAGTGTTCACAAAAGAACGATGACTCACAAGAAAACTTACATCAGAATAATTTTGAGCATATTTGTTTCCCGATTCTTGATATAAACACACCGAGTTTAAAGCAAAACTTGTGATTATTATCAACCAAAAATTAATCAAGATAAATAGTTTAATGCTTTTTCGTTTTGAAATAATCATCTTTTGCAGAAATAGCTTAATTTCCTTTGTTTTTGATAATGTCTTATTAATTATATTTAGACTTGTAGTAAGATTGATTCTAATAGAGAATAAAGTAACAACAATGAAAAAAATTACTCCTGCTGCGATTCGTGAAATTAAGATAAGTGAAGAAAAGAAATTGGGGTTGACATAAGGTAGAATAAAAGAATAAACAAGGAATAATACCCCTAGAAAACTTAGGAGTAGAATGCTTTTTAGTGATTGTTCTTTCTGTTCTTTTCCTTTCTTTTCTTTCTTCTTATACTCATTTTGGAATAAATCAAATTGTTCTTTTGTGAAACGATTTAATGTGACTATTTTTATGATTTCAATAGGTATCAATAACATTAATCCACCTACAAATGATAACAAAAAAGAAGAGTTTTGAGAACTAATCTGTGTAATTAACTCTCCAATACCACTTAAGAAGATTAAAACAACTGAATCATTGATCATATGAATTACTGAATAATGCCTGACAAATTGCTCCTTTTTAGCTCCTCTTGTATAGTACAGGTGTAATTCTTTTTTCAGGATATCATTTCCCTCTTTCATTAAAATCCACAAAATGAACCCAAGAATTAACAAACTTGGTAATAAAATCACTTCTATGGCAATAAGATTAGCTGCGATTGCATAAATCAAGTCTTTATAAACAAATCTTGTACCTCCATATTTCTCACTTATTGATAATCCTACTCTAGCTGCTTCATCCTCAACCATTTCTTCTATTTCCTTTCTATAATCATCAATTTGGTAAGGATTTATACCATCCAAAAACGTTGAACTGATATCTATGTAGAATTCTGCTTTAACATTTTCACCCTCAAAAAAATCATACAGACTTTCTATATTATTGTAATCTATCAGAGCTCCTTCTATATTCTTGCGTAAAATATTGTAATTATCAGAATATGATGAACTGAATTTGAAATTAAAATTGGACGAATCTTTGTTTAGAGTAGTAGTATCATTAATTTCCAGACTGTTTTCAATGCTGTAAGTATTGGAAAAGAATATGTCTTCCTTTTCAATGTTCTTATCTGGAAACATCCAATTCAACAGTGGTAAGGATGTAAGGTAAACAGGAGCACTAAAATTTCTGTCACTTGTTGTGAAATTAAATTGCTTTGGAATATAAACCGTTTCTTCCCAGCCATCAATATATGTTATAGTTGTTTTTTCTTCAAAACTTAAAAACATATACGGAGTAAAGTGATATTCATCTGAAATTGAAGAAATATTTGAAATGAAATTAGTAACAGTCGAAACATCTGATTCCGAAAAATAACTGAATCTTGTTTCATAATTTAAATCTATAAGTCTTCCAAATCCCCCAATATCTTCTGCTTCAAGCATAATTTCTTTGTAGTTCTCGGCATAAATTGTTGCATAAATTGAACCAAATAAGAATATTACCAGAAAAATAACTGTGATAAGCGTTGAATAAGAAAAAAACCATTTCCTTCCTTTGAAGGTTGCGAGTTTAAACATGTTCTGTTCCCCTTTATTTCTTTTATTCCGCAGTTTAATTTGTTTATACGTTCAGATTATTCTTTTTTCTAAAGATATGACTTGTTTTGACTTTTCAATGATTTTCTCGTCGTGGGTAGCTAAAAGAAGAATTTTATCATATTCTTGGGCTTCTTTAAAGAGCAAATCAATCACTATATCCGCAGTTTCACGGTCAAGATTCCCTGTTGGTTCATCAGCTAGAATTATTTGGGGATCATTAGCTAAGGCTATACCTATTGCAACACGTTGCTGTTCTCCTCCACTTAAGAAACGGGGATAAGTTTGAGCATAACGACTGATATCGAGTTCAGCTAGTAAAAGATCAACTCGTTCCTTTATCTCTTTCTTGTTTTTTTGTGCAATCCAAAGTGGGAAAGCGATATTTTCAAACACGGTAAAGTATTCGATGAGGTTATAACTCTGGAAGACTATTCCAACCGTATATCGTCGGTAATCAACTAATTCTTCATCAGAAAAAGCATTGATAAGCTTCCCTTTACTAATAATTTTCCCAAAGGTAGGTTCTAATAATCCAGCAATACAGAGCAGTATTGTACTCTTTCCTGAACCACTAGGTCCAGCTAAAGTTGCACTCTCTCCACTGTTCAGGGAAAGGTTGAAATCTCTTACTGCAATAGTCTCAACTGCTCCTTTATACACTTTTTCCAAATTTTCTATAATTAATTCTCCTGACATGATTATTCACATAAAATTGTTCTTCCCATCAGCTTAATATTAGTGAAATAGAGTATTAAACGTTTCCATTTTTAAAATGAGAGGAGACTTTGTTCTTGTTATAGAACAGCCTTCAAAACCCTTTGTTCGTGGTCTATTTTTTATAACCACACACCTATATTTTCCTTGATTTAAACTGAATCTAGCAGAGAATAAGAAAAAAATAATCGGAGGGGTGATTCTTGCCGTTATACTAGGTTCTATTACTTTTTCAACAACATTTTTCCTACTTCCAGGAAAAGATTACACTATTATTAGAATTGTTGATAAAGTTAGTTCTGGTGCAACTATGGAAACATATGCTCATAGAATAGCTGATTCAATAGAGGAGGTTTTTGACCTACAAGATTACTGGAATATCAAAATTGAAGTAGATGTACTTGAACCAAATTTGTTTGAACAAGTAGTCTTTGATAAGAAAAATTACGATATTGCAATTGTTGAATTAAACTATACTTCGATGGATCCCGACATATCATTTATGTTTAGTGAAAATGGTGCAGTGAATATTTTTGGAACAAGTCCAGATTTACCATATGGAAATGAAACAGAAATATTGCTTGGTGATGCTCTTGAATCAACTAACACATCAGAATATAGAGAGATAGGTATAACTTATAGGCAGCTTATGTATGAATGGATACAACAACTAATTATGGATAAGGTGGTTACTTTCCTTCCACTGTTCATTCCTCGAATATATGAGGCAACTTGGTCAAATCTGGATGGTTATGATGGTATTTGGGGCGTAGCAGATTCTTTACCATATATGTCTTTTGATGGACTTCACACAGGTCAAACATCGATCAATGATTTGCGATTGTTTGAGACAGCAATGAATGACTTTAATCCTTTAAATCAGGGGGTTAACTCAAACGACTTAATAACAAACTTAATTGATGAAACATTAATTGAGATCAGTCCTGAAGGAGAACCTCTTTCTCGCCTTCTTCTTGTACGGTTTCTTTCTCCAAGGCGGTTCTCCTATGTTCAAGCCGTAAGCTCTCCTGAGCTTGATGATCTTCGCTCGTATAGCAGGAGTGACCTTCCTCCTACTCGTCCTTGGTCTGCGGGAGCGTTCTTCCCACCATGTTCCATTAGGGTTCTCATAGTAACGCCTAAGCCATGTGTAGACGAACTTTCTTGAGACCATGTACTGTCTGACAACATGGGTGATAGCTGTTCTTTTTAAAGCCTTTTTAACTACACGTTTCCTTATAAGTATCGGGTTACTGTTTGGGTTCATGTTTAGTCACGTGCCCATTGTAACCCCTCTTATTTAACTGTCACCAATGTGGGTGGAGTTAACATAAGTACTAAGTGGTAGATAAAGGTTAAATATGTAAATAAACACCGTATAAGCAGTATATACTGTTTGTAGAAAACAAAATTGAATAACAGTATAGACGGAGGATGTTAAACTTTGAAAAAAAAACAATATAGATTAGTTTTTTTTGCTTTACTGCTAGGGATGATGTTTCCTCAAATGGTAGGTTCAAATGTCAGTGATGAAGTTGATCCCAATAATCACAATTATCCTGTCTATAATCTAATTAATCTAACTTTGAACAATCAAACAAGAGATAATCTCTTAGCACAAATTATGATTTTCAATCAAACTACCCAAGAATGGGAACTCAACCAGCAACTGATTGGAGTAATAGAACAAGATATGCAAACACTTGCATCAACAATTGAAAACCTTTCAGAGATCTATCTTTATTCGTTAAACAATTCGTTTTTACCTGGTTCCCTTAACTTTCTGCTAGTTACTGAGCTTACCCATGCTCCTAGTACTTCAACAACCGTTCTTTCTACTATCTCTTCTGATACTGAGACTTGGTGGTATGTTAAGAATGCTTCTTATCCAATTATAGATTTAAGCGAAATTGCTGTTGAAGGAAGTTTCAAGTATAATGTTATAGATGTGTTGAGTATCAATACAGGTCATTATATTTTCTTTGAAAATGGTTCTGAAACTTTTGTTTGTAGAGAACAGAATGGACTCTCTGCTTCCCTTTGGCTATTCAATGGAACAGAATGGGTGCCTAATATAGCTTTTCGTCAATTATTAGAAACTGATCTTCTAGGATTAAAACAAAGGATAACAGAAATTAATGACCTTGAAGTGGCATATCTCCATCCTACATTTAATCTAGATCCAGAAAAAATTCATTATGAAAACATTTTTTCCGCTGCTATTGTAATTAATTTTACAAAACATTTAGATACTGAAAAACAATTAAAAACCTTTTTCTTGCTTTATAGTGCCTTAGAACAGTTTTGGTATGTAGAAAAGGTTCTCTATATAAGAATCGATAAATCTGTCAATAGCTCTTGGTTTTCTCTATTATCAATTTTTGTTCTTCCTGTTCTGCTTTTATATAAACGAAAGAGAAATCATTTCGAGTAGAGCTTCCATTCTCTTTTTTTCCTGTTTTTCCTCTTCATTAATTTGAGAACTAAAAGTCTTCATTAATTTGAGAACTAAAAGAGTTCTATATATTAATAATATGAGAAATAGAGGGAAACATTATTTCTTTCAAGAATCTAATCCAGTTAAATTATGAGAATAAAAATAAGATGTAGCAGTAGAATTTGCTAAGGAGTATTTTGCACTAAGTTGTAAGAAATTAATAAAAAATCTGTTATAACGAAACTGAAACACAAGCTTAACCAACATGGATTTGAAAACTATCGCGTTGTAACTGTTGATGAAAGAAACACCTCGAAAAGATGTTCCAGATGTTTTTCAATAAAGACTACCCGCTCAAGCCAAGGAAGGTTCATTTGCCACCAGTGCAAATATGAACTTAATGCTGACTTGAACGGAGCGAGGAAAATTGCAAAGAGGTTAATCAGATATGTTTTAGAACCCGTTGGAAAGTTTAAAACGCAGAATAACCTCTGTGATAGACTTACTGGAAACTTTCATAGTCTAGGACATTATACGTGCTTTAAACCCTTAAGCCAATGGCTTAAGTATTCCTTAGGGAATACATCGTTTCTTTAGATTCGATGGGAGAGGTAGAGAAGTTATCTTTTGCTTAGCTTTGATAGGTTCGGTAATGAGTTCCCTCTAGTGCAAGAGATGATTCCGAAAGATCGGTACTGTCACAATTTGGATTGTTTATCCTTTATGTTGTGCAGTTACATCACCATGAAGAACCTTGTTTTTCATTACAAGACGCTGGTCTAGGTTGAGTCTTGAAACGCTCTCCCCCTTTCTATCTAGAAAATGTAGGAGAAACTAACTCATCCCCAAAGTTTACTCACATGTTCTCTTTTTATCTTAGTTAATTCTTCGAGAATAGTTATATCATCAGCTGTAATCATATCACGATACCTTTTCATAAGTAAAACAACATGTTTTTCTGGTACATCAATATAGAGAATATCGCCTTCTTTTATTTGCCTTCCAACAGTAGGACCGCGTATAGACATTGCAACTTGTTTTCCCTTCCTAACTTCTTGAACGGATTCTTGTTGATCTTGGAGTTGATGTATTCTACCTACTCTCTTATTATCTTCCCTAATAAGCATAAGTCGCGGTGCAATTCGTCCTCCTAAGACTTCGATTCCAACAATTGCAGGTTTACTAGCTCTAAACGTATGATGGGGGAGGATGGATATTTTTCCAGGCATCATTAAATCTTTCAAAGAATCAACCTTGATAGATTCCCTTGTATCAATCATCCATCTCTCATAATCATCAATAAGATTGTAAATCACATTACTTGAAAAAATTTTGATGTCATTTACTTCTACTTCTTCTTGAGCACCTGGTAGAACGTCAACATTGAAACATAATATAGCAGAATATTCGGGAGTCTTCTCACCTACAATTGCAGCATCAATCACATCTTTCTTATGTACATCTCCTACATCTGCTTTCTGTATAGGGATGTTCTTTTCTTTAATCATGTCAACAATTGCTTCAAGACTTCCTAGGGTATCAACTTTCAGGATGATGCCGTCGGTTTTAGTTTCTATTCTGAAACTTTCAATCTCATCAGCTACCATTTTGAATACTTCGTCTTCCATGCCTTTAGGTGCAACACGGATAGGTGCTCCAGACAAAGCATCTTCTAAACCTGGTGCTGCTATCTTTATACCAGCAGAAGCATATATTATATCTACACCTTTGAACTTGTCTTTAGGATCTCTCATTTCATCAAGTTCTTTGGGTTCAAGAAGTGCACGAATTTTTAATAAGGAGGGTTCTTCTCTACCTCCAACCACGATTTGATCATTCTTCTTAATCATTCCCTCATATAGGATAACATCGATAGTAGTTCCTAGACCTTCCTCTTCTTTGACTTCAAGGATAGTTCCAATACCAGGGCCTTCACTGTATTCAAGCTTATTCATCATAAATTGCTGTGTTAAGCCAGACAACACCAAGAAGAGATCGGGGATACCTTCACCGGATTTTGCGCTTGTTGGAACAATGGCAATAGATTTTCTGAAATCTTTCACTCTATCATATCTATCCCCTTCCATATTCAATTCGGATAATTCTCCCATTATTTCGTAAATTCTATTATCCATATCCGCTTTAGCTTTTGGATTTTGTTTACTATATGTTTGTGCGAAAGATGCACCTGGAACTGATTTCCAACTTGAAATTCTATCTATTTTATTTGCAGCAATAATAAAGGGAGTTTTTCTAGCACGGAGGATGTCTAATGATTCATAAGTCTGAGCTTGAAAACCTCTTGTAACATCGACTACCAAGATAGCTATATCTGCAACTGATGCTCCGCGTTTTCTTAAATTCATAAATGCTGCGTGGCCAGGAGTATCAACAATCAAAACACCAGGTATATCTAGTTTTATGTTTGAAGATTCCATCAGGGGGCCACAAACATCAAGAATTGTCTCTGATGGGAAAAATGATGCACCAACATGTTGAGTAATCCCTGCAGCTTCCCTAGCTTGAACAGCAGTTCCTCTAACCTTATCAAGTAAACTAGTTTTACCTGAATCTACATGACCGAGAATTACACCGATTGGACTTCTTAATCTTTTACCAGTATCTTTGTCTATTATTTTTGACATTTCAATCACTTTTCCGCTTGATTGAATTCCCTAAATGAGCCTTTTACAACTCAAAATGTTAATATCAACATTTCTTCTTCAAAAAAATCAAATAAAAATAAATTGGTTGGAGATAAAATTTCCATGGGTTATATTTTTGAATTAGTTTGAAAGAAAAAAGTATTAACTTCAATATTGTTAAGTATCTGTAATGGTTCTAAAACTATCACAAAAACAAGTTGTTTGTCTACTTGTAATAAGTTTTCTTCTTACCCTTGGCTCAGGTACACTCACATTTATCTTTAATCACCCGTATGACTTGTATATTAGATTAACAGATATAACTTGGCCTCCAGAACGTTTCTTACAGGGTGAAACCATATTAGGGGAAA
>BPTK01000149.1 GCA_023705905.1 Candidatus Heimdallarchaeota archaeon
GATCACCAGGGAATTGGTGCATAGCTACAATCCTTCAACTCATAACCTACACTACACTACCCTATTTAAACACCAAAAATGTACAAAAAGCATGTTATAATTATCACGAAACAGTTAAACTAAACTTTTTTCGAAAAACTAGATTTTAAAGGTTAAATTTAAAAATCTCCTTTTTTTTCTACATCTATGAGTTCTGAATTTGAAAACTTCGCAACTACATTACACATTCAAGTTGGTGAGGGGGGAAAGGATAAAATCCGGGTTCTATACTACGAACCAGAAGGAAAAGTAAAAGACACAGTAGTTCTACTTCCTGGTTTCGGTAGTCTTCCTTCTGCATGGGATACTTTCTTGATGGAGATGAAGGAAAATTATCGTATCTATGTAATAGAAACAAGAGAGAAGCACACAGCTGAATTGAGCAAAAAACCAGAGTTACATGAGAAAAGATTTGCACAAGATATTGCTGATGCAATAGATCATCTGTTACTTGAAGATTATCTTCTAGTAGCCTCAAGTATGGCTGCAGCTTTCATTCTAGTTGCATTAAGTATGCATCTCATAAAACCTAGAAGATGCTATTTAGTAGGACCTGTCAGAAGGGTAGAGATACCTAATTTTGCTTGGCCATTTGCTTATATGGCAATTGGTCCTGTTTGGTATTTGATACTAAAACCTTTAGTTAAACTTTGGCTCAAATATGTTTATCTTGATCGTACTCAAAAGGATCAAGCGAAGAAATATTTTGGTTACTTTGACAATTATAACGTTCCTCGAGCTAGAAAAAGCATACTTACTATGAGAAAATTCAGATTGACTGATGAGGATCTAAACAAGATAGAGTCAAAATGCATATTAATAGGAGCTGAAAAAGACAAAGCTCATGCAGCTGATATAACAATAGGGGTTGGAAAAGCAATCAAAAACTCAGAATATTATGATTTGGGAACAAATATTGCTACTCATAGTACCCCTTTTGTAGAGCTAATAGAGGAATTAGAGAGCAAAGCAAAGAAATAGAAACTAACATCATAGTTTCTCTATGCTTTTTGACCACATCACGTTGTAGAATTGAAATACTATGCCAAATAAGATACGGGGGAGTAATATAGGGACTATAATCTTTTTCCGTACCTTAATTGGTTTAAGCAACCGAATGATTCGATACGTTATACCTTTGTTTATTATTTTCTTAGATTGGGATAATTTCTACTATGGATTGATATTTTCTGTTTCAGGTTATTTAGCAACAGGTGTCATTTTTGGTTTAGGCTACATAACTGATGTAAAGAAGCGAAAGTACACTATGATAGTGGGTCTAGGTATGGCATCACTCTCAATGTTTTTGTTTTATCTTTCTAGCTTTTCTGAAATAAAGGGATGGATGATTGCAGCATATTCTCTGTTTGGTGTATCAGGATCTTTAGCACAAATCTCTCTTACTACACTTCTTGCTGATGTTACACCTACAAAAGGTGAAAAAACCAGATCTTTCAGTCTTATGGCATTTTTCTGGAATATTGCTGGTGTTGTTGCTCCTTTACTCGGTGGCTTTTTCCTCACTTTATTCTCTCAAAAACAGCCTGTTTATCTACGCTTTGTTCATCAACCAAACAACCTTTTCCAATTCAGTAATAGTTTCTATTTACAACTAAAGTCCGGGTATATGCTGTTAATTCTAATGATTGCTATATTTTTGCTGATAACAATGCTTCTTGCTTTCAAGTTTCCAATTCCTGATACAACTAAGGATGAAGCAAAAGAACTAGCAGTTGGTGAAGATTGGAAACAATACGAGAGTAAGAGTAAGAAACCCATAGGCATTCAATTGATTGGTTTCTTTGCTTGTGAAGCGATTATTGGATTTACCTCTGGTATTGCTATACCATTTATTCGTTTATACATAATTGATGAACTAAATACAACTGATATTCAATGGGCATATATTTTGGCAATTTCAAATTTAGGTATAGCTTTAGGGAGTCTTCTAATATTACCTTTAAGTAAGAAGATAGGTAACGAAAGAGTTCTAGCTATCTTACATTTCTTAGTACCTGCATTAGCCTTGGGAATTGCACTAGCACCAACACTACTTATTGTATCAGTATTCTTTGTTCTTCGAAGTTCAGCAGCTAATATGTCTAGACCTGCGTGGAATTCTTTCTTCTATAGTTGGATGCCTCCGAAATATAGGGGTTCTTCAACGGGATTAGTTTCTGCAGGTAGAAGATTGTCAAGATCTCTTGGAACTTGGATAGGGTCTTACATCTATACTGCTCTACTAGCTTGGACATTTCCTATAGCAACACTTGGTTATCCTGTAGCGATTATGATTCCAATACTAATGCAGCTATTTTTGAAAAAAAAGAACACTTCTGACAAAGAGCATGATATTGTTATCCAAAATGGAGAACGTATTTAATCTTTCAAGTAAAAGTAACAAGATAAAAAGTTTAAAGAACAACTTCAACAGTTAGTTAGATTAGTTTACCTTATTACATTCAAATTCAAATTTGAGAAAATGTAGGTATCGGAGGAAAAAAGATGTTTACTCCCTTTGCTAAACGACATGAAACGGCCTTTAAAAGTACTTCAGTTATTAATATCATTAAGAAATTGAAGGAAGAAAAGGAAGGAAATATCAAATTTTTATCAAAACAATGTATTGATTATGCTCTAAACAATAAAATTGATGACAATCTAAGAAATCTTTCAGTAGATATTGCCATTTGTAATAGGGATTTCAAATCAGTTTTGACCTTAACTGAAACTTACACAAGGACAGAATATTATATTTATAGAGCTTATGCTTATTCTAGATTAGACGAAATCAATAAAATTATTAGTTTGAAATTGCGATTTCAACAAAAATACACAAATGCTTTAGATAGTCCTCGAAACGCCTTCATAATAACTAGCATGGAGTTTCTTCTCCTCTATGGAGAGCAGAACTATTCTATGGCCATTGCCACAATCGAGGAATTAGAAGGATTAATAGCTAAATATCCTGAGGAACTAACAGGAAAATTATTCACTTCTTTAATTTTAACTCTTGCTTGTCAAACCTACTTACGTGTTCATAATTTTGGCAAAGTAGATGAAATTGCAAGAAAAATCTTGAACACTGCAGTTGATCAGAGTGACCCTTATTTCCAATCAGTTGCGTTAAACCTTATTACAACTGTCCTCATAAATAATGGAGAGTTTCGGAAAGCTCAACGAATGTTATCAGCTGCTATTCTTCCAACCGAAGAAACGGGTTTGGATGCAGATAGAGCTAGTTTATTAAATAATTCTGCAAATCTTGAATTATCAAAAGGAAATTTCAAGAAAACAGTGAAACTTTTACAACAAATCTACATTCTAAGTGCTAATAATCCTCATGCTCAAGCTATAAGTGCGGTTAATATTGCTGAGCTCCACATATTGTTGAATAATTTTGAAGAAGCTGAAAAAATGCTTGAGGAAGCAATCAACCTTGAAACTTTTCATAAATTTAATCTGATTGAACCTTATCTTTTGTCTTCTTGGATTTGTATCAAGAGACAGAAATACAAGGAAGCTCAAGAATACCTAGATACCAGTAAAAAGATACTGGAAGAAACAGGAGAATTAAGAAAGAAACCGAATATTCTCTATTTTCAAGGAAGATTGGATCATGATAATAATAACTTAGATGCAGCTTTAGAATCCTTTGAGTTAGCAAATAAGGCAGCTGAGGAATTACAAAATATCGAATTTATGATCAAGTCTCAATTTCAGTTAGCCAAACTTTATCTAGAAAGGTTTAATGAAACTAAAGAACTATCTTATTACTCTTCTGTTTTAAATTACATCAATAATTTGACTTTCTTGTCAGAAGAACAATTTCTACCTCGATTGATGTGTGATTTACATATCTTGAAAGGAAGACTTCTTTCACAAGTAGGCAAAAGAACCAAAGCTGTTGAGGATCTGTTAGTAGCTTTAGAACTCGCAGAACGATTTAGATATCGGTCTCTTCAGCAAGACATAAAAGTACTACTCCGTGAGGTTGAAAGTGATAAATCTGATGAAGAGGAAGATGTCAAAACTTTAATGGATAGAGGGATTCTAGAAACAGATAAGATTTCAGAAATTTTGCAGAAATATGAAGGGTTTAAGTTTGTTAAATCACCTAAGAAAGTTGACTCTAAACTGCAATGCGTAGCGTTAGTGGAGAAGGATTCAGGGGTAATAAAATATCGGTATGCTACCAAATATGAACAAGATAATTCTGCATCAATTGTACCCTCTTTAGTTGCAGCAATTAATATGTTTTCTTCATTGGTGTTTGACGAAGATATCGTATTTGAAGAATTGAAGGAAGAAGACAAAGAACTCCTAATAAAACACTTTGACCCCTACTTACTAATTATTATTACAGATAGAATAACATATAATCTGAAAATTCAATTTGAAAGATACGCTGAAGAGATAAAGAAAGTTTTACCAAGTTTAGAACCTTTGAATTTTGGGAAATCACAAATTGAAAAACTTGATTCTATCACAAACATATACTTTCTTGAGAAAACAAGAACTAAGAGTCAACAAGAAGAGAAGAAGAAGAAGATTACAATAAAGGAAAAGAAACCAGAAACTGAAGAAAAACTGATTCAAGAGGAAGAAAAACTGATTCAAGAGGAAGAAAAACCGATTCAAGAGGAAGAAAAACCGATTCAAGAGGAAGAAAAGCTAAAACCTAAAGAAGTTCCCTCAGCAAGTACAGAGATTTCTGAAAATATGAAAGAAGACGAAGAACAAGACATTGATGTTTCAGAAAAATCAGAAGATACTTCTATAGACAAAGAATCATCTGAAAAACCGGTACAAGACAGTATGATGGAAGAATTAGAGAAAGCAGTTGAAGAAGTAGAAACAGAATTTAAAGACAAAATAGATGAAATCAAATCTGAAGATAATTAATGGAACTGATCAGAATTCTCGAATTTTAAGTAAATAGGTAAAACATAAATACATGTCAAAAAGATAATAACTAAAAACTATAGAGGAATTATAATGAGTGGAAAATGGATATGCACTTTGTGCGGTTGGATATATGATCCTGCGATAGGAGACCCTGAAGAAGGCGTTGAACCTGGAACTGCCTGGGAAGATGTACCTGAGGACTGGGTTTGCCCTGAGTGTGGAGCTACAAAAGACGATTTTGAACCTTATGAAGGATAAGAGATTTTCTTTTTCTTCTTATTTCTTACTTTTTTTATTATTTTCTTCTGAAGTTAACAGCATAGCATTATAAATGTCTCAGTAATGTTATTTTCATGAGTGTAGGTTCCCTTCCTAGGCGGAGTTATGTTTTTGAATATGTCAAACTCATTCTAGTTTTCATCATTTTCTCTTCAGGGATACTTATCTATCTTTATTTTATTGTTGTTTACGAACTCAATAATTGGCCAGATTTCATATTCTTTGCTTCAATAGGGTTAATACTATCTATTCGCCAAGTAGTAAAATTCTTTAAGAGAAAATAGTATTTCTCGAATTTCATTGATTATTCTAAAAATATTGATGATATTTTCCTACCAGATAATTCAACACAATATAAATAAGTGCACTTGGCTCCATGCATCTGTGTCCAATTCTCTTCCATTTCATAAGGTGCTTAGACTTGAAATTATCAAATTCATCCTTATAGTATTTCCAATAATTGCTGGAGGAATCGTTTTTGCAGTTTTTGTTCCAATATCGGAAAAATTGAGTTGGACTGACTTTATTTTCTTTTCTGTAATTGGTTTCCTTTTAATTCTAAGTCAAGTAGTTTCTTTCATATTTAAGAGAAAAAGGATTAAGGAAATGCAAGAAGCCATAGGAATGATACTTTCTAATAATACAGATTCTATCCCCAGTACCTTTACCACAGCTAAATCTTCAGCTCCAAAAGAAGCTGTCCAAATTGATGAATTTGCAGTTGCTTATTGCCCTACTTGCGGAAAAAGTTTTACAAAGAAATACAAATTCTGTCCTGGATGTGGGTCTTGTAAAATAAAAGGCATGTTGTAATTGATTTGCGCTAAATAGGGGGAAAAGAAAGAGGAAGAAGAAAAATATTGGTGATATTAATCTAAAGTTGGTAGAGAAGACCTTATTTCATCTGCTTTGATTTGATCAACTGTTAGTTGCATCTTATCAGCAAACTCAACTTGTTCTCCCATCTTCTCCTTTAGTTCTTCTTGTTCTCTTTCTATTTTCATTGATGCTTCTCTTTCATGTGCTTCATCTTCAAGTTTCAATGCTCTAATTACTATATATCCTATAATTCCTGCAATAAGTATTAATGCTGATATTATGCCAAAGATAATCGCTGTAGGTATCAAACCTGCAAGAGTAACAGCTAGTAAAGCAGCTATTAGGGATGCGGAATTAATTATAAAATCAATTACTCCACTTACTTTTCCTAGATGCTCATTTCTAACAATTGTTTGTAGTAATGTTGAAAATGGTATGTTGAATCCTACATTGATCATACCTACTAGGGCAAATCCAACATAGAGCCACACTTCTCTTCCCGGTAAATATGGTGCACCTGCCATGAATGCTAGACACAGACTAGCAATCATTACTGTAATTGTCATAAATGTGAGTTTATTTTTGAGCTTACCTTTAATGGAAAGGATAACAGCTGTAATAATGCCACTTATAGCTGAAAAACTCATGATCATACCAAAATCCTGTTCAGTCATAAGAAATTCAAAACTCATGAAAGGAACAAGTAATGGATCAATCATTCCGATTAAGAGTATAACAAATGCGAATAGAATTACAACGAAACTAATTATTCTATCACTAAAAGATAACTTGAAACCATCTTTTAGGCCAACCATCATGCTTCTCATAGAGACTCTTTCTTCTTGTTTTGGTGGTTTCAAATCTTTTCTAATTGAAATAATTAATCCAGTTGAAATGAGGTAAGAAATCCCATCTATAATAAAAGCTATTTGAAAACCAAATATTGCAGTAAGAAATCCAGCTAATAGAGGGCCGATTAATCTTGCTACATTGCTTGAGGTTTGAATAAAACCATTTGCTGAAAGCAATTGTTCCTGTTTTACTATTCTAGGTATTGATGCTGTTTTTGCAGGAAAGAAGAACTGTCTTATAGACGAATTTACTAACGCAAAAATGTATAGATGCCAGATTTGTGTAGCAAAAATAAGTCCAAAAGCAGATACTGCTCCTAAGAAATCTCCAAATACCATTATTTTCTTTCTATCAAACTTGTCACTAAGAACTCCAGCTATTGGTCCCAAAAGTAGCATGGGAGCTATTGTGAATGTTGTCATTAAAGCAACAGCTTGAGTAGCTTCATTTTCTGGTAAATGGGAGGTAAACGATAAAGCAAGGAAAATAATTGCTATACTAGTAAAATATGATCCTACATTATTTATGAATCCACCTAAGAATAACGCAGAAAAATTCCAATTTCCGAGAAGCGAAACAAATTTAGGCTTTTTTGATACATTGACATTTACTTCAACTAGTTCATCTTGTGTTTTATCTTTACTCATTTAATATCACCTTTTTCTTCTAATATGATTTTGATTGGTCACAATATAAGAAAATAATGAGAAAAAGTGACCATCGAGTGACCAGAAGGACAGTAGTTTATGATTAGTTTCTTGAATATTTCTCTTGTTTTTTATCATGTAATTCACAAATTAACCATAAAATGGGCTTTAAAAAACAATTTTAAAATCCTGTTGTTAAACTGACTTACATGAAGATTTTAGACTTTAATTTTGATGTTTTTCTATTTAATTGTCTTGTTCTAACGTTAAGCTAAATGGTTAAAGCTGTAAGAAAAAAGAAATATTGTATCTTGAATAACTTTAATAATTCATGTTTTTTCTAGTTTTTGTTTACCTCAAGTGATAGTTGTGACAGAAAACAAAAAAGAATCTTGGCAACCCATTAAAGGTCAAATAATGACTAAATGGGCCGAAAAGATAAATCCTGAAAGCCCTTTACCTGAATATCCTAGACCTCAGTATGTAAGGGAAAATTGGATAAATCTTAATGGTCTCTGGGATTACGCAATCAAGCAAAAAAAGGTAAATAAAGTAAGTTTATTTGATGGAAAGATTCTTGTTCCTTTTCCCTTAGAATCAGCTTTATCTGGAGTTAAGAAGAAACTTAGAAGAAATCAAAGACTCTGGTATCGTCGTTATTTTACTATTCCTGAATCATGGGAAGGAAAAGATTTATTGTTGCATTTTGGAGCTGTCGATTGGGAAACAGAAGTGTGGGTCAATGGAAACCTAGTTGGTTTTCATACTGGAGGTTACAATCCTTTTTCTTTTGAAATATCTCATTTTTTGAATAAAGGACAACCTAATGAGTTGATGTTAGCTGTTTATGACCCAACGAATTGGGGAATGCATGAAAGAGGAAAACAAACACTCACACCAAATACCGCATTTTATACTTCAGTTTCTGGAATTTGGCAAACTGTGTGGATAGAATCCGTTAATAAAACTAGATTCGATGACATTAGAATGTTTCCGGATATTGATAAAAAAACTCTTAGTATTTCATTATCAGGCGTTAACATCCTAAATAACGATAAAATCTCTATTTCAATTAAAAGCAACAAAAAAGAAATTGTCTCTTATGATGGAAAATATCAAGAAGCTATTAAACTCAAAATACCAAGACAAAAATTATGGTGTCCTGATTCTCCTCATCTGTATGATATCTCTTTTGTTCTTAAAAGAGGAAACATAGTATTTGATGAAGTTGAAAGCTATTTTGGTATGCGTAAGATCAGCTTAATTAGAGACAAGAAAGGTATTCCAAGGTTAGCATTAAACAATAAAGAAC
>BPTK01000150.1 GCA_023705905.1 Candidatus Heimdallarchaeota archaeon
TACCAAGAAGCACTTCTCCAACAGAAAATACATTTCAAATTACACCAGATTGTTGCGGGTGTACACTGTAAACATTGATTGGATGTGATACCATAAAACTGATTTTTGTAGCAAACTCCTTCTCCCTTTAATGAATGCTTTAACCAAGTACAAGTCTTAACAGCTGAATGATGTCCAGCTATTCTGTATTGTTGTTTCTCTAGTTTTTCTTTAACAGAATCTGGGATAGAGCAGTATTCATCATTCATTGAAATACCTCAGATAAAGCATATTTTACTGTTTCGATTGAATAAAAATTTATAGAAAGTGAAATAACAAAAAACTATCAAAAATGGTGTAAAAGAAGAAAGAAAATCTCATCGATCTGCTAGAGAATCTAGCGTGATTTCGTCTAGAAAACTATGTCTACTTTGATCACTTATCCATGATTGAGCACCCCAATCACTATTAAAAGTCTCTACTCGATCTTTCAATTCTTTATTCTTGATTTTCTTCTTTTTAGTGAATAGAAAAGCAATTTTTTGTATAATTTTCCCTTTCTCATGTAATGTATCTGCTACTTTATTTGCTACCTCTTCTGAATCTTTTGGTTCATAAGATGTAACATCTATTAGATAGAATAATGGCTTCTTAGCATTATCTATTTGCTCTTTTAAGCATCTTTCTAATTCCTCTTCCATCTTTGCATTAAGAGGACCTTCGAATTTCATCCTTACAATAATTTGGGATATGTATTGAACATGTATTGTCATATAATCACGCGTTTTTCGCACTGTTAATAATTTCTTTTGGAATACTTAAAAAACATTTGTTCTAACCATATTTTTGATTCTAACTTGCAATATATTTAAGAATCAATCTACTCTATCAAACGTGAGTTAAGGGTATGAAAAGCGAAGAGACTGCGATAGAAAAAAAATCATTTCTGGATGAAGAGAGGAGATCTCGAGCGGTAAAATTTCTGTTAGTTAGTTTAGGCGGTTTGGGGTTAAATGAACTTTTCGCATTTCTATCATTACTTATTTTGGATGCTACAATTGAATATGACCCAGTGATAAGTTTCTGGATCATTGAGATTCACAAAGTGATCATTGCAGGAGCAGTAGCTATCGTTTTTGTAATGTTCTACAATTATTTTATCAATAAAATTTGGACGTACAGGAAACAAGAAAGAGATACAGAATTCAACAATATTCATCAATTCATCAAATTTGCATTAGTAGGAGCAGTTGGAGCAGTTATTAATCTAAGTCTTATCCACCTATTCGCTGTTATAATAGGGTGGAACGAGTATCTTGCTTTTGCCATTGGCTTCATTGTTTCAGTTATATCTAATTTCTTACTCAACGACATCTGGACATTCAACCCAAGGTTCGGTAAGAAAAGAGAGATAGTTAAAGATTAGGAAAGATTTTTCCCACAATTTTCACAATTAGTAGATGAATTGGTTTGAGAAGCACCACAGTATTCGCAAACTTTTTCCTCAGTTTCATTGAGAACTCTTACTTCAGTAGTGAAGTCTTCACGTTCAGTTCGTTCACCAAAATGCTCTACTAATTTGTTTGAGTAGATATCAAACTGCTTGGAAATATTTCTTTTTCTAAAATAATTTGCTAGCCAAATGAGTAAAAGAGCAACAGTTATGACTATAATATAGACGTTATATTCACCAGTATCAAAAGTGAACCAGAGATAAATAGCCAAGGAAATAATACCTAAAAGTGCCCATGGAATGCCTCTTTTATTTGATACACGATATTTCTTTGACATCTAATTGATAATCTACAAAGACTATTATAAAATGATTCTCTGTAACTCTGTAATTAAAAAAAAGTAATAGGGTGGCGGAGGAAAGTGGGGTGCTTTAATAGGGAAAAAACTACAAACTAGTGATGACAGAGGTAGTACGTGCAGAAGTGATGGAAACAAGTGCTCATCAGGCATTACATCTCCTTTGTCACCAAGCAAAAAATCTCTATAATCGAGCAAACTACCTCTACAAACAAGAAAAGGGGAAGTGGACATATCTAAGTTATTATGAGCTAGATAAGATCCTCAAACACGAGCAATGCTACCAGATTCTTCCTGTCCATACAGCACAACAGACACTCAAACTCTTACTAAGAGACTGGAAAGCATTTTACAAGGCAAGAAAAGAGTTTAGCCATTCAGCTACAAAGTTTCTTGGTCCTCCCAAACCTCCAAAATACAAACAACCCAAAGGAGAAATGGTGGCAATTATCACCAATCAACAAGTAAGGATAAGAGAAGGGTGGTTATTACTGCCTAAAAAGGTAGGATGGAAAATGAGAACAAGATTAACCTCCCTTGACAAAGTGAGAGAAGTGAGAATTGTTCCCCGAGGGGTAGGCTATACAGTAGAGATTATTTATCTAAAACATCTTCCCAGAACTGTGCAAAAGAAACAAAAAAGGAAAGGTGCACTCGATCTGGGGCTAACCAACCTCGTGACCTTTGTGGACAATATCGGCAATCGTCCAATTATTGTCAAGGACGAGGGGAAGGGGGTGAAAAGTCTCACCCAATATTATCTGAAAAGAGTAAAGATCTTACAAGAGCAGTATGCACAACAACAGTATCAACAATTGAAACAACGGAACAAATTAGTGTATGGTCAAACCTATTATCGCCTTAAAGAAACCTGGAGGAGGAAGTTGAAAGAGTGCTTCCACCAGCTCAGTCGCTTCTTGGTCAACTTGTGGAAAGAGCGGGAGTTTCACACCATCTATATTGGCTATAATCCCCTCTGGAAGCAACGGATAAGGTTACGCAAGAAGACCACCCAACTCTTTGTCATGGTACCCTTCCACCACTTGATCAAGCTACTGGAATATAAAGCAGCAGAAGAGGGGATAACAGTGGAGTTGGTAGATGAGAGCTACACCTCCAAATGCAGTTTCTTGGATAATGAGTCTGTAGAAAAGCACACCTCATATAAGGGGAAACGAGTACACAGAGGTCTTTATCGTTCCGCTCAAGGACAACTGATCAATGCTGATGTTAATGCAGCCTACAACATTTTACTCAAAAGCGATCCGCAAGCTGTACCTATACGTACGGTGGGCGGGGTAGGAGGGTATGTGATTTACCCCCTCAGAGTGAGCTACCCAGCGATGATACTCTAAGAAAGATAGACGTAACTACACAGTTACAGAAAATCAAATCATAAATGGTGCTAATAATCAGTCTTCTTTCTTGAAATTTGGGGGTAGAAACTCAAACTCTAATATTTTCAGTTGTTCAAGATTGAAAGGAAAGGGTTCCGGTAAATTTGTAATAATCTTTCTCCAGTCATTGTTTTCTCTTGACCAAGTATTAAAATCTAGAACATTAAAAGGTCGATCAAACCTAAGTGGCTTTTCTGGTTCTAGACCGTTCAAACACTCTTCTATTTGTTGCCTAAATTGCTCGTAATAGTAAATTTCAGAAGTGTTCAATATTTGTAAGGATTTAGCATCATTAAATCCATCATCTGCCTTCATAAGATAAACTTCAGATCTAGGAATTTTGGATTTGTAAACCTGTATGAGAGCTAATAAGGAATTGCAATAAATGGGAACATATCTGTTATTGTAGAGCAATTGATACACTTCAGCTGCTCTCTCAAAATAACCAATAGCTATGTCAAGATGATCATCAACTTGACTTTCTGCCCATCTGCATAACCAATATTCACCCAAGAGCAAGGATAGCTCAGGGTCACCCACATCTATATTGCTTGTCTTGATGATTTCCTCCATAGTTTGAAGATTGGAGGCTAAACCGTAAACATATGCTCCAAAAGCGATTTTCGTGTAGATGTTAATCATATTATAGATGATACCTATATCTTGTTTTCTAGACAGATTCAACAGAATCTTTAGATATTCTTCAATTTCTCGAAGAATTTCATGAACCTCATGTTTAATAGAAGATCGAGTTAGTTCAGATTTGTCATCTTTTCTATCCCCAATAAAAACCGAATTCTTGTACTGTGTTTTAACTAAACGATTTAGAATCTGGTAGAACTGAGTTTCAAGGAGTAAAGTTTTCTGCTGAAAATAATAGCTTTGTACCTTTGTAGAAAATTGAGGGCTCTCCATATATTGTTCTATAACCTGGAGGGAGTGACTATTTTCTACATTTGCCATGTTAAGATAGTTTTCTACAGTTTCGTTCAGGTATTTAACATTAAGAAGGTAAAGTTGAGCTTTTAGAGAGTAAAGTGATGATTCAGAGCAACTTGTGCGAAATAATCCAATAACAGACTCATCTATGTCTGCTAAATGAGTATGACCTAACAGAGCTTTTTCTATTGCTTCTTCAAACAATTTACTCCAAGAGATAAATTCTTCACTTGGTATGACCGGTATTGTCACAAGAAAATTATAAAGAGTAAGTACAAGTAATTGAGCATAATTTGTAGCTGACTTGATAATGTCAAGTTTTGATTTTTCATCGAGATTAAGTCGTAAAATTGAGTCTAGCTGCATGTAGTCAATGAGGAATTGTAAGTTCTGTTTCTCTTTCTGCAAAAGTTCTACTATTTTATCTTTTGGAGGAAGTTTACCAAATTCAATAGTTTCATCGAGAGTAGTATGAAGAGTATAATAGGGGTTTAGTCCTTTAAGTTTCGAAAAAAGATTGATAAAAGCAGACAATGCAGGATAGAGTAGAAATTGTGAGCTGCATTTTTCAACAGCTTCCCACATAGATTTAATGCTAAAGGTGAGAAAGTCGAAATACTCCTTCTTATGCACTCCTGATAATCGATAGAGACTTGATAGAAATAATTTGAATATGGCTATTTTTTCCACAAACTGCTCTACATTAATCTGTTTTTGAGACATTGAAACGATAATTGAGTCAAGCATCTCTTGAACAAATTCAATCTTTCTTTTTGGAGGTAAGGATAAGAATTTTTGGTGTTCAGCATCAAGCTCTTTTCGCATCAATAACATATTTACAGAATCACTGATAAAGGTAATGAAATTCCTAGTCGGAAAAAGAAAAAAGAAAGTTAGTTTTAGAATTTGATTCCTAGTTTTTCTAATGCTTCTTCAGTAGGATAACCTTCATTATTTAAACCTCTTTTTTCATAGAGAGACAGCATGGATTTTTTGAAATCTTCCTCATTAACAAAAGCAGTCTTTCCTTTTGCTCTTCCTGATGGCAAGGGTTCAGTCATAAATCTCTTGGGTAAAGTATCAAATTCAAAGGGTTTCTTATCCCCGTATTCTCGGATGTTAAACATTCTTTTTAGAATCCAAATCCTTCTTGCAATATTAGTTAATTCTTCATCAGTTACAGGTTTGTCCCAAACAGCTTCTGCAATCCGACGACATCCTTCAAATTTCAATGGAGGACTAATACTATGAGTAAAATGACAGATTGTTAAAGAGTCTTTGATAGTTTTCACATCTTGTTCATGAACTAGCGAATCAACAACTTCTACTGCACTCTTATCAGGCATTTCTCTAGTGGTAGGCCAACCTCTTAGGTGTGATGCTCCAACAGCTGCAGAAGCATAGCTGAGTCCAAGACCAAGTTTTCCTCGCGGGTCCCAGGCAGCAAATGGTAGGCCTTTAGAATGAATTGCTAGGTCTTCTATACCCCATTTTTTAGAAGCGAATATGATACCATCAGCTAAAATATCACCAATTCCTTCTCGACTAGCAATTTTATAAACTAAATCAAAGATAGCTTCTTTGTTACCGAAACGTAAATTCTTGAATTCTTCACCTGTAAGTAGACCTTTCCCAACTGCTTCCATTGTCATTGCAATTGAACTTCCAGTACTTATAGTATCTAGACCAAGTTGATTACACAGGAAATTCAAGTGGATAATTGTTTCGATATCACTTATTCCTAAATTGCCACCCATCATACCTAGTGTTTCATATTCCGGTTTTGCGATTTCCTTTTCATCGGTCCATTCAAAATCTGAAGCATCTAATGTTTCAGAACAAGCTATAGGACATTGGAAACATGGTCTTCTAAATCTTTTATAGAGTTTATCTAGAACTTCATGAGTTATCTTTTCATGATCTTCAAATTCACCAGATTGGAAGTTACGTGTAGGAAATTGTGTGTTATGATTAGCAATATTCACTAACCAACTAGTGCCATGTTTGTGGAGCATGTGTCCATCATCTTTTGCAGTTTTAGCTCTCTTATTAAGTTCCTTTCTCATTTCATCAATCTTATCAGGGTTCCCGTTTGTTGGTCTATTGGAGCCTTTGATAGCTACAGCTTTAAGGTTCTTTGAGCCAAAAACAGCTCCAATTCCCCCTCTTCCTGCATTTCGAAATCTATCAGAAGTTGTACAAGAGATTTTTACAAGATTTTCTCCAGCTGGTCCAATAGCTAAGACCCGCATCTTAGGTTCATTTTCGCTGGTTTTTATTAATTCATCAGTTTCATGAACTCTTTGACCCCACAGCTGTTGGGCATCTTTAATCTCAACTTTATCATCTTTTATGGATAAGTAGCATGGATTTTCTGATTTTCCTTCAATAATAATTAAATCATAACCAGCCATTCTTATTTCGGAACCGAAAAATCCTCCAGCGTTAGCGTCAATGAAGAAACCGGTTAACGGGCTTTTGGTTCCAACAGAATATCTTCCAGAGATTGGTATTCGAGTGCCTTGGATGGGTCCTGGTGCAAGGATAATTTTATTATCTGAAGATAGAGGATCAATCTGAGCTTCTAATTCCTTGTATAAGAAATAGCTCAAATATCCTGTTCCACCCATGTATTGAAAAACAACGGAATCAGGTATTTTTTCTTTAGTTACTGTTCCTTCTGTTAAGTTAATCCGTAAAAGATTATTATTCATGCTTGTCTAGAAAAAGGACTTATTATAAAGATTATTTTTCAACGATTAGATTAAAAGAAGAGAAAAGCTCTATTTGATAATCATTCATTTTTTCAAGAAATTCTCTTTTAATTTATAATAATCTACATTATTAAACGGACATACTTTAATGCAGATACTACAGCCATATTCATTAATGAAATGAGGCATACATTTAGTATTTTCAACATGGGTTATTTGCCCACTTTCATGGATTATGGGTTCATCTAATATTGCTCCACCAGGACATTCTTTGATGCACTTTCTACATTGTTTACAATACTCTCTTACCCATGCATGTGCATCTTCATCAGCTTTTGGCAGATTTTCTATACTTGTATAAACAGCTGTTAATCTAAATCTTGGACCATATTCTGGTGAAATCGTTATTCCCGAATAACCTAGGAAAGCTATTCCTGCTAATTGAGCCATAGGTGGATATAACGCTGCTCCCATCAGGGGGTGCCCGGCATGAGCTGCGAAGCCTTTCTTTCTTAGAAATGCTGCAATTTTGTTTGAAACTTTTCCCAAGTCATCATATGTTCTCAGCACTTCATGTAGACATTTAATACTCGGAGCTGTATCTATCTTTTCTTTGTCCATCTCAAATCCTAGAACAATAGCATGTGTACTTAGAACAGCTTTATCTTGAAAAACAAGGCGTTCTGGAATTTGAGCATAACCAATTATGCCAGCACCTTTTTTATTAGCTAATTTCACTAACTCTGCTAATTCATCATCAGTAATATTAGTTCTTGGATTCTCTGGATTATTCTTCAAAGATTTAATGACTTTGTTCTGATTTCTAATAACAGAAAGCATAAGTGGAGCAACTTTAGGACCGAATCCAGATCTTTCACCATACTTGGTGCCTTCTATCATAATATCATATCTTGTAGGAGAATCTTTAGTGAATTTTACAAAATCTTCCTTCTCTGACAAACTGTTCTCTCTATCAAAAAGACCACCCATGAGTTTCATCATTATAAAATTCTGAAATTTGTCCATTAAAGTCAAAATATGCACCCTTTTAGTTTGAGACTGAGTTTTAGATAATTAAATGTTATCGTGTTTTTTGTCGTTTCTCAAATCCTTCCTTTATCGTTTCATAGTCAGTGTAATTGAAGGGACAAACTTTGATACAAACTGTACATCCATAATTGTCTGCAAAGTAAGGAAAACATTTCTCATTATCAATATGAGTTTCGCGACCATTATCATGTACTATAGGTTTCTCGAATATTGCTCCTGGAGGGCATTCTTTGAAACATCTCATACAAGTTTTACAGTATTCCATAATCCACCCATGATCGTTTCCTTCATTGAGTGGTAGATTATCTATATCTGTATAAACAGCAGCTAATCTTAGTGTTCCACCATTGATTGGAGTAATAAGTAAACCTGATTTTCCAAATCCACCTATCCCAGCTTTTTCAGCTAAACGAGGATAGAGAGCGATTCCTCCTAGAGGATGAGAAGCATGTGAATTGAAACCTTTCGTTCTTAAGTATCGAGCTATTTTGTTTGCTGCTTTTCCTAAATTATCGTAGGTTTGCCAAATAGTTTGACTGGTTTTTGTACTAGGAGCAACACTAACTTTTTTGTTATCCATATTCATAGTAAGAACAATAGCATTCTCAAAAGCAATAGCTTTGTTTTTGAAAATATATTCTTGAGGAACTTTAGTATAGCCTATTCCAGAGACATTCAAAGAACGAATGAAAGTTTCTAAATCTTCCAATTCTTCTTTTTCAATCTTCTTTCTTGGTTCTTTAACATTATCTTCAAGATCGAAAATAGCTTGTTTGGTATTTTTTATGCAAGACATCATTCGTGGAAGAAGAGGGTTTGGAATAGGCTATACTAAAGTTCCTCAAGAGATCGGAAGAGCACACGTCTGAACTCCAGTCACGTGAAACGAT
>BPTK01000151.1 GCA_023705905.1 Candidatus Heimdallarchaeota archaeon
TAAGTTTATCACCATATTCAGAGCGAAGATGTTCAATAGACTCTTTCATTATGTTCTCAGTTATATTGATATTAGATTCGAGCTGATTCTTCATATCCTCAGCATTTTTCTCAAATGTTGCAATAGAATTTTGTTTTATTTCTGAAACATCTTCCTTAACAGTTGTAATTGCCTTTCTAAATGTGTTTACTTGGCTATTGGATAATCTATCAATATCTTGCTCATGAGAACTTAAAATCGTAGAAATTTTCTCTTCAAAGCTAACAGAATATTTGTCAAACTCAGTTTTTCCTTTTTCTAATGCAGAAAGAACTGTTTCTTGTAAAGAAACTAGCATTTTTGTCGTATCTTCAAGTTTACCGCATACTGTACTTGATTGAGTTTCTGTCCACTCATTTACTAAGGTTTGATTTTTTTCCGATCCAGCTTTAATACTATTCTCAAGATTAGTCTTATTATCATCGATTAAGGTTCGAATATTTTCATTTAAAGATATGAACTTGTTTTGTATCAATGTTGCCATTGTTTGATAATATTTCTGTAATTCAAGCAGATTTTCCAATGATTCTTTGAAATTGGTTGCTTGACCTTCTAAATTTTCTATTTCTTTTTTAATTTTATCAAGATCTTTAGATACTCTTTCAGACATTTTTTTTCACCTAAAATTCTAATTCCTTTTCAATATTCTCCAAAGAAATTTCTTTTATTTCTTCCTTTTTTGGTTCTACAGTTGGTTCAATAATAACTGCTTCTTGCTTAAATATCATTGTTTTGAAATAATTATAATGGATACTTTCAGGATCGAATAAACCAGTAGCTTTCTTACGTATCCTTTCAAAATTCTCCATATCACCCATATTTTTATAGCAATCTAAACTCCATTTCAAATATCCTCTCACAGCATATTCATTCTTCTCAACAGGAAGACTCATTGCCATTTTTTCAAATTGATCAGAAGCTCTTGAGTAAGATCTTTTTGCTTTCAAATCTTCTTCGACTGCATTATAATAATTTGCAGATTTCACATAGAGTTTTGCAGCAAAGTAATAGTTTTTTTCTTCAAATTCTCTTGCTATTGATTCGCAAACTCCACCAGCTTGTTCTAACTCATTTATCTGCTCAAATTGATGGGCGTTTATAATTGCAAAATCGTATGCTCGTTGATACATTTCCTTTTCTATACTTATCTTAGTAATTTTATTCAGTTTTGCGGCAATAGCAAAATCGGCTAACCTATCCCTAATCTTTAGAGTAAGGCTTTCAACTATTTCTATAACTTTATCAGCTGGCGCAATATGATTATTAAGATCGTTTAAAATTGAATCCAATTGTACCATTAACGTTGGTAAAGGTCCGAATAAGGTTAACCTAAATTTCATTGCTGTCAATAACGAATCTTGAGTTAACATAGCATATTGTGAGCCAAGCCATAAAATACCCCTTGCTTCTAAACTCTTTAGCGTATCATGAGACATGTAAACAGATAATTGTTCAATGAGGAATACATTTTCATTATATGAAGTCATTTCTATAATTGCTGCTTCTTCAGCATCTGATAACTCAAAATATGATGGTATATTCCTCTCAACAAAATCCTCAATTTGTAAATCGGATGATATGAAAGCGACACCTAAATTCAAGTCGAAGAAAGTGCGATGACTATTAGTAATTAGTTCTAATATCCCCTTATTAATTAACGTTGGAGCCTTTCTTCTAATGTATATTTCTGCTTCTGAAGCAGTTAACGGTGCAATTTTCATAATATTTGCACCTTCAGTCAAATTCTTCTCGTAATCAAAATCATAAAGATATTTTTCATTAAATGTTGTAACAATAACAAAATTGTATTTTCGTTCGTTAACACCTTTTACAATTCTTGAGAATATTGGATAGAATTCCTGCAAATCCAACAACTTAAACAGCTGTAGATTATCGAAGAAGAAATAAAGAAACGTGTTTGTTTCTTGTAATTTTATGTTTAACTTATCAAGACTATCAAAAAACAAGTCAACATAGTGATCTGTGTAGGATTTTTCAGAAGGAATTTTCAATGATTGATTTAATTGAGGAAGATCATCACCTAGTCTCTTTTTTCCTACTTTTTCTAATAGTGAACGCCAATCAGGTGACAATTCATCAATCTTATTCTTCCACATCTTGAAAAAACTTAGGAGTTCATCTTCTTCAGGGGTCAACTTTACAACATGTATTAAATCATTTCTACCAGAAATTGATGCGGATAATTTTGATAATAATGAACTTTTACCAGTTCCTTCATCACCAATAATCAAAAATGAACGAATATTTTCTTCTTGCTGTTTGATTTTGCCGATTTGCTCCGTGAAATTGTTAACTATTTCTCGTGAGCCATAGAAATCATCAGGTAGGCAAGGCTGTAGAAAAATGCTTTTTTCACTTGTCATTTTTATCCCCACACTATACTCAATTTGTTTAATGTAATTTTTCACTTATAAAATCTGTGTAAGTGTCGAACATGTTATTCTGTTGTCACAAAATCTGTTTGGCTCAAATGAAACTTTAACGCTAGATAAAGTTAGAAATAAAGTTAGAAACATATAAAAAGGTCTAGGAACTAAAGGACATACTCAACAGCAGAGGTGTAAAGGTGACAATAGGTGAACGTTTTGTTAAAGCCAGCAATAATTTCCAAATTACAGCTGGAAAGCATCGAAAATACAGAAGAAGGGATCATCTTTGCGCGAAAGAGGATTTCAGAGCTTGAAAATGACTTGCTCTTAATGGATGAGATTTTGAAACAAAGCTTGTTTCTTTTTATTGGCTTAATGAAAGATAAGCAACAATTAATTTTCACTGAAGCCATAAAACAGTTAAAAAAGGAATCTCTTTCATTGAATAAATTAGCAGAGATTTTATCGAATAAATTAGATCTCACTTTTTCAATGATTAAGTGGAATCTAACAAAATTCAGAGATTTTGGATTGTTCGAATCTAATGGTCAAAGAGGAAATACAAAGTCAACCATACTAGCAACTGAACTAGGTAAAATGCTCAATTCCACTTTTGCGAGGATGAAAACAAAAAAACTGTAACAACGAAAATAATATATGAAAAACTGCAAATCAACCAAATAGAGACTGAGTATATTGATGAAAGAGCAACTCTTACAATATGAAAAATCAGGTCAAATACTAGCTCAAGTATTAGAGTACGCTTTATCAATTACAAAACCAGGTGTAAAGCTGGTGGACATTGCGGACAAAGTTGAAAATTTGATCCGTAAAAATTCCGCACAACCAGCTTTTCCTGTTAATATTTCAATTAATGAAATTGCAGCTCATTATTCACCAGTAATTTTCGATGATTTGACTATTCCAGAAAAATCTATTGTTAAAATTGATGCTGGAGTACAGGTCGACGGATACATTACAGATGCTGCAAGAACCATTGTTTTCGACGATAGATGGGAACAAATGAAACAATTGGTTAGAAAGGCATTGGATAAGGCTCTAGCAATTATCAAGTCCGGTACTACAGTGTATGAAGTAGGTGAGATTGTCGAAAAAACAATTAACAAAGAAGGATTCAAACCTATTGTTAATCTTAGTGGGCATTCATTAGCCCAATATTCTTTACATGATGGGATGTCAATTCCAAATTATAATGTCCCAAAAAGAATGAGAGACAAATCACAGGTTTTCAAAGCCGGAAGGGCATATGCAGTTGAACCTTTTGTTACTAATGGAAAGGGAAAGGTTAAAGATCATCGTGATATGACTATATTTAGACAATTTCGAGAAGCAAACTTAGATATATTACCAAAGGAAATAAGGGAAGGATATCAATACATTAATAACAATTTTCATGAAATGCCTTTTTCCCCCAGATGGCTTTTCAACGAAGGCTTCTCTGTTGAGGAAGTGGAAGGTACTATGAACGAACTAATTAATCAAAATATAGTATATGGATATCCTGTTCTTATTGAAAGTACAAGAGCTCCTGTAACACAAGCGGAAGAAACTATCTTTGTTGGTCGCGATAAAACTTACATTTTAACAAAAACAAAAAACAAGTAAGAGAATAGCCATATTTTTGATCGCTACATCTCTCAAAATATGATGTTAGATTATTAAGGGATCTAGATCTCTCGGATATGGAGTAATCAACTCTGAACCATCTTCTGTAATGATTACCGTATCAGAATGACGAAATCCTCCAAACTTATATTCATAAATTCCTGGTTCACATGTAAAGACCATGCCTGGTTGAATTATCTCATTGACTCCTAGATCAAGAAACGGAGCTTCATGTCCTTCCATTCCTATTGCATGTCCAGTGTGATGTTGAGTTAGATGTTTCAAGCCTTCTTCTTTGAATACATTTACAGAAGCTTTATCCACTTCACTACAAGGGATTCCAGGTTTAAATGCATCTAAAGCAGCGTCTTGTGCTTTCTTCATAACGTCAAAGTATCGTCTTTGCTTTTCAGAAGGAGGACCTATAAACATAGTTCTTTCCAATTCTGAAAGATAGCCTGAAACATTAGCAGATGCTCCAGTAACTAGAATATCGCCCTTTTTGAAAATTGTTTTCTCAATAACAGAATGTGGTATTGCCGACCACTCTCCTATCTGACCCCTGTAACCAGCATGAGCGGGGAGTAACCCTCTTGGGATGAAACCTTCTAGATCATCCATCATCTGCTTTGAAGACTCAATACAAGCTTGAAGTGAAACTTCCACCTCATTTTTACCCTCAGCAGTATATTTTTGTAGAAGTTGATGAGCTAAATCTCCATACTTAGCAGAAATCTTAATCAATCTAAGTTCTTCCTCATCCTTGATTTTTCTCATGTCTGGTATCAATGACGAATGGATCTCATACGAAGCATCTTTAGCAATCAGATCGGATATCAAAGGACCTCTATACCCCCAATAAGCAGAGAATGTTGTTGATTCCATACCTACTTTGGAGTCAAAAATACCGTGTTCTTTTAAGCTGTTAACAAATAGCTTTGCTGGGTGAATCATATCAGGATACTCAAAATAGATTTCTCTACCGACCCAAGGAATTTTCTCTATTAGATGTTCTTGCTCTAATCTTGGGACAAAAAACCATGGTTCATCTAGATGAGGTAAAACAAACGCTACAGGTCTTTCAGTCGGGATAAAATGGTATCCAGTTAAATAATAAATTGATAATGGGCTGAAAAAAATCATAGATCCCATGTCATTTCTTTCTTGAAACTCACGTATCTTTTCAATTCTTCTAAGATGGTTCTCTTTTGATATTGTATAAGTATTCATGTAATTCTTTCCTTTTTTTTTCTATGCAAATCCTATTACTGTACTAGTAGACAATTTCTTCCTAAGCGTTATAAGATCTGGTTTATATAAAAATGTTAAATGTTTCGGGAGGGGATTTTCAATGAATTCAGTCCATGTTCCATCGAATTTATCTAACGCTTTTAATATTAAAAATTGATCAATCAACTCACCAGATATAACATATGTACCAAGTCCTAAATCTCTTCTCCTAATTATCAGAAAAGGAAGCAAAACCTCATTTTCTTTTGCCGTGGGACAGATTGAGAGAAGTAGATCTATTTCCTTTTTATCAATATACAATTGACTATTATCTTTGCTAACATACACATTGTGGCCTTTTTTAGCTATACTTAAGGGAACTCTTTTCTTAGGCAAGTGTGAATTAATTGAATCTATTTCATACTTCAGAAAATTGCTTAACTTATCATCAAAGCCCAAATATTTCACCAATCAATTTCCTGAATATTTTTTGGGGAAAAAGATTTTATCAATATTATAATAAATCAAATGAGTGCCAACCAAGAATGGTATGAATAGTGTTATAATATTGATTATTACGAAGATGAAAACTGCTCCGATAAGATAGACAAAATATAAATCTACAATGTTGAACACGAATACGAATATAGCAGCAATTCCAAGGTTTATTACGATATCAAGGAAAAGAGCGTAAATCAACCAGAAAATTATTTCTTTCCTTTTTAGTGTGAATTTTCTAATTGATTTTCCTAGAATGTAACCAATAATTATTGCGAAAGGAACACCAATTATAACTGAAGATCCTGTAATAGAAAGAACAGAATCTAAATTAGCTGGAATATCCAATGTTAGTGAGAGATTTGGATCTGTTGGATCATATGAAGCTAGTGCTACAAGAAGATTCAATAGATAATGAAGTATTGATACTGCGACAAAAATTAGTGTTAAATAGAGAAGTTTCATACCTGAAGAGTACTCTTTCAACTGTGTTGGTTCGGTAATCTTTTCCTTCTTTGAATCTTCTTTCTTTTCTGCAATTGCTACATCTGGTATTACTGGCATAGCTGGCATAGCTGGATACTCAGAAGTCGGTGATTCTGCAACTACGGGAGGTACGCCAGGCAATTCTGATACACTAGGATCATCAGCATGTTCTTTAAACACTTCAGCATTAGCATCAATAACTGTATCACAGAAAACACATTTGGAAGTGCCCTTTATATTTAAATTACCACAATTTGTGCATCGTATAAAATCTTCACTCATTATTATATAATTAAATCAATGAATTAAAAAAGTATCTAAAATTTCTCAATAATTTACCTTATTCTTCTTTGAATCTTCAATCAGTTTTTGGAATTGTTTTTCTTGTTTCTTTGGAAGAGGCATTACGTCTTTCAATTGTGTCAAGAGTTCCTTTTCAGTTTCTGATATTTTACTAGGAATAGCATAATGAACAATAATCAAGAAGTCTCCATAATTCATGCCGTATTGTGTTTTTCTTTGAATTCCTTTTCGACTGAGCCGTAAGACATTACCTTCTTTTGTTTTCTTTGGAATTTTCACTTTTTCCGGACCATAAGGAGTCGGAACGACCATATCACCACCTAAAACAGCAATTGGATAAGGGATAGATAGCTCAACTATTATGTTATCTCCTTGTCTTTTGTAGAAAGAATGAGAGTCTACTATCAATCGGAAATAAAGATCACCTTTAGGGCCACTTAAACGACCTCTTTCTCCTTTTCCACGTACTCTTAATCGAAAACCAGAATCTACACCGGGAGGAATAACTAATTTTATTCTCTCATTTTCCCCTGAATCTCCAGTACCCCTGCATATTTTACAAGGACTTGTTATTATTTCTCCATTACCCCTACATCGTCTGCATGCTTGCTGTGTACTAAATACACCAAATGCAGTTCTTTGACTAACCATAACAATGCCTGCACCTTTACACTCTGGACAAGTTTCAGGAGGTTCTCCCTTTTCTGATCCAATTCCCTTGCAATCTAAACAAGGTTTCTTAATTGGGACATCAATAATCTTTGTCGCACCATAAATTGCATCTTCGAACGAAATTCCATAATTCATTAGTAAATCCGATCCCTTTTGAGGACCAGTTGGACGCCTAGCTCTTCTTCCGCCAAACATGCTAGATAAATCATCACCAAAAATAGAATTAAAAATATCCATAACAGAAGAGAAATCACCTGCATTTACATTTGAGAATCTAGATTCTACACCACTAAAACCAAATCTATCGTAAGCAGATCTCTTTTCTGGATCGGTTAAAATCTCATAAGCTTCAGATGCTTCTTTAAATTTATTAGCCGCTTCTGGGTCATCTGGATTGCGATCAGGATGATATTGCATCGCTTTCTTTCTGAATGATTTTTTAATATCTGCCTCTGTTGCATCTTTAGAAAGATCTAGAACTTCATAATAATCTCGCTTTTCTGGCATCGGAATTCATCTATTAATTGGTGGATATAAAAACAAGAAAGAAAGAAGTAATAAAAATATTATCGGTTAGAGAGAAGTTAGATTTTTGTCTAATCTTCATCTTCAACTGGTTCATAATCAACGTCTATTACTTGTTCTTCATCAATATCAGGCTGTTGAGGCGATCCTGGAGTGGGTCCAGCTCCTGCAGGAGTAAATGGATCTTGACCAGGTTGAGGGCCTCCAGCTGCTTGACCAGTTTCAGCATATATGCGCTGAGCTACTTTGGAAATTTCTTGCATCAAGTCATCTGTTTTGCTCTTCAAATTTTCAATATCATCTTTTTCCATCTCTTTCTTAAGAGCTTCAACTTTCTCATCAATAATCTTCTTTTCGTCTTCAGTTACTTTATCTCCTAAATCTTTGAAAGTTTTCTCAGAGGTATAGATAGCTTGTTCTGCTGAATTTCTTGTTTCAACAGTCTCTTTTCTCTTTTCATCTTCTTCTTTATACTTCTCTGCATCTGCTTTCATTTTACTGATCTCGTTGTCAGAAAGACTTGAAGATTGAATTACTACACTTTGTTCCTTTCCAGTACCTAGATCTTTTGCTGCGACTTGGAGAATACCATTTGCATCCATATCAAAAGATACTTCGATTTGTGGAACACCCCTTGGTGCTGGAGGAATACCTACTAATTGGAATCTTCCAAGTGTTATATTGTCAGGGGCCATTTTTCTTTCTCCTTGGAGAACATGTATTTCTACTGAAGTTTGCATGTCACCAGCAGTTGAGAAAACATTCTTCTTGGTTACAGGTATTGTAGTATTTCTTTCGATAAGAGGAGTCATAATAGAACCTAGAGTTTCTAATCCTAATGTAAGAGGAGTAACATCTAGAAGAAGAATATCTTTAACTTCACCAGCAAGTACAGCTGCCTGTACAGCAGCTCCCAGTGCAACAACTTCTTCAGGAGCTACACCTTTAT
>BPTK01000152.1 GCA_023705905.1 Candidatus Heimdallarchaeota archaeon
CTACGCTCTTATTCTTCCATCGACTGTGTCATGGTGTTTTTCTACAACTTGTATAGCTTCAGTTAAAGTTGCTATTCCCGTTATCACAGGGGCACCTATGAAACCTCTTAAACCAGTTTCCTCAAGAGCTTTTGCTTCATCAGATGGAAACCAATACATAGAATTAACTGTTGTTACTCCTGAAGCAATGGATTCCAAAGCACCAAGCTTAGCACCATAATGTACATCAGTTGCTTGAAGTTTTTCTTCTAATGGCCAAATATGGTCCCTCAGCCATATATCTAAAGGGAGGTCATCAGCTAATCCTCGAAAAAGTGTCATAGCTAAATGAGTATGACAATTTACAAGACCTGGGATGAGTAATTGATTTTCATCTCCAACAATAATATGACCAGAAATGAGCCTTTTCTTATCATCAAAAGAACCAATATCCACAATTAAATTATCTTCAACAATAATCAATGGATCTTTAACAATTTGTAATTTTTGTTGGTTATCAAAATAGATAGCAATCTTCCCTCTAACAGCTAAGTCCATAGGTTAAAAAGAAAAAAGGAGTATATTAGATTTTTCGAATAGAGTTTACTTCACTCATCAGGAAAATCAGCAAATATATCCATTACTCTTGGTTTTCCATAAGGCATATATCCATCAATTATCTCTGATATTTCATCATTGCCCATTTTGGGGTTAAAATCGTTCATTATGTTTTTTAAACCTGCTCTAACTTGAGCTGATGGAAATTCACAGATTATGAAACCTATAAACTCTTCTTTTTGTTCTAGCATCAATGCATAATCACCGAGTTCGATTTCATAAGGTACTATGTCTTTACCAACTAATTGACCTGTGAAGTTAGAAATTGCAGTAGCAACCCCAGAGATTAAATGCTCATTAACATCGTATTCTGCAGCACTCAGTAATCCTGCATAAAGACTGAGACCACCTTCGTTAAAGATGTGAACAGAATAAACTCTTGATGATCCGTAGAGAACCTGTTTTCCTCCCCAAATCATCCCTATGCCAATCATGGAAGCTCCTACTGCAGCAGTGATTAGTTCTAAATGAAGAATAGAACTGAAAATTTCTGGAGCTAATGCATAAAATGCGTAAATTATCATACTCACAATGAAAGCAAAAAAGGTACCAATCATCATGAAAGTTATTATCTTCTTGTGTCTATCTTCAATAAATCTTCTTTGACGATAAAGATACCACATCAAGGTTCCTCCTGCAAAAAGGACCATAACTCCATCTGCAATCATCCAGAGAATACTCGC
This sequence comes from Candidatus Heimdallarchaeota archaeon, assembly GCA_023705905.1. Taxonomy (GTDB): domain Archaea; phylum Asgardarchaeota; class Heimdallarchaeia; order Heimdallarchaeales; family Heimdallarchaeaceae; genus UBA460. Next base: position 1,281 of record BPTK01000152.1, read on the forward strand.
TGTCGTTACTGTAAAATCGAGAGCTGGATTGTACTCCAAAACTGTATATGTCCATAATTCATTGCCAGTATGTGGGTATCCTCCAGCTAATGTCATCAATACTACTGCACCGAACAAAGCGAATCCAAATGCTACAGTTTTAGAATTAAGTGTTTCTCGCGAACTTAATACTCTTGCAAATAGAATGGTAGAAATCATAGCTACCATATTACAAATTGTAGCAAATTGTGAAAAGACTAACACCCAAGGCTCAAAAATATCAGTAGTTGAAGGTCTACTCAAAATAATTTGCATCATATCTCCGATTATCCAACCTGCTATCCCAACAAGGATTCCAAGCATAAAATAAACTGATGAAAAAGCTAACTCAAATTGTTTCCAAATGACTACAACTATCATTGCTATTATGATTACAAGTGAAATAACTGCATAAATAATTGAATGTACAATCATTAGTAGAAAATAATACTACATAAATTTAAACTTAATGTAAGTATTGACAGATATAAGTGAATTTTACGTGTTGATATATTGAGGTCTGTATGGAAAGATGTGAAGCGAGTAATTACAGCTTGGACACCTGTTATCCAGTGTAAGCTTACTAAAAGTTACAGAAAACTGATCTCGTTTTATTAGAAGCTCAGAACACTCAGGACAATAAGTATTCTGAAAGGGGTGTCCTGGGATATTTCCTAGATAAACGTAGTTTAAACCTTCATTCTTTGCAATTGTATGTGCTTTTTGAAGGTTAGAAACCGAAGTTTTTTCACCCTTAGTCAAATGTGAAGGAAAATATCTCTGAAAATGAACAGGGATATTTGGAGATAGTTTATTAATGACTTTTTGAGAAAAATCTCTTATGAATTCCTCATCATCATTAATTGATGGAATCAGAAGGTATGTAAGTTCTAGATGAACTCCTCTTTGAGCAGCAATTTGTAGGTTGTCCCAGATTTTTCTCTGTTGAATATTTAACAGAGTATCAGTAACGTTCTCTGTTCCTTTGAAGCTAACAGTCATCCCATTCAATCCGGAACTAATGAGTAAATCAAGTACTTCTACTGTCATATATCCATTAGTTACAAAATATTTGTAAAAGTCCTTTGGAAGTAATTGAAAAACATCCAGAGCAAATTCAAAAGAAATGGTAGGCTCATTAAAAGAGAAACAAACACCATTTATAGATGGATTGAAATTGGCATTATCAATAACTTTCTCAGGTGTCATTAAGCTTGCATGAGTAAATTTCTCAGGAGGTTTATTCATGGTGATATCCCAATTATTACACCAATCACATGCCATGTTACATCCCCAACTCCCGAAAGTTAGAGCAATTGAACCAGGGAAATAGTGATAGGTAGGCATCTTTTCAATCGGGTGAAGGCTGTAACTTGAAATGTCTCCATACACGATTGTATGCAATTTCCCTTCAATGTTTTTTCTTGTTTTACAAAACCCAATCTCTCCCTCATTTAGAACACACAATTTATGACAAGTAGTACATTGAACACTACCATTACCTAATCTTTTATACAAATAAGCTTCTCTTATTCGAGGATCTATGTCACTCAACGTGTTCAATTAATTTCTTCAATGATTTAATAAATATCTTTTGGAATAAATATCCGCAAAAGAAAATTAACTAAGCCAAAGTAGGGCTCGAATAATTGGTAGAAAGATACCTAATGAAGCAAGAGCTTTAGGTCCCCATGATTGAAGAAAAAACTTGAAATCTCTCACAACTCTTAAATTAAATATTTGAGTCGCAACGGGCTCAGAATTTGAGGAGAAAGACAAGGCTACCAAATTGGATCCGATATTCTCAGAATGGACTGAAAACCAGATGCCTGTTCCCTGATATAGGATTCCAGTTGTTAATTTGATTAACTGTCGCTTTTCTGAAGTCAAGAAATTGGAAGTATCTTGTGGTATAGTAACATAATCATCATATGCGCGAATAGTAAATTCTATATCTAGATCTCGAGGTGATAATTCATCTGCTCCACTGAAATTCATTTCAAGTTTTTGAGGATGGGAATCAGTTGCTTTACGATTGAGTAGGAAGAATAGAATGTTTTGTGATTCTTCTTTTTTCTGAATTGGAGGGACCGCTGAACTGATCCAGAAATCTTTTGCCTCAAACTGTTCAGGTGTTTCAGTGAGAGTTAGAATAATTCTATCGATAATCAAGAATATTTCAGGTGTTTGTTTTGTTAAATATTCAAAAATGGTCTTCCAGTCTTTCAGATTAAGTTGATCTCCATAGATAATTTCTTCTACAGAATCAAATGATACTATTCTGAATAATTCTCTTTCTAGAAAATCCTTGTCGATAATTGCTGGAAATCGATAATGCAGATATAGTAAAACTAGGACATTTTGTACTGCTAAAGGAGATCTTTCATTTTCTTGTTTTAAATTGGGCGCAAAATCAGCACTGATATCATTAGCTATATTCTCAGACCACTGCAAGAAGTACACTCTAGTAATAGGGTCAATTAGAGTGGAAATGCCTTCTGAGATCAAGGATTTAATTATGAAAGGATGTCTAGTTGTTTCGTAGTATTGCAATAGACTACCAACTGTTAAACCAGTCAAAGTTGGTACTTTAATGATAATCGTTGCTGAAAATGCGAAAATTATACTGCTAACAGCTAAATAGAAGGAAAGAGTTGATAATCCTTCTTGAGATACATTAAACCATTGTGCAACATCAGTAGTTCCATGTATCGATAACATATACAATCCATATGACAGTGCAACGAATAACAAGATTATTAGCAAATAGAAATTACTTGCTTTGTATTTTCTCTCTAAGTTTCTAAATCCAGCTGAAGAGTTGATAGGAGTCCCTTTCTTAGTTAGTTTTTTCACCTCAACATCAAACGAAAAGGAGACTAAAACACCATTGAGAGAAAGTACTAGACTATTGAAAAGAAAGATATACCAAAGAATATCAACAGCTAGTTGTATCTCTTGAGGAGCGACACTTTGGACAATGTTAAGATAAATAATTCCTGTAAGAACAAATACTGGTAGAATGAACATAAAGATTCGTCCAAAAATTCTAGCATAACCATTGACGATCCTAGCAAATAAAGATACCATGAAGGGAAAGTTATGAGGTATAAATTAAACATTTTGGGTCAACATTAAAAATGAGTAAGTGTAATTTCTTTTGGTAGTATCAGTGAGCTATGTCTACATGAAAGTTCTAGAATCATCTCCTCATCGATATGATAAAGGAATTAGAATACTTACTCTTGGAAAAATAGATGAGATATATGATCGGTTAGTTGAAAATATTGACAAAGGTGATCATGTTCTAGATATTGGATGTGGAACAGGAATGTTGAGTGTTCGGGCAATAAACAAGGGTGCTAGTGTTGTTGGAATAGATATCAATCCACAAATGTTGGAAATTGCAAGTAAACGAGCAGAACAACTTGATTATCAGGCAGAGTTAGAACTGCTAGAAATGGGCGTAGCCGAAATGGACGGATTTGAAGATTCAAGTTTTGACAAAGTTATGAGTAGTCTCTGCTTTTCAGAATTACCTGAATATGAATTAGAATACACTTTGATACAAACAAGAAGGGTCCTTAAGGAAGAAGGATTGTTCATAATAGGTGATGAGAATAAGCCTAGGACCTTGATAAAAAAAATCTTGAATTTCCTTATTCGTTTCCCTCTAGTTCTTATTACATACATTTTGACACAAACTACTACTTCTGCGCTATACAATCTAGATTTAAAGCTCCAATCTTCAGGATTTGAACTCATATCTGTGAGAAATAACAAACTTGAGAATTTTATTGAGATAATTGCAAGAAAATCAAAGGAGAGCTTATCTTGAAAAAAACGTTTAATTGGCTATCCTATTTTTGGATAAATGTTGTTGAAACATTATTACGTTTCTTCCCATTTCCAGCAAAAACAGGTATGGTGAAAATAGGCTCACCTAATAGAAATTCTCCTGTACTTCTAACATGCAATTTCCAATTGACTGTAAGGAGAGTAAAACATGCTCTAAAAGATGTAGATTGTTATTTACTTATTGCAAATACCAAAGGAATTAATGTCTGGTGTGCAGCTACAGGGGGACATCTAAATAATCATAGTGTGATTTCTGTAATAAAAACTAGTGGGATTGAAAAGCAAGTAGACCACAAAAAAATTGTTTTACCACAACTTGCAGCTCCGGGTGTCGAATCTAAAGTCATCAAAAAGAAAACATCATGGAAAGTTCTTTGGGGGCCTGTAGATATTAAGGATATTAAGGAGTTTCTAGATAACAATTTTACAAAATCAGAGAAGATGCATAAAGTAACATTTCCTCTCATAGAAAGAATAGAAATGGCAATTATGTGGGCTTTTCCTCTTTCAGTGTTTTTATCTTTAATCTGGATACCCTTTTTCATTGATGAATTACTTGCTCTCTGGGTGCAAGTATGGGCTATCTCTTTGATAACTTTCTTACTTTATCCAATCTTTGAACCACTACTTCTTAAGGAAAAAAGGCAAAAGAAACATGCTTTCTTTGGATGGAGTAAATCTCTAATCTTAATTTTCGTATCAAGTTTCGCTCTATTGGGAACTGTTGTTTATACAATTATCCTTAACACCAACATGTTTGAACCATGGTTATTTGCAAGGTGGTGTATATTTTCCTTTATTGTTTCAATAATATTAGTTATAGATTTAACAGGTACAACACCCATTTTCAAGAGTGATACACATGGCGATAAAGTATTTACCATCAAAGTAGATTCAGAAAAATGTGAAGGTACAGGTATTTGTCTATCTGTATGTCCTAGAAACTGTTTTGAAATGGATGAAGAAAAGAGTCTAGCTATCTTTAAACGAGAACAAGATTGTGTTCAATGTAGTGCTTGTATTGTACAATGTCCATTTGATGCAATACAATTTGAAGATCAGAAGGGGAATATTTTTACCCCTGAAACAGTAAGAAAATTCAAATTGAATCTTAGTGGAAAAAGAACAATTAGAGAAAATCAATCTTAGAACTCTTTCCTCTATTGATTCTTACTAAAGCAACTGCGACAAATGGGGAAGCAATGTAACTCAATTTTGTTGTTGTTTTTGAGTGAACCACTACAAAAGAGAAATTCTGCTCTGCTGTAACATCATCAAAGCTGAACGGTATAAGATCTCCTAAATTCACAGATGGCAAGCTAATTTTTGATGCATACACTGAATTTGTGTAAACAGTATTATTAGCAGTCAAAGTAGTGTCATTATCCCATAACCCATCTCCAGTATTAGGATTGACTTCGAATCGAGGATAATTTGAGCTGGAAATATCTATTCGCAATTGATGCCCCTCATTAAAATGATAGGCAGTACTGTCAAAAGGAATGTTTATGTTATAGATATTTCCTGGTGTCATAAAATCCCAACTAGATACACTTTCCCTATTTCTAACTCGCAATATTGTGTCAGTAATTAGCATTGAAGTATTATCAGGATACACATCAGTAAGCTTAACTGTGAAATCTGTATCTGTATAATTTGAGCTGATGAATAGAGAAACTTCAATTTGTCCAACAACTGATATTGGCTCTGTTAGAATAGGAGTTGAGAAAACTAAAACGTCATCTCTTTCTTCAAGTGATTGTTGGTCATATGCGCCCGCAGCGATATTAAGATTTCCACCTCCAATTGTGGGAACGGGTGAATTAGGATCATAAATGAAATTAAGTTGATTTGATAAGCTTGAACTAGCTGCTGGAAGGAGGCTAAGATTGTTGTAAAAGAAGAGTTCTTGAATGACAGTATCAAGAGGCCATTTATCAGATTGAAACCATCCATTACCGTTAGTATCTGGGTTAAATTTTGTAGAACTCATCAGATAGAAAGCAACAGTTGGAAGTTGATCCCATAAGGTGGAATTATTCTTCAACCATTTTTCAAACAAAGCATCACCTGCTTTAAATAGGATACCCAAATTTTGATAAGGAAAGGTAATCTCACCTGTAGGAACTGTAGCCATCCCATGAACCCAAGGACCCATAATTAATTTTGCATTCCCTAGAGCTGATGTTCCTCCTTGGTATTGATAAGCCATGAAAGCATTTATTGTATCTTGACAGAAGATGTCATAAAATCCACCCAAATGGAGTGAAGCAGCATTAATATCTGAATAATTGTTAACTATCCTTCCACCAGACCAAAAGTCATCTAACATCTCGTGCTCTTTAAGTAAATCAAGATTATCTGCTGGATAATTGTTACCGTCCATCCATGGAACAAGCAATTCGTAACGAAGTTGCCCCCCTCTAAATGCGGCGGTATAGGTGTCAGTTGTTGCAACCATTGGTAATTGGCAAACTAATGAACCTGGAGCATTGGGTGCCATCATATATTGCGCTATACCTAGAGCTGATGGACCCCATGTACCAATCACATTACACCATTGTTGTTCAGAAATCCAGAGTAATGAATCATGACCGTCTGTCTGTTCTGTAAAAAAAGGCATGCCTTTCTCACCTTCCGATCCAAAGAAACCACGAAAATCTTGCAAAACCAAAATGAAATCACGTAAAACATATCCCGATAAGAATGTCCACATCATATCTTTACCATAAGGAGTACGAACAAATATTACAGGGAGTGCTTCGTTTATGTCTCTTGGAATGTATACGTTAGTGGCTAACTTAACACCATCTCTCATTGGAGTCATATAAGGTACTTTGACATAATCCTCAAAGAATGTGCTATTATCTGGAAACCAAGTAAATTCTGGTTCAGGTACATCATTATCTGGTAAATAGATAACAAGCAAAGTGACTGAAGTTGCAATAACTAGCGATCCTGAAATTATCAATGCCAAATACTTACTCTTCATGTGTTTATTTATGCGTCTAGAACTATTTAATATTTTAGTGAAAAATGATTTGTATTGAGAGTTTTTTCAAATTAAATGTCCTTCAAACAGCCTCGAATATCTTCAACAAGTGCAGGGTTTTTGATTATTAATCCAATCCAAAAAATTACGTCCATGAGAAATCTACCTGAATCTGTAGTCATTTCTGCAGTCATAACCTTGTTGATAACATCTTCTGTTGCTGTTTCGAAATTCCTGATTAACTCTGAATTAGCTACTGTATACCACTCAATTATCTTCTCCTCAAAACATTGTACATCTATTTCTTTTCCCTCAAAATTATTTTGAAGAACATTGCTGATGAAATCAACAAGGGTTTTGCGAATCTTTATCATATCTTTGTCTTCAATATCAGTAAAAGGATTTGTTTCAACACCAATTAGAAAGAATTTAGCAGTTGTACCATATAGAGTCTCAGATTTATTGTTTAGATCGGAAGAGCACACGTCTGAACTCCAGTCACGTGAAACGATC
>BPTK01000153.1 GCA_023705905.1 Candidatus Heimdallarchaeota archaeon
CGAGATCGTTTCACGTGACTGGAGTTCAGACGTGTGCTCTTCCGATCTACAACAAGAACCTTCAGACCATCATTGTTTCTTAGTATGTGGTAAGCTGTAGCCATGCCAAAGATTCCTGCACCGATGATTACAACATCAAACTTCGTTTGTGTCATTATTACTCACTTTAAAAGGGGGTAGAGTTATTACAAAACCATAGTTCTATAAGGGTTTAAAAAGTTTGTACTTTACAAAAAAATAGCTATATCATCGAATTTTTAAATAATTTGAAAAAGTGTGGTTATAGATTAAAGGGATTCAAATGGAATTAAAACTCAAAAGTGAAGAAGATAAAAATATTGAGGAAACGCTTTCGAAAATTAAATACAAAATAGCAGTATTATCTGGCAAAGGTGGAACAGGTAAAACAACTGTTACAGTAAATATTGCACAGGCATTATCTGATAAAGGATACAAGGTTGGAGTATTAGACGCAGATATTACTGGTCCAAACATACCTCTGATGTTTGGTGTTGAAGATAGCCAAATAACAGGAACAGAAGATAATAGAATTATACCAGTCCAGGCAGGAAAAGTGAAAATTGTATCGATGGAATTTTTATTACAAGATAAGAGCAAGGCAATCATCTTCAGAGGCCCGATGAAGATCAAGGCACTTAAACAACTACTTGCAGAAGTGAATTGGGGTGAATTAGACTTTCTTATTGTTGATCTACCTCCTGGTAGTAGTGATGAGCCATTATCAATTGTTCAAACAATTAAGGATCTTGATGGGATGGTCGTAGTAACTACACCTCAAAATGTATCGTTATTGGATGTCAGTAAATCGGTAAATTTTGCAGAAGTTACAAATGTTCCAATAATAGGCATAGTTGAAAATATGTCAGGTTTTATATGTCCTCATTGTGGGGAAGCAACCAATATTTTCAAAAAAGATGGTGGAAAGAACTTCGCAGAACAACTTTCTTTAAACTTCTTAGGAAGTATTCCCCTTGTATCAGCTATTTGTGAGGCTGGTGATATAGGTAAACCTGCAGTTTTAACCAATGATATCGCCAAGGATTCTTTTGATAAAATAGTAGAGAAGATTCTAACAAAATTAGAGAGTCAATGAAATCTTCATAGCTAAAATTCCATCCATTCAAAGAATTTAGGAGAAGAAAAAAGCAACTAAGTGAGAATTAAACTAAAATCTAAATTTAGCTTTTTCTTGAGTCAGCATTTTCTTTTTCATTGGATGGTTTTCCTTTCCAGCAAATCTACCCATTCGTCCATCTGATAAAATTACTCTGTGACAAGGTACTATAGGTCCAAATCTATTTTTTGCCATAACATTTCCAACAAATCTTGCAGCATTCGGAATCCCTGCTCGTTTCCCTAATTCAGCATAAGATACAACTTCTCCAGCAGGAATTTTGAGGAGTGCTTTTAACACATCAGATTCTTTATCAGTAAATCCACTGAAATCAAGGTTAATTTTAGGAAGATCAAACGATGTTCCATCTACTATACCATTAATAACATCAATATATGGATGACTTCTTTCTTCAACTACTACCTCTTCCCCTGCGATTTTAGATAGGTAATTAACTGCTTCATCCTTGTTCTTAAATGAATAATGTGAATAGAACAATTTTTCATTATTCAACAAAATACCGGTCCATCCTTCATCGTGTTTAGAAATAACAATTTTCAATTTATCACAATCCTTTTCTACTTTTTCACTATTTAAAGTATTAATAAGTAGATGAGTACAAATGAACTTATCAGCATTGCGTATTGGCAAAATTCTTGAAAATTACTTCAAAGAGCACTACAATTCAGAAGACAAGTTTGTAGTTAAAGATATTCAATCATTAGCAAAAGGGTGGCAAACTGAACTATTCGCATTTACACTCAATAGAGAAAGTAATAATGAGAAGAATATAGACCACCTAATACTTAGAATGTATCCCGGAAAAAAATTAGCAACAAGCACTAAACATGAATTTGAAGTTTTACAAATTCTCTTCGAATCAGGATATCCTGTTCCCAAAACGTATATACTTGAGCTTAACGAAGAAGTGCTTGGACACCCTTTCATAATTATGGAAAGAATTTTAGGAGAAGATATGGGAGAAAAATTTACACAAATCATAGAACAAAACGACCATGAAGCTTTATCTGAGGAGATTTTACCACAATTTGTCCGTTTATTTGTGCAACTACATGAGCTCAACTGGAAAATATTAGCCAATAAGACAAAATATACTGAAAAAGAGAGCCCGTATTTTTTTATTGATAGATCATTAAACAAGCTAGAAAAACAGATACTAGATTACAAGATTACTGAATTATTGCCTTTGTTAAACTGGTTAAAGGAAAACAGAAACAAAGCTTCTTTAGAAAAAGCAGTTATTGTACACAGCGATTTTCATCCGCATAATATCGTTCTAGATGGAGATGGAAAAGGATTTGTTATTGATTGGCCTGGCGCCTACATTGGTGATTATCGTGAAGATTTGGGATGGACATTAATGTTGATGGAAGTGTATACTTCAAGAGAAGTAACTGATACATTCCTTAAATCCTATGAAAAATTATCAGGAAAACTTCTAACAGAGATAAATTACTTCATTATTCTTTCAATCTGTTATCGATTGTTTGAAGTCACTCTAACTATTAGGTTCGGCTCTGAGGGATTGGGTTTCAGAGAAGAAGCTGTGGAACAAATAAAGGAAACAGCTTATCATATCAGAAATTTACTTGTGTCATTAAAAGAAAAAATAGGTTTATCAATACCAGAGACAGAAAAAATGTTAGATGAGCTTGAACACAGATGATTTGGAAATATCATCAGAGAATTACAGAGATTAAAAGCACAATTATTCTCTAAAATCTAAGGGATTAGTATGAGTGAAGAGATAAAGATAAGCTTTCCCTATAAAGGTGAAATTTTTACAGGTGTAGTAAAAAGATTCAACAAAAAAACAGTTACAGTTGAAACAGACACTTTGAAGTTTCGTGTACCTTATTCACTTACTACCCCAAGATTAAAACCTCCTAAAACAACTTCAACAAAGAAGGGTTCTAAGAAAAAGTGGTCGGCATCTCAATCTAAAGATTATGAAAAATCAAAAACAGCTGCAATGAAACCTCTTGCCAGATCATCTGTCAAACTTTTACATAAAACGACTTTAATGTTAGGTGAATCTCTGAAGCTTGGTAATGACGAAGCTATTAAAGAATATTCTAACCTTCTTCTCTCAGAGTTAAATTCTACGTACAATCTCCCACAGTTAGCTGTACATACAGGTGGTAAAAGACGTTTAACGAGATCTGGTGGTCAATATTATGGATTATACCGAACAAGAGGGGACACTCAGAAAAAATACTCTATTTCAGTATTTAGTAGAACAGCTAAAACGCAAAAATATGTTGCCCCGAAAACATTTCTTCGCACATTGATTCACGAATGGGGACACCACTATGATAGACATGTTTTGAGTTTGGATAATACATATCATACTAAGGGATTCTATAATAGAATCAATACGCTTTATGGACAATTGAAAGTAGTGTTTGAGAATAGTTAGTGGGTATTCTAGTAGTTTACTTCAAAGGAGAAAACATCGTTTCGCGAGTAATTTCCAGTTACATCAAACAATCTTTTACTTGAGATAATCTCAGATAAATCAACATCTGCATAGAGAATACCTTCCTCCTTTTCAAGAGGTCCAGCTATGATATCTCCCCTTGGGTTAACTATGCATGAATTTCCTGCATTTATCCATCTACGGTCTGCAGGATACTTTTTCTTGAAATCGTATTCATCAGGTATGTCATCTTTCTTAAGACTTTGACAAACACTTATGACATACATACCACCTTCCCTTGCAATGAATTGAATGCTGGATATCCATTTCTGACTTTTATCCCAAGTAGGAGCAGCTAAAATTTGTGTCCCTTTCTGATACATTGAATATCTAGCTAATGGCATGAAATTCTCCCAGCAGATTAACCCTCCAAGTTTACCTATTTTTGTATCAAAAACATGCAATGTATTTCCATCTCCTTGTGACCATATAAGACGCTCACCACCTGTAGGGATAAGCTTTCTGTGAACTCCCATTATCTCTCCTTGATCATCTATAAACACCATAGAGTTAAATAAGCTAGCATTACTTGCCTCAGAGTTTCTTTCATTAACACCAATTACAACATAAATTTCATTCTTACGTGCAACTTCACACAAAAGCTTTGTATGTTTATCTGGTATTGATATAGCATTATTAACAAGTTTAACATAGAGCTGATTTAGCTCCACCCCTTTATGATTCGGTATAAGCCAAGTCCAATCAGGATACCCAGGAACAAATGCTTCAGGAAAAACTACCAATTTAGCGCCATTCACAGCTGCTTCTTCGATTAGCTTACAAGCCTTATCAATTGTCTTTTCTTTATCCAAGAAGAAAGGGGATACTTGTGCTGCTGCTACTTTAACTGCCTCATTCATCATGTGAAAACTATTCAACCCTAACTATATAAAAACTCATTTTGACCAATTTATCAGTGAAAGAAGAGCGTAAGTGAAATTTTATAATTATCTGATTCCTCAAGTTCCATATGAAGAAAGGTGGATGGATTAGTCTTATAGTTCTCTTTTTACTTTCTATAACTTCTTTCGGTCTTGCTTACATGTTCAACACAGGGGCGGGAGAAGTGGTAGCAACAACAATACTAATTGAAGATTCATCTTCTAATATCAGTGGTCTTTTGTATATTCCAAATCCAGACAAGTTAACTCGTGAAGAACTTCTTGAATCTTCAGACTACAATTTTCCTGCTGTTGTTTTGGTACACGGAGTCATGAATGCAAAGGAAGCTATGAGTAGTTTGGCCCTTGAACTCTCAAGAGGTGGAATTGTAGCTTTGACAATTGATGCCTTGGGTCATGTAAGTAAACCTAATTCTCTAGCTGCAAATCCTCCTGTTCCTAGCATTATTGCAGCATCTAGTTTTCCTCCTTTGTTTACAAGATAATCGAAGAAGGTTCCAGCACCCAAAGAGATACCTAACCCAATAATTGTTTGATATTTCTTCTTGAGAGTTTCAATATAGTCTCTTCCCCAATCATAGTATTCATCAGCTGAGTCTACACTGCATAGTAAAGTTGAATCAACACCATGATAAGGGAGCAAGGGAACTTGGACATCTACTTTAAGTTCAGCAATTCTATTAGCCCAAACTTTCAATTCATAAGGGGTCGCAGAAAGTCCATGAAACAAAAGTATACAAACATTTGATCCATTATTAATATCAATATCTTGAGAGAATTCCTTATCATCCATAACAAAGGAATATATTTTGCATTTCTTATTTAAATGCAATGTAGTAACCAATTAGGATATGTATAAATAGATGTTCTCAGTATTGCATATTTGGTAAACATGCCACAGAGGGTTAAAAGAAAACAGCATAAAATACTTTTTACTTCTTTACTGCTTCTTCTAGTTTTTTGTCCAATGTCATTCACATCACAAGCAGAAAACTATTGGGGAATTAATAGAGACTCCTATTCATATTCTAGAGTTTTTGAGTATACTAGATATGACTATGAAGGTACTGGTGGAGTAGAGTATTTCAATAAAGCTACTGAAGAAGTAATAATTTGGGATGTAGAAAGTAATGAAAACAACATAACCTTTAGGACCACAAAAAAGTTGACATTTCTAGGTTATGTTGATTGTGAAAGTGAAGAGTGTTATGAAGAGTTTTTAGAAACACTAGAGTTTGATGGGGAAACAGATAGTATCAAAGCGACTTATGTTTATAATGAAACTGAGCAAAAATTAGGCTTTGTTGACCCCAGAAATATGACTTTTCTAGGATTTGAAGTTGATTTGCCAGTTAATCTATTAGAACTCCCTATGTCAATTTGGATGTGGGATTATATCGGTTGTTTATTCCTACCTGTTTTATCACCCAACTTCGGTTTTGAAACGAATTACACAATTTATGATATCATGTATACGGATTTTGAGCTAAAAAATGAAAGTATGTTCAGATTGAAAGGAAAGAAGTTTGAAGGATATTCCTACAGTTACACTTACACTTTTTTCATAGAGATTGAAGGTCTTCCTGGTAAGAAATTCATTAGTGAAGCTGTATTTCAATATAATAGTCTAGGAGTACTCTATAACTTCGAAGGGAAAACTGAGGAATACAGAGAAGTTGATGATAAATACAAACTTTCTCGGATTAGTGATGTAACATTTACTATAGATACCATTGATGAGAGCTTAGCAGTTAGTCAGCAATGGATGTTTGGGTTTGTAGGCCTAGCAGCTCTAGCAATTTTGTTTATACGGAAGAAATCAAGAAGATAAGGAGTAATGAAGACTCTTCATTTTTTTCTATTTACTCAAAACTTTTTCAAATATTCCCCAAGTTGCTACTTTATCAAAGCCTAGATTTGTAAACACATTCTCAAATTTCAGAAGTTCTCCTATCACATCAACCAAAAAATATTTCTCACCTTTTTCTAAACAATCATCTATCACATGCACAAGTAGCTGTCGTAGATACTCCTCATTCGAAGCTTCAAGATGAAAGGTCGCAATAATTTCTTTATTCAAAGAATTTGGTAATGCATAACAATACCCCTCAAGCTTCCCATCTTTTCGAATTACCAAATGACTCACTAAATCATCTGAGCTATCTATTCTCAATATATCTTTTCTAGCATCTTCTTTAGATCTTTTGAAAAAACTTGAAACACTTATCACACAATCATCTATGTCTCGTTCTGAATCAAATAGTTCTATATCAACAGTTTTTTCCTCTATCTTTCCTTTTTCTAAATCATAATGGAAATAGAGTTTATACCCTAAAGGATAATCTTTGTTTTCCTTAAAAACCCACTTTCTAGCAAGTTCAATGCTGTTTGTATGCATAGTTGATGCTCTAGCATGGAAATTCTGAGGGAGTAATGAGAAGTGAAAACGATCCTTCAATGGGAGGATTAACAGCGGTAAACTATCTACGAGATCTACCATTTATTAATCAGAGTCAGATTGGAGTTATTGGGCACAGTATGGGGGTTGGAGCAATTCGTGCAGTCTCCACATCTGAAGGTAACATCATGGCTCATATATTCATTGGAGGAACTGGGAGTAGTTCTGAAGATTCAGTTTATGGAGAAGAACTAAACATTACTTCACCAAGTAATTTACTAGTAGCTGTAGGAAAATATGATGAATTGTTCAATCTTACTGAAACAAATGAATTTCTTCAACCTGTCTTTGGAACACTTGAGGAAATAGAAATCAATAGATTATATGGTAGTTTCTCAAATCAAACAGCTAGAAAACTAATAATGCCTAATACAATCCATCTTTTTGAACCTATTAGTCATGTTATCTTAAAAGAATCAGTGGCATGGATGAGTACAGCATTTGATTTACAGAACGAAGAAAAACTTTTACTAGCACCATACAGAGATTTGTTTCTCTTTGTTGGGATGATTTCTTTATTGGTCATGAGTTTTCCAGCATTTAAACTTATAATGCAGCTACCAATTCTGAATTCAAAAGAGGAGAGGTGTGAAAACCCACATAAGTTTAATTTGTGGAAAATTGAAGGAATATGGAGTTTCTTACACCTTGTACTTTTCGTGCCTCCCATTCTAGTGCTAGGAATGTCGGCAGTTATTTTTCCGCTATCTCTAGGAACCACTACAATTACTTGGGTTTTGCTACTCGCTATTTCCGGTGTCATAATGGTCCTTATTGCTACTAAAAGAAAGAACCAAGATGAAACGATTAAACACAGTTTGAAGAAGATAGTAAATCAATTTACAAATTGGAAGGGATTACTGATAACTATAGGGCTTTTCGCGATCATTTTAGGATTAGATGCATTAATTGAAATGATGTCATTGAGTATGAAAATGTTTGTTCCACTCTATAGTAATTTAACAATTCAAAGGTTCTGGATGTTTTTGATTCTGCTACCTTTTATTTTTGTATACTTTGCTATCGATGGGATTATTGTAACAGGTACTTTTAATTCACTTAGAAAAAGTGATAGCTCTCGGACAGAAATAGGTGCATTCAGTAAAGTTGTTGGAGTTAAGATATTACCTTTTGTTTTGGTTCTAATAATACAATATCTTCCACTTTTTGCTTTTGAATTCAAGATTCTAACAGGTTTCTTAGGATTTAGTATGCAATTTATTATTATGCTTGTTCCACTTTTCGTTATTTTTACTCTAGTTGAAACACTGTTTTACAAGATAACAAAGGATATTTTACCTGGAGCCTTGTTGAACTCATTTCTTCTTTCTTGGACGCTTTCAATACTCCTTCCCTTAGCCTCTATCTCTTAATTTCTTTATTTTTCTAATATATTATTTATTTATAGCAAAAATACAGTTGTGTTAACTCCACCCACATTGGTGACAGTTAAATAAGAGGGGTTACCGTGGGTAAA
>BPTK01000154.1 GCA_023705905.1 Candidatus Heimdallarchaeota archaeon
CAATATCGATTTTATTTGTGAATAGGAATTCAGGTTCTGATAAAATCGGTCCCCCCAAGAGAATTAGGCTTTTCGCGTTTTCTTTTCTTATTTTTCGTAATGCTCTCTCTACCGCAATTTTATCCACTGACATTGCACTAATCAATATTGTATTGAAATCAGATATTTGAGAATCCATCCTTCTCTCAATGATGTCTTCTACTCTTACAATTTGTGTGTCAATTTTATTTTTCAAACAAATACCTGCTAACAAACGAGGACCTACACCTATAGCATCACGAGAAAATCTTCTTCGTCCTTCATTTGCTGCTAAGGCGTCGATGATTAAAATACTCACATGAAAATCTAATAATCGCTTTATTTAAGTGATGTTATTTTCTTTGAGAAAGAAGCTTGTCAATGACAAAGTATAATAAGGATTATTCTTTCTTTGTATTTGTGTCTGAAAACGATTTATGTGACATTTGTGGATTGCCAAAACCAGATTTATGTGTTTGCGAAGAAATAGCAAAAGAAGAACAAATTGTTCGAGTCATTATGGAAACCAGAAAATGGGGGAAGAAGTATACTGTTATTACAGGTATCGACCCACAAGAAGTTGATCTTAGTGCTCTAGCTAAGAAGCTTAAAACAAAATTTGCTTGTGGTGGAACAGCTAAGGAAGGCAGAATCGAATTACAAGGAGATCATAGACATAAAGTCAAAGACCTACTTGCAAAATTCGGTTACCCAACTGATAATATTGAAGTACAATACTAAACAAGGTGTCCTATATTACAACTAATGATGAAGAACCTTTCGAAGAATTTTTAGAAGAACCTCGTATTCGTAGGAGATCTATTAAAGAAACTTTAACTGTATGTCCAAAGTGTTTCTCCCCATCGAAGTTGATTCCTGGTTTTTTTAGCTCCAGATATAGTTGCGAAAATCCAGCATGTGGTTGGGTCGGATCTCTAGTTATTGAGGTTGATAGAACAGATTATCAGGAATTTTTAGAGAAACAAGCTCGGCAAACTACGAAGTAAACATCTGCAAATCATAAGATTTATCTAATACGTCAAATAATTTGACCTATCACGATGAATACAGCTATTGTAATTGATACTAGTAGAGAGGTTCCTGACAAATGGTATAGCCTCTATAACATTTACCCACTAGGTTATGTTATCGAAGATAGCACTGGTCAAAAGCATGTAGAAAGAACACAAATTCAATCTGTTAGAACTCCTGAACTAGTTGAATTGGTTTGTCAAGATAGAAAATCTAACCTCTTAGCTCCAAGTATTAAGGATTTTGTTGAGCTATATACTTACCTTTCCGAAAATTATGATTCTATTATTAGTTTACATTCTTCAAATATTACTCCTGCTGTTTTCGAAAATGCTATCGTTGCAAAGAAACTTG
The DNA here is from genome assembly GCA_023705905.1 of Candidatus Heimdallarchaeota archaeon. Taxonomy (GTDB): domain Archaea; phylum Asgardarchaeota; class Heimdallarchaeia; order Heimdallarchaeales; family Heimdallarchaeaceae; genus UBA460. The sequence goes on from BPTK01000154.1 coordinate 1,405, forward strand.
TTTCTGAAATTGATATTGATGTAATTGATTCTCACACATTTGGTGCTTCTTCAGGTCTTTTCGTCGAAGAACTAGCAAAATTTATCATGGAAGCAAAGAATATTAACGAAATTCGTAAGGAAGCAATCAGCTTGAACAAGCATATAAGTTCGATAATCCTTTCTAAGAATGATCAATTAAACACTATAGGCCTTCGAAAAGGTAGTTGGCATACTGCTTTTACTTCATCCTTCCGTCCATATGTCTTGTATCAAGAACTAAATGGTAGATGGGAAACAATTAAACGGGGAAGAAACATCAATTCATTTGTAAACGAGATAATTAAACGAGTAGAGATTGTAAATCAAGCTAAGGAAATTAAAACTGTGTATATCACCCATCATGGAACATTATCTAAAAATGTAAAAAAGATAGAAAGGGTTATTTCAAATTCAAATGTTGTCGAAACTAATCCCTCTCTTATAACACATTATCTTCTAGGTGAGAATTATATTGATTTCGCTTTTCTATAAAATCTACAATCGATAAAAATCTTTAACATTTTTAGTAGTTATATAAGCCAAATCTTTCTCTTCAATTTCTAGCATATTTGCAGCTTTACGACATAGAATTGGTATACTAGAAGGATCGTTCTTCTCTCCTTTCTCTAAAGAATGAAATGGACTATCTGTTTCAAACATTAAACTATCCAATGCTACAGTTTTTAATATATTTTGAAAGTTTTTTCTATACACAGCACTGGTAGGTACAGTAACGTACCAAGATAATCTTGCTATTTCCTTAGCTTGTTCTTCAGTTCCTCCAAAACAATGCATCAAAACTTCTTCTGCTCCCATTTCCTTTAAAATATCAATTGCCTGTTTTTCTGCAGAGCGAGAATGAATAACTAATGGTTTATCTATTTCCATTGCGAAGCTTATTAGTTCTCTGAAAAACATTTCTTGTTCCTTTCGCTTAACTTCTTCCTTAACCCAATGAAAATCAAGACCTATCTCCCCTATCGCAACTGTATTATCGACATTCTCTAAATGGAAATTCTTAAGTTCTTCAACACTTTCTTTGGTTACTTTTGATGTATCTAACCCCACAGAGAGAAAAACACCTGGTAATTCCTTTGTTTTGAGACCGAAATCATAGTATTTTGATTCAATTGCACTGTTAATGATGTATTTTACACCACTTGCAACTGCTTTTCCAGCAAGCTTGACTACTTCATCATATTCAAACCACTCTGGAACTAAATGACAATGACCATCTGCATAAATTATCTCTGAGGTTCTTTCAATGTTTATGGTAGCATCTGATTGCATTAAATTCCCAAAACATCAGTGTATTTTTTCCTTTATAAAATTATAGTAGATTTTTGTCATAGCAGATTTTTGGCAAAAAACTTCAACATTTTTATTCCTCTTATCTCTCTATCAAAAGCGTCAACACTAGTTAAATTATCTTTTCCAAAGACTGATTCAATATATTTCATGTTTTTCAAATGCTCCTTATGTCTATGCGAACAGTATTGACAATCAGGATTATCAGGGTTGATCATATTTACAACGACGAATTCGTGTGCAATTGAATGAGAATCTAGTTCTTCTACAAGTCTTTCGGTTTCAAAAATACTCATCATAGTTGGAATCATTACTTTTACGAACTGAGTTCTCTCTGGATCCATCAACTGATCTCTTGCTATGAGTACTTTTTCTTTCATGATCTCTAAATTTTCTATAGTATTATCTTTTTCTCCCTTTGAACCAAAAAGAGATTTCATCATGGTCATTGCATTAGAAAGAAAGGAACGCATTTTCAACATTCTACCAAGAAACGAATCAAGAAATTCTGGAATATTTAGAAGTCTTAGAGTATGACCAGTAGGTGCTGTGTCTAGAACAATAGTATCATAAGAATCATCATCAGCGTACTCAAGAATTTTAGCAAACGATAAAGCTTCATCCATCCCAGGTTGTGGCATTGATTGCATATCTTGTCCCATCCCCTGTAATTCTGATAATCCGGGAACATTCGTTAAATTTGCAAAATCACCAGAATCCATCGGTTTACCAATAACTTTTGAAATTTCATCCCCAGCTTTTTCAGGATTAATTTCCAAAGCATATAGCTCACCCTTTACTCCTTTAACTTTCTCAATTTCTCCACTTGAGAAATCTAAATCGAATGAATCGGAGACACTGTGAGCTGGATCAGTAGATATAATCAGAACCCTCTTACCGCTTTCTGCAAGAGCAATTGCGAATGATGAAGCAACACTTGTTTTTCCTACTCCACCTTTCCCTCCAACTAGAATGAATTTAAGATCCATCTCTAAAAGGTTAGATAGTGTCATGGAATTTTCTAAATAACAGCAATATATAAACAATGAGTTTTGGAAAAACAGTTAAGGGAAGAAAATGATTATCTCTTTTTATCTACTTTTCTTCTCTCTTTTCTCTTGCTTCTCTGTTGTTTGATGGTTGTAGAACTACGTTTTTTGGATTTTCTTTTATGTTGTTTCTGAATAGCATATCTATCAACCAGAACTATAGCCCCTAAAACACCTACTACACCTAAACAGAAATAAAAAATGTTCAACCATAAATCAGCTTCTAATTCATATTCCTCTTCAAGAGCTTCAACTTGGAAGATAAATCTCTGAGAACTAGAGAAATATTCAATTCCTGTTCCATTTACGTAAGTTACGGTGGTAGCCTCTAATGTGTAATTACCTTCTATCTTAGGTTGGAAGTAATAGAAATAGAATATTGTTGCATTAATATCAACTTGAATATATCGTTGAGTAGTTAAGTTAAGATTTCCTATTGCCCATTCCTCAAAACTGGGATCAACAGTAGTCAGATTGTAAGCTGATGCATTACCCACATTAGTGATAGTTACATTAACTCTTATCCATTCATTTGGTTTAATTAGATGAGAATTTACTTCTTCCTCTTCATTCTGGTTTGGAGTTGCATTGATTGACTTCTCTAAAGTCAAAATTGGGCGATTTCTTAGAGTATCGTTTTCTTGGTCTAAATTTGGATTAATTAGTGTTTGCTGAAAATCTTCCGCTCTAATTAAGTCACCAGTAATGGTAGATGTATTTAGCGCTCTTGATACAGGAAGTCCCATGAATAGTAGTGAGATAAATAATACTAAACTAATTGTGAATTTTCTTTGCATTAGATTCGTTCCATTTAACTTCTAAACATGCTTCATACAGCCAACTTAAATATTTTGCTCTTTGGTATTTTTCTTGCCTAAAGTTATATTAGTTCTCTCCGTCCTTTCATTTCTCAGTATTTTTCTCTGCTTATTATATGGTGATATAATCACCAAATATTTAAAACAAACCTCACCATGTTGCACTTTATGACTGTTAAAATTATTTGTGACACAAGCGCAGATTTGAATTTACCTAATGATGCTACACTTTACGAAAAATATGATATAGAATGGGTTCCAATGAATGTTATGTTTGGAACCACTGAATATAAAGAACTTGTTGATTTGAAGCCTTCTGGTTTTTACAAACTCATACATGAATCTACAGAACATCCTACTACTTCACAATCTACACAACATGATTTGCTCAAAGCTTATGAAAAATTTGGTTCCAAATTTGATGAAGTGATCTCGATTCATATTTCAAGTGAACTAAGTGGTGCATATGCTAATGCTCGAATGGCTAAAAAGATGTATAAGAACAAGAATCCAGATGGTGCGGAAATTCATGTCTTCGATTCTAAACAAGCAAGTGTCCCCTTTGGAATAATTGCTATAAAAGCTGCACAGCTCGCTAAACAAGGTTTGAATGCTGAAAGCATTGTTGAAAAACTTACACATTTCTTTGAAAATGATGATGTAATATATTTCACTGTTAAAGATATTAAGTGGTTATTTGAAGGTGGAAGACTAAGTCGTGCAAAATACGTTCTCGGCAAGATGTTGAATGTAAATCCAATTCTTACTTTAATTGACGGAAAAATCGAATCAGTTGCTAAAGGATCAGGACTTATCAAAACACTTGATTTAATGCTAGATATGGCTTTAGAAAATCTAGACAGAGATGTAGATAATATTACTTTACACTTCGTTGAAGCTGAAACACGAGTAGAAATAGAAGATTTTATAGGACGTGTAAAAGAGATGTACCCATCACTGAAGATTGGTGAAATATTCACTCTTGGTGGAACCATTTGCGCACATACTGGTCCTGGAACCATTGTTTTAATAGCTACAAGGAATTTTGAATATTGAAATTATTGAGTAAGGTTTAAAACTTTCTCTTTTTTTCTTAACTGTAGGTTGTTAAGTTGGCTTTAAAAATTATGACTGATAGTGCTGCGGATATTCCCCTAAAATATCTCAAAGAATATGATATTAGAACTGTTCCGACTGTTATTCGTTTTGGTGATGAAATCTTTTACGAAAATATAGATATAAATCTTGATCAATTTTATGAGAAATTCTATAGTTCTGAAACATATCCTCAGACTGCAAATCCAACATTACATCATCAATTTTCCTTATACGAGGAATTGGGAAAACAAGCTAAAGAAGTATTGAATATCGTTATTTCTTCTGCAATCTCAGGATCTCATAACACAGCTCAGATAGCTCATCGAAATTATAACAAAAGAATTGAGAATCCGTCTGATATACATATTTATGATTCTATGTTTGCCACGTTCGGAATAGGGATATTAGCAATTAAAGCTGCAGAAATGGCTAAAGAAGGGCATAAAGCTACAGAGATTGTGTCAGTCCTAGATGACTTTAGATCTTCATTACAGATAGGTTTTACAGTGGAGGACCTCAAATATTTACATCGTGGTGGGAGACTAAGTTTATCCAAATATTGGGTGGCTAAAATCGCTGATATGAAGCCTGTGATTAATTTCATAGATGGTAAAATGGAAGTAATCAAAACAGTAAGAGGACATACAAATGCTGTTATCGAATCATTCAATTCAGTTTATGATAAAATGGGAAAACCAAGTAAATTTAATGCATATGTAATGCATGCACGAAATGAAGAATCAGCTCAATTAGTTAAAGAGCATATAGAAAATGTAATTCAACCTGAGGATTGGAATATATCTATAAGAGAGGTTGGAATGACTATCGCAACACATGCTGGACCTGGATGTATAGGAATATGCATAGACACAAACTACAAATTTCTAGGATAACTAGAGGATAGAATAAAGATGAAATACAAATACCTGCTTTTTGACTTAGATGGAACTTTACTCCACTTTGAACCGGAAAATTTTATTAGAACATATCTTGGTGCTGCTTCAAAATATTTTATAGATTTGATTCCCGATCCACAGAAATTCGTGAAAGAAATACTTCGTTCGACAGACGTAATGGAAAAAGGAGATAACAAAGATACGAACACTTTGGAGGAATTTCTGAATGATTTTTGTCCAAAATTCAAAGCTAATTGTGAAGATATCAGGCAAAGATTTCATGATTTTTATGAAACAGAATTTAAGGTTATTAAACCTTTGATAACTAAAATGAAAGGAGCAGAAACTTTACTGAAAATGATTAAGAGAGAGTATCCAGAGATCAAAGTTATATTGGCGACCAATCCTGTTTTCCCCCTAATTTCAATAGAAAGGAGAATGGAATGGGGTGAAATATCACAAGAATACTTCGATCTCATAACACATGCTGAAAACAGTACATATTGCAAGGGAAATGGTAACTACTGGATTGAAATACTTGAAAAAGTTGGTGGAACTCCTGAGGAATCTCTTGTTATAGGAAATGACGGTTTTAGAGATATGGGCGCTAAAGCTTATGGTTTTAGTACGTTTTTGATCGAGGAAAATCTTGAAAATGAAGAAGAAATGACTAGTAATATACAACCAGATTACAGAGGAACTTTAGAGGATTTATATCATCTACTTAAATGAAAACCTAAACGAAAATAATAAGACATTTAAAAGCTTCAGCAAGTTTTATTTTGAAGATAAATGGCAGCTATGCAAGAATTTTCTCAAAGTTTTTATATTTTATCCATATTCATCTTATTCTTATATAATTCTTTTTTGTCAATTAAACTAATATACGATACATTTACAGACAGGGTGGAAAAAAACAAAATCATATGGAACATTATTTCCAGTGTTCTAATTTTTACTGGAACTTTGCTTATGTTTCTTTGGATTTTTCGAAGGTATACTTCTGCAATTGGATGGGATGTTTTCATTGGGTTAATCTTACTTTTTGTAAATAATCTTGCAGTAACGATTTTAGCTTTCATGAATCGAATTAAAGCTAGTAGAATAGCAAAAATTGGCAATATTATTTTCACGTTATTAGTTCTTGTAACAATGTTACAATATCTACAAAAAATATCTGCGCTAACACCATTTATACTTCCTCAAGGTCTAGATTGGTTAACTCTGATTCCAAGTGTTGGTTATGCTCAATTTCAAACCTTCTTCTTTGGAGGATCAATTGGTTATTTTTATCCTACCTGGATTTTTATCCCTATAGCAGTACCAATTAAGTTTAGAAGGAAGATTGTAGCAAAGAAAGACAAAGTTGCAAAAAGTTCCTCTAAAAAGTTAGCAACTAAAGCGGGGTCTGTATCTAATAGTAACAAATCTGGTCCTAAACAGAAGAAACCAAAACCAAATGTGTTTCTTGATAAAGTTGAAAAAGCAAAGCCTGAAGTAGTAGAAAGACCTCCTCTATTGAAAAGTTTTAGGCAGTATGTGGATAGTGCTATTAAAACAATTTATGGTGCTGTAGCTATATTTATTCTTGTTTTTGCAGCATTCGGAATCAGTACAATGACATCCTATAACCCATATACTTCAGCTGATTATCTTCCAATTTATCCAGATAGAGATGATTTTGAATTCGGAGTTTCTTTAAAATCTGTATCATTATCCACCATTGATCTGTCTGATTACCAGTCATTATTATCAAACGAACTTGATTTAATGGCTGATTTAGGAGTAACAGTTGCTAGGCTTGATATACGGATGGAATTGTTAAAT
>BPTK01000155.1 GCA_023705905.1 Candidatus Heimdallarchaeota archaeon
GTTATTTTTTCCAATTCCTGCTTATTATAACCATTGTCTTCTAGATAGGTTATTAATTTTGGAAAGTAACTTACATCCTTTACAACTTCTGGTACTGTTGCTCCATCATAGTCAGAACCTAAACTTACGTTGTCAATACCTGCGAGTTCGACTATTTTATCAATGTGGTTTTTTATAGTATCTAAACCAATATCCTCATTTTTTAGCTTGGTTGATAGAAATAAGTCACAGAAGTTTATTCCAATTGTTCCGTTAGCCTCCCCTATTGCTACAATCTGATCATCTTTTAGGTTACGTTCATGATCACTTATTGTATAAGAATTACTATGTGAAGCGATGAAAGGTTTCTTAGCTACATCAACTTGATCCCAAAACGATTTCTCATTTAGATGACTTACATCAACTATGATACCTAGTTTTTCCATTTCTGCGACTAATTCTTTACCCAAATAAGTTAAACCTCGTTCTTTCTCCCCAGTTCCAACTCCTGTAGCAAATTTGTTCAAATTAGACCAGCTTAATCCCATGCTTCTTAGACCTAAACGATGATATAATCCTAATTTATAGAAATCTTCATCAATTCCACCTGATCCTTCAAAGTGTAGAATCGCCCCTACTTTATCTTCACTTTTACACTTCGCGATGTCTTCAAACTTCTTAATGTGTATTAGAGAATTAATAGGATTTTCAACTAAATTAAACCAAGCATCTACGCCTCTAGTTATATCATAATCACTCCATGCCGGAAATATAGCAAAAAAAGCTGCAATAACTCCTCCTTTTCTAAGTCTAGGAAGGTCAACATGACCATGAGGAGACTCAACATGAAATTCTCTTTGTTGTCTAAACAGAGCATATAGTACATCTGTGTGCCCGTCGATTATCATCACTTGAAAATAGAAACGATTATTTTAAGTATTGCTCAAAACTGCCTGATTAACAGAGTTTAATTCCAACATTACAAAAAAGCAATTCTAAATAACTACAAGTTGGATTAAAACTTATAAAGGAGTCGAGTAAATTTATTTTATGAGCATTAAAATAGTCGGTGATTCTACAACCAGTATGCCGAAAGAATTTATGGAGAAAGAGGGTATTGGGTATTTAGAAAGCAAAATAATTATTGAAGGGGAAGAATATAAAGATCTTACTGATTTAAATCGACAGGATTTCATAAAAGAAGTAAGTAAATTCAAACCTTATCCAAAAACCACTTATGGAAGTCCTGCGGATGCAGTGGAAGTGTTTGAAAAAGCCATAGAAGAAGGACATAAAGAGATTCTGTACATTGGAGTATCTCCAAAACTTTCCAGTCAAATTAATTCAGCAAAAATAGCAGCTAAAAGGTTAAAGGATAAAACTAAGATCACACTTTATGAGTCAGGTCTAGCTGGAGCAAGTCATGGAGCTTTAGTTTATTTAGCTTGGAAACTTCTTAAGAAAGGAAAATCTGTTTCGGATATTGTCAAACAGATGGATAAATATAGACAGCAGATTTACACTGTCGGAGCTTCAACTTCTTTTGATGAATTGTTTAAAACTGGTAAAATACAGAAAAAAGTAAGTTTAAGCATAATGTCCAAAGTAATGCAACTCAAACCATTATTCGAGATAGTTTTACATGATGGTGCTAAAGGTTCAGGTGCTGGAATGGGTTTCAAGGGTGCATTAAAGAAAGCTATTGCCAAGATTGATGATACTATACCAAAGGATATTGAGTATGATCTTATCTTATGTGAAGCTGGTAGTACAAAATTCTTCGATTATTCTGAAGAACAAGTGAAAAATATTTTAAAAATCAAGGATGTTATTTATTGGGAAACGTCACCAGTTGTTATTCATTCACTCGGTGCAAATAGTATTCAAATAGCTATTCTACCACATATAGATTAAAGAAATAGGTTACTATTCTTTTATCTTTCCTATTTTTTTCAAGATTTTTTCTGCAGCATTTTTTCTAGCACTTTTCCGGTTCCTTCCTTTTCCGATAGTAGAAATTTCAGTCCCATTAATTACTACTTTGCAGATAATAAAATATTGAGGATCATGTTCTTCTCCTTTCTTCTTTTTAAGATAATATACGGGTAATTCTAGACCCTTTTTTTGGAAATATTCTTGCAGCTGATTGATTGGATTATGTTCACATACTGTTTGTTTTAGAATCTTCTTTTTACCCTTTTCAGTGGAAATTTCTTTCTTGAAATATTCTAGTCTTTCTTTAAACAAAAAATAATAAAACTCTTTTGTTTTTTCAATATTAGTTGATTGATAAACGGCTCCAAAGATGGCTTCTAAACAGTCTTCAACATCAGTTTTTGTTATTTTATATTTTTGAGAGGTAATAAGATATTTCTTTAATCCAAGGTCATTTCCAATATCTGCTAAGGTATCTGTTTGAACAAGTAGTGATCTTAACATAGAGAGAATACCTACATCTTCATTGATATTCTCATACAACCATTCTGCTGTTAAAAGACTTAAAACCGCATCTCCTAGATATTCCAAGCGTTCAAAATTTTCACTCTCGGAATGGTCAGCAGTATAATTAGGGTGAGTAAAAGCTATTGCTAATAATTCTTTGTCAACTTTCCAATCATCTAGAAGTGATTTTTCGAAACTTGCCATCTAATTATCACTCACAACATAAAAATTATTCAAAGTAGAGTTTTTAAATACATTTGTCTGTAGATTCTTAAGATGGACTTTGATAATCCAATCACATTACTAAAAGGGTACCTTGGTACTTGGCAAGGAAAAATAACTGAAAACGAGATAGAATATGAATCAGGGATAAAATGGAGAAGTTATGGTTTTGATATACATGTTCTAGAAATAACTAAAACTCTTGAAAAAAAAGAAAAACTTCTCGAAAGTTTATATCTTTTCTTTGACAAAACAAAAGAGCAAATCAAGTGTATAATATTCAATACTGAAGGTTATGTGGAATCAAGCAATGTTGAATTATTAAAAGAAGGTTCTAGAATGAAAATAAGTATTGTTTTTGAACACGGATACAATTTACCTCCAAACATGAAAATAGTTCGTGAGATTACACAAGGAGAAGGTGATAACAGCTTAACTTTCGTGCTCAAGATGGGTGAAAAGCAGCAAATTTTTAGTGAAGCGAAATATCGTAAAAAACGATAGTATTATTTCACCGTTTAGAGGTTTTTTTAATAAATAATTGCTGATGATATTAACATAAAGTTTATTGGTAATAAAAAGAGATATTACTATAGATTCTATTGGCAAGAGATTTCAAAATTTATTATAGTGAAAATGTTCCAGATGACATTATAGATCACGTGGAAATGCTCTTACAAGACATCTTTAGTCTTTCATTTAGAATCGTGGGTGTAAGAATTCCTAGACAGAATTGTTGGAATGATTCAAAGCATTCTTTTGATGCCAAAGCATTATTACGTAATATGGAGCGAGATAGCATATCATATTTTACTTGGTTGATTGATAAACCGTTAATAGTAAATCAAGAAAATGCTTATGGATATGCAGAATCACTGAAGGGTTCAATTGTCACAACATCAAAACTAGCAACTAAAACTTTGATAGCAAAAGAAGTTGCTTTTCATGTGGGAAGGGTACTAGGATTGAAAAAATGTACTGAAAATTGCATAATGGGAGAAACTGAGAACTTCGAAATGCTGATTCATAAACCATCGTTACTATGTAAAACGTGCCAAATAAGATATCAGAGGCTTAAGATACGTTACGTGTAATAAAATAATATATTGGAAAATTAACTAAAATTCCTCCAAAATACTAAAGATTTTTTACTGATTAGATTTAAGAAACAAATACAGTAGTAGATGATCAGGATGGTAGAAGCGCCAAGTTTTCAAACACTTCTTAATGAAATAAAAATGATAAGTGTTCAATTGAAAACAAAAAAGCAATTTGTTAACAAGACGAATTTCCAAATTCTCTCTATTGCATTGTTAATTGAAGAAATGAGAGAATTCAACTTGATGTCTCATAATCTTCAACTCGAAGAGAAATTATCAATACTTTACAGTTTTTTTCCTTTCTGTTTTGAGAACTGTAGTCAAAAGGAAATTTCTAAGCACTATAGCGTTATTAACAATTATCCATTGAAAAAAGGATTACAAGAGAATAATGACCCTTTAGGTAACTTGTATCAAGATATGTTAACAAAATCTGTGAAACAAAGAAAAGGGATTGTTTTCACACCTGTTGAGATAATAGAATATATTTTGACTCAAATGAATTACCCTAATATCGATGAGTTAACTTCTTTTAGAAAAATGATCGATTTAGCTTGTGGTTCTGGTCTCTTTCTTACTGCTGCTGTTAAGAGAATAATAAGACAAGCGAAACACCTTCCATTAAAACCTCAAGATATTGTCAGTTACATAGAAAAAACAATACATGGCTTCGATATCGATCCTATAGCGGTGTTCCTAACCAAAGTTAATATTGTAAGAACAATTCTATCTGAATTAAAAGATAAGTATCCAACAGATCATATTTTGGATTTAAAGATTTTTCAAACAAATTCACTTGAAAAAAAATCGGAACTGGACACCCCTGAAGTTAAGAACTTAAAGTCTTCAAAATTCGATTATATAGTAGGAAATCCTCCATACATAGAATCAAAAAGAATGGATGCAAATACAAAATTTATCTGTAGAACGAATTTCCCTAAAGCTGTTTTGGGAAGTTTTGATTTATATAATTGTTTCATAGATTATGGCTCACAATTACTAAGTAAGAATGGACAATTAGGTTATATCATCCCTAACAAATTTCTTATTGCTAGATATGGTAAAAGCTTGAGGGAGAGTTTTCTAAAGGACAATACCATAAGTCAAATAGTCGATCTTGCACATCAAAAGGTGTTCAGACCTGCAGTTTATCCTATTATATTGATTCTTGATAATAATCGGGAGATAGAAGATAAAATAAGTATGGTTTCAGATGTTTCTATAGAAGAACTCCTTCTAGAAAACATAGATACAAAGAAAATTTCTGTAGAATCAAATACTTATGAAAGAACACTAAACAAGACAATTTTCTTTCTAGAGAATCTGTCTCTGCACATTGTTCAGAGAGTATTCGACATTTCTAATTTCTATATGAGCGATTTGATAAGATTTAGATGGTCTGTTTCATTTCATAGGAAAGGATTACGAAAGAAGTTTGTATCTTGCAAAGCTCAAGGCAAAAATCCAATGAAGCTTATTGGTGGAAAGGAATTTGGTGGAAATAGAGAAGTTGAAAGATATGGAATAAATTGGAGAGGTTATTGGATAGATTATGATAGAGAAAAAGCAAAGGGATTAAAAAATAATTTTCAAAATCCTGATTTCTTTACAGATGAAAAAATCTTCCTTTGTCAACATTCATTAAGGATTAGAGCCACTATAGATAGAGAATCTTATGTAAGCAAAGATATTTTTCTATTAGGACATCTTAAAGAAAAAGCTGAAAAATTGAATGTGAATTTGGAGTTAATTCTAGCTACACTTAATAGTAAATTATTTAGCTTTCTCTACGCAACTATGTACGCAGGGACAGAAATAATGGGACGGTATCTGCATTATCTACCTATGTTTCTTCATGATTTACCTGTTCTCGTACCTTCTTTGGAAGACATTACTCAAATTAGTGATCTTGTAAATGAGATTTTAACTACAATAGATGTTGAAAATAAACAAAAACTAGATAATATGGTTGATAAGAAAATCTTTCAAATTTATGGTTGTAATAAAGAAGAAATTGAATTCATTACCGATTATGTAGACCTACATCTAAAAAAATAGTTAATAACGGATACTATCACAATTTTAAAAATAGATGGTTATTCTGTTATTATAGATGGGTTCTAGTAAAGACTCTAAAAAACAGTCTTCTAAAAATAAAAAGAATAGCATAGAAGATGTAAAGAAGGGTGCTAATAGGAAAAGCGAAAGAAAAGTTCCAGTAGTGATGAAGGTCGCTTTTGGCTTACTAGCAAGTTTATTCACGCTTATTTCTGTTTTAGGGAAATTACTACTCACTTTGTTTGATATTTTAATTCCTAGGGGATTAAGAGAATTAGTTCCTTTACTTCAAATGTATAGAAAATATTTCGTAACAGCTTCAGAATTTTTAGCTGGTAAAAAATCAAAAGAGATTCTTGAAGTTTCGAAAGAATTAGAGGATATTAGAGTAAGAGAATCAAAGATGATTAAGAATTATCCTATCAGACGCGGATTTGGAGAAGTAATCAATTTAGCTGTTACACCTATTGTTTTCTTCTTAATTCCTACAGCCATCTGGGGAGAGGATCTTTTACGATTAATTGGAAATTTCGTTGAACAAATTGCTCAACTTCCATATGGGTACTATTTTGATCAGATAAATTATACAATAGTAGATTCAGTCTATGGACAATGGGGAATATTAAATGATCAATCAATTACTGTAAGCGCAATAGCTTTGATATTGTTTGGAACAGGTCTTTTAATGGCTTCATGGATTGCAACAATTTTTGGACCTACCTACGCACTATTCCATGAATGTAGTGTAAATATGATGAGAATGGGTGCATATAGATGGGCTGCTTTATATCAAGATGTAGAGAACTTCTTTTCTCTCCCATATTTCTTAGCAAAATCTTCATTTAGTTTCTTTGATGCTCCACCAATTTCAACCGAGACGTATCAGGATTTTAAACTAGAAATGATGGAAGAATTAGATGAAATGAAGAACAGGGTTCAAGATTTATTGGCATTGGAAAATAAATTCGTTCCTGAAAGATCAAAGAAGCAATTAGAAAGTTTACTAAACAAAGCAGAAATCCCTCTAAGCAAGTTAGACATTTCTACTATAAAAAGCAAAACTGCAAGAACATTTGCATTATTAATTTGGTCTCAAGAATCATCAATCTTTCCATGGAGAAAGGATGAAGCCTTAGAAAGTTTTGCGAAGGACAATAACATGTCAGAGAAAGAAGCTAAAGAATCTTTACAACTAATATTAAGGAAAATAGAAGAAGGGTATTTGAGTCATGATTTGTTCTCCTCTGTTATGATTACAGGAGCTCTTAAAGGCATAGCTCAACAAGAGGAAAAATATGATCAGATTATCTCTGATGTTGAATATAATAAATTAGCTATTGCTTTAGCTTTGGGAGCTCAACAATATTTGAAAGACAAATTTACTACAGATCCAAGCTACAGAAAATTTGGTAAAAAGCTTGCTCATACTCTCATTGCCCCTTTTATGCCCATCTTTACCTTGCTTATCGCTCTCTATAATTATGTTAAACACATCATAATCATGGTTGGTAAAGCTATTGTAAATTTAGGTAAATTTAAACCTGGAAGCTTCTTCAAAGACAGATTTTTAGAGATATTTACAACCCTCTCAGATGCTTATCTAAATGTTACAAAAAGAGGTAAAAAGCTTGATTACAAAAAAGATCTTGATGTTGACTTTAAGAAAATTTTCCAAAAGACCGGTAAATTTTTGTTGAAAATTTTGCTCTTTATTCCATTACTCATCTGGTCTCTACTGAAATCAATATACAACATTGGAATAAGAATTGTCACAAGAAGAAGTGAAAAAGAGCGAATGAAGAAAAGGTTTGAAAAGGATCTTACTACAGAATCTATTCGTGTAATGTATCAAGAAGTATATGAGAAGATGTTATTATCTGACCTAACTATGTCTTAGAACAACCAAAGCATTACTCATTTTTGTACAATAAAACTTAAAAATGTTACACAGTGAGAACAAACGATTACCAATTTAGATCCAATGAGGAATATAGATGTCTGATGGAAAAAAACAGAGTGCTAATAAATTTGGTCCTTCATTAGTTTCTTTAGCAAACTCTGCTCGTGCTTTTGATGCACCTGTAAGAAACCCTTTACTCGTAAAAGCTCCAGGTTTTTCTTGGGGAACAACAAACTATTTAGCAATGCCAAGAGCTTCGGCATTTGTTAGTCTGATCGAACACTTCTTTGGCATTATTATCTTAGCACCGATAATCCTTTTCCGAAGAGGTTTCAAACAAATAATTCAAACCCTGAAAGAATTCGATAAAAAGGATTGGTTTGCGTTATTATATGTATCAATGGGCGGATCGGCACTTGGGCTATTTTTCTTCCTAATTTCATTAGGAATGGGTAATCCAACAATAGCTATTCTTCTTCAAAAAACTCAACCCCTAATCACATTGGCTTTCGCTGCAGCAATTCTGAAGGAAAAACCAAGTTGGCAATATTATGTTGCTCTTTCAATTTCCTTGGTAGGAGTATTTCTAATTATTTTTGAAGAATTAAT
>BPTK01000156.1 GCA_023705905.1 Candidatus Heimdallarchaeota archaeon
CAAAATCATTAAAAGATTTCCATAAGAATTATAAACATTTCGGTTATTGTAAGAAGTGTCATAATGAATATCAGAAAGAGAGAAAGAAAGAGGATCCGAGTTATAAGGAGAGACAAAATGAGAACAGCAGGGAATCTCGAAAGAAGATGCTTGAAAATGATCCAGAATGGTTAAAAAGATATTATAGAGAAAAAAGAGAAAATGATCCAGTTTTCAGGATTATTGGCAATTTAAGGAACAGATTACACCTTGCAATCAAGAATAATCAAAAGAGCGGTAAAACTTTGGAATTACTAGGTTGTTCTATATCCTATTTTTTAAATTATTTCGAATCTCTTTTTACCAAAGAAATGACTATGGAAGCTTTTATGAACGGAGAAATTCATATAGATCATATTAAACCCTGTAAGTTGTTTGATCTGAGTAAAGCAAGAGAGCAGAGAAAATGTTTCCATTATTCTAATCTCCAACCTTTATGGGCAGAGGACAATATGATTAAGGGAGCTAGTTATGAAGACAGGAACTAGTAAAGCAGGACACAAATATATTTCTAGGAAGAAGGTAAAGGGAAAGTACCTATATTTATACAAGGAAGGTGTTGCGAAACGAAAACCGAGTGTTAAAGTCCAAATAAAGCCTTCTGTAAAAGCTAAAAAGCAAAAAATAAAAGTAAGGGATTACTATCAACCTGGACGTCATAAGTACTTCCGAACAGAAGCTGATAAGAAGACATTTTTAAGAATGGAGAAACAAGGACTCACAGGTGGAAAGGGGCAGAAGATTTTGTCAACGGGCGGAAGAATCAAGAAGGGGACGAAAGTCTTTTTTACTTTAGCAGGTAAGAGGATACAAGGAAGAGTAGTAGACACAGACGGAACCACAACCAAATCTCCTACTAAATTCGATGTAGAGTATGAAAGTGGAATCAAGAAGATATCGGTGAAAAGAAATATTTCTAAAAAAGATATTGAAAGGGTGAGCAGATCTTGGAGTGAAAAGCAAACAGGAAAATTGGAAGAAAGATATAAAGGAAAGAAAGAAAAAGTTTTAGAGATGAGAAAAGAAGCAAAAACTCTAACTACAAGGGATGTTGATAATAAAATAAAGAAGCAAGCGCAAGATTTAGTTAATGCTAACTGGCCTCTTTTTGGTGAGCTTGTAGGAAAATATTGGAATAGGAGAATTAAAACCGGATGGGATGCATCGAAAATGGGTTTTGATGAGGAGGATTTAAAGCAAGAAGCCTGGATAATAGTTTATAATGCTGCTCTCTCTTATCTTTCAAATCCTCCGAAGGATAAGAGAGCAACTTATCTTTCCTATACGAAATCTTTCTTAAAGGCTAATTTAGCGGCAAAATTAGCAGCTTCGAGTGGAGCAGGCGGTCATCTAAAAGCTTCGGCAAAAGATCAGTTATATCTTTGGTTTTTTAAAGATACAGTTGACGAGTATAGAGCCGCAAATAATGGAGCAATTCCGGATGATGTGAAAATGATGGAAATTTTGAACAGGAAGAGAAAAGCCCTTCCAGAAGAGAAAGGGAATTTGACGATCAAGCAATATGAATGGACAATTGAGAAAGTAAAAAACAAGAAGATGTCAACAAGAAAGATGGAAAGTCTGGATAGAAACATTATGCTTGGGGGCGGAACTGCTGATACTTTACTTTCCATATTGAATGATGAGGAATTAGAACTTGCAGGTCGTTATAAAATAGATCCTTGGATTGAAACACAGAAGCAGATTGTAAAGGACGGAGTAAGAGATGCAATTAAGAGAAAATTTGGAGATCCAGTAGATAGAGGAATATTAATAAGAATATATGGATTATTTGTTGATGAAGATTCACCGAAAGAAGTAAGAAAATATGCTCTAGGACAAACTCCTAGTCAGGTTGCGAAGTATGTAAATCAGGTTGAAGCAAGGAGAGGAAGTATTAGACGGTGGACGGGATCTCAGATTGAAGAAAGAGAAACGAATCTTCTTAGGAAACTTCAGAAGGACAAAGAGTTTGTGAGAAAGATGAAAGATTTTGTAAAATCAGAAAATCCTGGATTAACAGAATGGCCTGATACAGGATTAATTATGTATTGGATAATTATGTATAAAATAGTGAGTGAAGCATTAGATGTAATTGTGCCTGATGTGATAAGTGAACTTCCTGAGTCTGAAGCAGATAAAATAAAACTTGTATTTGAAGCAAAGGATGAAAAGCAGGAAGGAAGAGAAACACAATT
Source organism: Candidatus Heimdallarchaeota archaeon (assembly GCA_023705905.1). GTDB lineage: Archaea > Asgardarchaeota > Heimdallarchaeia > Heimdallarchaeales > Heimdallarchaeaceae > UBA460. The sequence goes on from BPTK01000156.1 coordinate 2,238, forward strand.
AGTAATGGAAAGTCAATTTGGTACAGATGAAATAGAAAATGAAAAGCGATTGGCTTTTGTTGGAAGAAAAAAACCGGCAGGGTTGGATTAATTGTGGAAAATGGGTTAGAATTGTCTTTTATATAATGAAGAGGAAAAGATTAAATGAGAGATGATGAAAAAATATTTTTATTATTTGTGAAGAAGGGAGTTTTTAGAGTTTTTGAGAATGGTGAAATATACCGCTGTAAGACAAAACACGGTTTCCCTTATAAATATAAAGATTGTGAACCACGATTAATAAGAACTGAGAATAATGGGTATATCTGGATTCAGTATTGGTATAGAGGGAAACGTATACGGGTACACGGACACAGACTTGTATGGACCTATTTTAACGGGGAAATTCCTTTAGGAAAGGAGACAAATCATAAGAACGGTATTAGGAACGACAACAGATTAGAAAATTTGGAGATTATTACACATAGAGAAAACACACTTCATGCTCTTAATATTCTTAAGAGAGAATTTGGAGTTAAAGGAGAAGATTGTACTTTTAGTAAATTAAAAGAAGAGGACATAAAGGAGATAAGAAGATTAAGAAGCGAAGAAAATATGAGTCAATTTCAGATTTCTAAAATATTCAGTGTTAGTGAGCAGAACATAGGTCATATTGTTAATAGAAAAACATGGACATGGTTAGATTGAGTAATTAAACAGAAGGGAGGAAAAATAATGGAAGATGAAATTGAAGTTGGGAAGAAAAACTTTTATCAATCGGAACCTCTAAAAATAAGATTTATAGAGACTTCAGGGGATGGTGAAATTGATTGTTCGTTGTGCGGAACATCTTTTCAACCGGGTAAAGTATGTGCTGCTTTTTTTAAAAGTGATGTGTTAATAGGACCAATTTGTGATATGTGTATTCATCACATATCGTCACTCAGCTGTACTGATATATTTTAAAATTTTTTGAGGAGAAAAAAAATGGAAGATTATGAAAATGTGGAAGAAATGAAAGAAAAAATAAAGAAGCAAGGAAGTGTTTTTTGTGCCCTTAAGGTTACTAAGGATTGTACAAAAGAACTTGAAGATGTTAGTAAAAGATTGGAAAAAGAATTAGAACCTTTACTAAAGAAAGTAGGTACAATTAGAGGAGAGAAGGATGAAAGTCAAGAAGAAAAACCAATGGCAAATTTTGCCGTTGAAATAATTAAGGTGAATAGAAGATTATCAGGTGTATTGTATACTTTGGATAATATAATAGATAGATTAGATCTATAAGGAGAAAAATATGTTTAAGGACAAGCGCATTCCAGAAATATTGGAAATGAGGAAGGAAGGACTTTCTTTAGAAGCTATAGGGAGAATATTTGGTTTGAGTAAACAAAGAATAGGGCAGTTAATAGTAGAAGGTATTGGAAGGTTGAAATTCCTACAAGAAAAGGGAGATATGGATTATGATGATGTGCGCCGATTGGATTTGAGTACGAGAGCAGATGGTTGTCTTAGAAACGAGAATATTAGAACTATCAGTAAATTAACGAGTATGCATCTTGTGGATCTGTTACAAGTACATCATTTGGGAATAGGTGTCTTAAGAGAACTTGAAACTAAATTAAAACTTTTTGGAAAAGGATTGAACAGAGGAGGTTTATCTCCTAAGGAATCAACCTGTAAAACAGGGATAATATATCTTTTGGATGAGGATAGAAATTTAATTTGAGGAGGTATAGAATGAAAAACAAATTTGTTTTTCTGGTTCTTCTCTTTCTGATTGTAATGTTTCCTGTTTTTGGAGTCGTAGATTCCATAATGGAAACGGAATTCATCCAGGAAGAAAAGATTGATTTTTCAGGAGAATTAATGGAACGGTTGAATATCAACTTGTTTCAGGAACCTCTTGAAATCGCTTCTAGCCAGGCAGTTGTAACGGTAACTCCTAATTATAGTTTAGATTTGGGTGCTGTGTCTTGTGTGGCTATACAAATTAATTATACATTTTGTGGAGAAATATCAGGACGAGACTATATACGATTAATGTTGCCGTATTTAATGCGGTGTAAGTTATTGTAATTCGTCCTGATCCTGGCCACAAAAAAAGAAGGCAGGAAATTAATCCTGCCTTTTTTTTATTTCACTCCAAGATACATAGTCGATGTGGTTGTGGTAAGTTTTGTAGCTTACCTTGTCTCTTATGTCCCAAAGCTTTTTGAATCTTGAATCAGTGATCTTACCAAAAGCTTCTTCACAAAAGTGCCTGTTTATTTGCTTTTGGAGATTGAGTTTTTCTTCTAAACTTTTATTAATTGCTTCTAATGTGTTCATCCTTTCCTCCTGATTTGTTTTTCTCTCACTTATACTATTCTGTATCCCCGTAACTTCTGGATCACAAAAAAAGAAAGGGAGCAATTAAGCTCCCTTTTTTTATACTCTGATTAAAGTTCTTATCATTGATGATAAGCAATTAAAGATGGCTTCTCGTTTTGTGACACGAAATAATTCTTGAACTTGTACTTCCGGCATAGGTGAGATTGTTTTAAGTGTGGTCACTGTCATGTCTAGTTGTGTGCCTTCTTCTTTGTTCAGAGTATTTTCAATTTTCTCTTTCATTTTTTCCTCCTATGATTTTTTTTGTCTAATCCATTCAATCAACCCATTTCGATCTACCTCGAAGATTTTGAAAGCTTCACAATAATTCTGATATGTACAAAAAGACTGGATTTGATTGAAGAAACTTTCATGTACTCCAAATTCTATTTTTCCGGTTTTGTGATTATAACGAGTTGGTCCAAACTCATTACTACGATTTAAAACCGTCATAATCAATTCTGCTGATTCTGGAGTTGTATTCAGTCCATTAGACCATGAATACATATCTTTTACAGTATCATCCACTTTCTCTATAACCTGATCAACGTGATTTTCTAAGCCCATTTTTTCCTCCTATTAAAATATTTTGAAAATAACTGGATTAGAGATTTGACCTCTAATCCTACTTTTATTCTTATTCCCTTAATTCAAGATCCACCCAACCATTTTTAACAGCTTCGATAAAATTATTTGCTTCTTCAATTGTTAATGCTACAACGATTCCTTTACTTTCAGGTCCAGTAGAAAAACTTAAAAATCTTTTTGGCGAACAATTACAATTAGGCAATCCACAACCATCTGTACTGAATCTGAAAAAAGGATACTGAATCTGTCTTGAATCTTTTTCATTATGTGAAAAAATTTCAATTTTCATTTTTTTCCTCCTATGATTTTTTTTTGGACTAACAGTCCGCTAAGCTTCTCTCGATGAGAGAAGCTCGGTAGAATGTCAGGTATCACCATAGTTGAAGCTGAAAAGCAAGTTCTCTTTTGAAACGTTCAAAAGATTCTATAGAAGCACGATATGAATATCGACCTCCATGGCAACAAATCAATGTTTTGTTTGCTACTTTCTGAGCAACTCCACTTAGATGAAAGAGATAAATCATTCCATCTTTTTCAGCATATTCATAATGTTTTATTTTCATTCTTTTCTCCTCACTACTACTATTTTGTGTTCTCTTAACTTTTGGCCGTAAAAAAAGAAAGGCAGGGAACTAATCCTGCCCTTCTTCTGCTTCTATCGCGTCCATTTCAACAAAGTCACTTTCAGATCCTCTGCCTGTCTCATCCTGGATTATGTTATCTATTGCATCTAGTGAAAGGATAGTGTCGTCTAAGTTAACTCCTTCTTTTAACCTCCTTGTGAAGTGAGCTTTTAGAACGGATCTGATTCTTGTTTCAACTCTTCTCAAATTTATCTCTTTTTTCTTCTTCATTTTATCCTCCTATAATTATTATTTCGTGTTCTCGTAACTTTAAGACCATAAAAAAAGAAGCGGTGAAATTAATCACCGCTTTTATTTAATTCAGAATTGCGAGTCCCATCGCTGCTTTCACTGCATGTATCGGAGCTATTTTTGGATACTTTTGATGAATCATTATGAAATAGACTTTGTTGTTTCTGTTGTAGTTAAATCCGAGCATCTTAGAAACATCTTCAATACATTCAAGAAATAATTTAATATCATTCATGATATCCTCCTGATATTACTATTCTGTGTTTCCGTAACTTTCGGATCATAAAAAAAGAAAGGGAGCCGAAGCTCCCTTAATTAAGTTAGATAGTTGAGTATTGTATGAATACTTCAATACTATCTTGTAGTGCTCGATATTCATCTTGTGTAATGATTCCGTTGATTTTCCAGTAACGTCTAACTGGACTTTCATAGTATTCCATTCGAGCGATGAAATTTCTTAACAAAACTGCCTTCTCATCTTTTTCTCTTTTGTCCATTTTGTCCTCCTATTGGTTGATTCTTACATGAATGAATCTCATTAAAGAATCCATATTACAAGGATTAGAACCGAGATGGTCATGCACTTCACTAGCTGCCATGGCTAGTTGTGGAAGAAGATAGATTGAGGCTTGATCTTCAATCTCTCTATTATTAACTAATACGAGAGCATCTTTAATCAGCTCAACGGATTCATCAATAAGGCTCTGTGCTTTTTCCAACAACTGGATAGCATTTCTATAACGATCTTTTTCTTTTTCTAACATAGTTACCTCCTCATTATATGTATTTTGTATTTGCGTAACTTTCAGACCACAAAAAAGAAAGGGGTGGTATTAACCACCCCCCCCCCCTTGATTCTACTCCTTTAATTCTTCTGGAGAAGAACCCATAGCCATTTTAGCTATGTTCTTGTAACCGATTCTTCGATGAGTCTTAAGAAGATTTACAAAGGATTCAAAGGCTTCAGGATATTTCTTCTTGATAGCTTTGAGATCCTTGTTAACGGTTTGCAAATCTTCTAACGAAGCTGTTGCTGCCATTTTTTACCCCCTATCTTTAAAATAAATTCTAGTCAATTACTAAGATTGAATTTCTTTTTTGTTTTGTGTGTTTTTGTTTTTCTTTCATCGTTGAGGATTAAACTTTTAATTCTACAAGCTCGGAATATACATATCCCGTCTTCACCATTAATCCAGACGGTTTTTCCATCCTCACTAATTAGAATTTCAATAACCTCTGATTTTGAAATATCTTTCATGATTTTTGCCTCCTAAAATTTGATTTCCGTTTAAAAAGAAAGGGAGCCGAAGCTCCCTTAAACCGTGGGAAAATAAGCATGATGAGGAAGATGTTCGTTTTGAGCTTCTTGTATTTTATCTTTAAGAAATTTACAATATTCAGCAGAAGCTTCATTTCGAGCATCTCGATAACATTCAGATTCAGCATATAAGAAAATGACTGAATTGATCATTCTCCAGAAATTCTGCTGAAGAGTAGGATGTTCTTTTTCAAGGACCTTGTGAAAAGTTTTGGCTTGAGTATCATAAGAAAAGTTGTTAAGAATCTGAGAAAGTCCCTTAAATGCTGAATCCATTTCCTCTTGGAATTTTAATTCCCTCATGCTTATCTTTTGTTCTTCATTCATGTGTTCGTCCTCCCAAATATATTATTTTGTATTCTTGTAACTTTTGACCATAAAAAAAAGAAGGGAGTGAGAAAAGAATGAAACTCACTCCCTAAAATAATAGGAGGTTAAACTACGTCAACATATTCCATAGTAATTCTTAAGGCTTCATCATAAGAACTACAATTAAGGACTTTATTCATATATTCTTTTTTCTCTTTTTCCATTCCTTCTTTCTTTAAAGCTTTTGCAGTGATAGCCATAATGTTAAATATGTTCCCATTTTCTCCTACTAAGGCAACTTCTAGTTTTTTCTTTTTTTCCATTTTTGTCCTCCTATATTTAATATTTTGTATTTGTATAACTTTTGAACCATAAAATGGGTTTGCAAAGTATTTTTTTTATTGTATAATGGAATGCAGGGGGTAAAGATGAAAGAGAATGATAGATTGTTTCTTAAATGGGCTTATGAGGGATTCTATAAACTACATAAGAATGGAAAAATTTATAAATGTAAGTGGAAGTCAAATTGGTGGATGGAAGCTAAGAGATGCAAACAGAAACTGATAGAAAGAAGAATAAAAGGTTATATAGCTC
>BPTK01000157.1 GCA_023705905.1 Candidatus Heimdallarchaeota archaeon
ATCAAACAAAGTTTCTCAATCCTCCTGATTTCTCAAAAAAACCAATGTTTGAAGGCAGTATTGAAGAAGCTCTAGAGAATGTTTTGAATAACCCAATTGGATACGATATTCCTTTTGCAGAACTTTTGAAGCAGAAATACGAAGTTGGAAAACCAATAGTTTTTGCAGTTGATGATCAAACTAGACCTAATATACATACAAAGATAGTTCTACCTCTTCTAATAGAAAAAGTTCTATCTTTGGGTGTGAAAAAAGAAGATATTAGAGTGTTAATAGCTACTGGTACACACAGATTTCCAGAAGAAAGCGAATATAACAAAATAGTTGGTGAAAAAGTCTTAACAGAATATAGATCCCAAATAGTACCTCATGACTGTAAAAATGATGTAAAAATGATTGGTGAAAGTGATGCTGGAACACCGATGGGATTCAACAAACTTGCTTTTGAAGCAGCTATTCTGATTCCTATAACTGACACTGAACTTCATTATTTTGCTGGATGTGCTGGAACCATAAAAGAAATTTGTCCAGGTATTGCTAGTAGCGAAACAGTAAGAATTAATCATCCTAAAATGTTTGATGTGGATCTGGGATTTGTACCAGAGTGCAAACTTGGAAATACTAAGGGTAATCCTGTTATATCAGACATCAAAAATATGGTTAACATTCTTAAGAAGCAGATTACAATATTCGGCGTAGATACAATTGTTACTGAAGGAAAAATAGTTTACATAAATGCAGGTGATTTAGTAGCGCTCCACGATGAAGCAACAAAACACATTGTAGAAATGAGAACTGTAAGACTTCCAAAAGCAGGAGATATTGTTATTAGTGCAATGCAAAGTTGGGGTATCAATTTATATCAAGCAGGTAAAGGAATCCATGCCGCATGGAATGCTGTAAGACAAGATGGAAAAGGAATTATTATCGCCGTTGCTCCTTTAACTTATGGAATTGGAAATACCAATTATGAGAAAGTGATGCAAGAAGCCAAAGAATTTACAATTCAAGAAGCTTTAGAGTATGTCCTAGATAACTATTGTACTGAAGATACATTCAAAATTGGTAATCAAAAACCAGTAGATACTCTAAGAATCATGAAAACAATCGGTAAAGATAATCTCAAATTTGTTGCTGATTGGGATCCAGAAGCATTAACTAATACTTATAGGGTTATGGCAATCAAAAAACCAGATGAATCTCCAGCTGAAGCAATCAAGCGACAAGTTGAAGACTATATGAATGCTAATCCTGATGGGCAAATATACATTATGGATGACCCAGGACTCTATGTAATCATAGAGTAAAATGTTTTTTTAAAATTCCAGAGTATCTTCTGGCCACATTTTTTCTACTATCTCTGAATTACACTTCATGCAAAGATTCTTCTTTTGTATTATTCCATCTCTATCAGTTGAAAAATTCTGAATTAATCCTCTGTCACAAAGGATATCTGATTTACAGTCTGGACAATAAAAATAGCGTCCTTGTTGTTTGGGGGGCCATAAATACTTACTGCATGAAGCACAACGATTTCGAAAATCACATTTGAGATGTTGAGCTATGATAACCAATTAACTAGTCCTCCTTCTTCATCAACCAATCGTGGTAAGCTCTCTTTCTTCTACGTTCTTTACGATCTGTTTCTTCATCAGATTCTCCCATCTCATCTTTAAATTCAGAACGTATAGTAGACTTTACTTTGTCATATTCTCCTCTCTTAAAAGATAAACCACAATCTAAACAAACCATGAAGGGAGCTTTGTACTTAACTTCTCCACCGCAATCTGGGCACCTTGCCATTATTTCACCTTCTTAATCAAACAAATATAAGCATTAAAGTTTAAAAATTAATGCTTTGTGTCAAGTTTAGCATAAATTATTACTATAGTGTTTAGTGTTTAATAGTTAAAGAAAATGGTGCAACTGCCGGGATTCGAACCCGGGTTTGCAGCTTGGGAAGCTGCAGTCCTACCACTAGACTACAGATGCGGTAATCTATTGAAAGAACAAGGGTAACATTTTTAATACTTTCTCTTTTGAGCAAATATTTGCAAACTTATATATACGAAGAAATAGATAATTAGTTAAGACTAAAATAAAAAATGGTGAAATTATGTCAGCTAAGTATTTTTGTGCAAATTGTGGTTCTATAGTAGAACAGGGGATAAAATTCTGTGCGAATTGTGGAACAGCTGTTAATGCTCAACAACCACCTCAACAACAAGCAGCTCCAGCAGCTCCAGCTTATACACCCGCTCAACCATATACTCCTACTCAAACAGTCAATGTGAACGTTGGGTATGCTCCAGGTGCAGCAGTATCTCCTCATAATAGAACCGTAACTCTATTATTATGTATTTTTCTTGGTTATATTGGAATTCACAAATTCTATGTAGGGAAAACAGGAGAAGGAATTGCTTATCTCTTACTATCATGGACAGGTATTCCAGCATTCATAGCTTTTATTGAGATATTTGTTATTGCTGCGGGTAGTTTTAAGGATGATAGAAACTTACCAGTTTTGACTTGGTAATATGTTCTAAAACTATAAAGGAGATTTTAACTCCACTTTTCTTTCTTTTTGAACTTCAATTTACTCTATTACATGAATTCTTTTAGAACCTCTAATAGAATTTTTATCTCTTCTTCAGTATTATATAAATGAGTAGAAATTCTAACTAAGTCATTATACTTCTGTTCATACATAAACAAGTGGGAACAAAGGGCACCGCTTCTAGAAACTATGTTTTTCCTTTCTTCAAGAACTAAGGCAATATCATGTGCTTCAAATTTATCACAACCAAATGAAACAATTGGGCCAAAATCCATCCCTTCAATTCCCATTAAAGTGATGTTTTGAATATCTCGAATCCCCTTCCTTAGCATTTGAATAAGATTTTTTTCGTGATTCGCAATCTTGTCTAATCCTATGTGTGACAGTACCTTCAAACTATTAGATAATGCAACAATACTTGGCACATTGATAATACCTGGTTCAAATTTAGAGTCAGATTTTTCCAATATATACAAATATTCTTCCAAAGCAATAACAGAACCTCCACCGACTAGTAGAGGATCCATGTTCTCATACATCTCAGGACATGTGATTTGAAAGGCTGTCCCTTGAGGACCTAAAGCCCCTATACAACCAGATGATATGACTAAATCAGGTAACGTTTCTGAGAAATCTATTATTTCATGTCCTATAGTTTGGCTTATATCCAAGAATAATAATGCACCCATATCTTTGCACAGTTTACTTATTTCTTTCCAGTCTCTTTTTACTCCATTTGTAACTGTTAATGAAGAAAGCAGAACTATATTTCCTTCTTTTTCAATTTTCTCTTGCAAAGATTGAATAAGATTTTTTTCGTCATCAAGAGTTAGATAATTAATTTTAGTGCCATGAGAACTATGTGCTCTTATCGCTGGAGCAAGTAAGGAATGTTCTTCTAGAATGCTAGTTATGATTTTTCTCTCTTTCATTTTATCTAAAGAAAATAAAGCATTTGTTAGTGCAATCTCTCTTGTAGGAAAAAAAGAAACATGTGATTCTGATGAGTTGAAAAAATTCCTGACCTCTTTTCGGGAATTATCAAGTGCCTTAGTAGCTGAAGAAGCTTCCTGACTCATACTTCGGATAGCTACTCCATTAATTTCTTTATAATATGAAATCATCTTATTCAAGGAAGAAACAGGCATCTTTCCCATTGTTGCAGAATCGAGGTAGATTTTACCTTCAGGTATAGTAAACTCCTCACCAAACCTTGTAATAAATGACATTAAAAAGAGGAATTTACTGATTGTATTAAAAGCTTACTAGACCAGTATTTCAAGAAATTCTCTTGAATAACATAACATTTTATAGTTAAAGATTCATTTAAAATTGGGAATGATCGAAAGGCATTTGATTTAGCAATTTTGCTATGAAATCAAGAAGCTTAGGTGACCTAAACCTTAATTTTGTTTTTTCTCTAAATTTCTTCCATTATGCTCTTTAGAGTGTTAATAAATGTTAATATTTGATTTTCAGTATTATAAATATGGGTAGATAATTGTACTAGTGAATTCTGCCCTATCTCTTCCATAAACAGATGCGAACATAAAGCTCCACTTCGAACTAATATCTTCTGAACATCTTCCAAGATTATTGCAATGTCATGAGAATCTACAGATTCGCTTCTGAAAGAGAGAATGGGACCAGTTTTAATGCCGTCTAGATTAAACAATTCAATATTTTGTGTGCTTTTTATCCCCTCAACAAGCTGTCTTCTAAGTTTCTTTTCGTGATTATAAATTAATTCTAGACCAATATCATCTAGTAATTGTAAACTTTTCGATAAACCTGTAACTGCTGCAATATTAATGGTTCCTGTTTCGAATTTACTATTCCAGCTACTGAGTTTGTAATTGTTTTTGCTTAAAGAAATAATGGATCCACCACCAACTAACAATGGGTTCAATTCATTGGAAATTTCCTCTGATACAAATTGAAATGCTATACTTTGTGGTCCTAGCGCACCACTAGTACTTGATGATAACACTACATCAGGCATGATCTTGCTAAAATTAATGCACTCATGTCCAACAAGGTAACTCATATCCATAATAGTACGTATATTATTTTCTCTGCATAATTTTGAGATGTTTTTCCAATCACGTTTTATACCCATACCTAGAGTTAAAGCTGAAAAGAGAAAAACAGATGTATCTTTTGAAATTCTTTCTTGAAGCTCATCTAAAAGATTTTGCTCATCATTCATCGATAAATAATCTATTTTAGAATCAGTTAGTTCAATATATTTCAAAGCTGGTCCGATAAGAGAATGATCTTCTAAAACACTCATAATTATTTTATTCTCTTTAGCGGAGGAAAGAGAGAATAAGGAGTTAAGCACAGCAGTTTCGCGAGATGGTAGAAAAGATAGCTGTTTTGGGTTAATTTTGAAAATTTGTGCAATATTTTCCCTTTCATTTTCTAAAATTTTTGAAGCATTTATAGCATATTTGTGAGTTCCTCTATTAACTCCTCCACCAACAGAGTTGTAAAAATCACACATTGCTTTCAAGGACGTTTTAGGCATTTTTCCTATTGTTGCAGAATCTAAATAGATTTCTTCCGTTGGAATGTCAAATTCGTCTTGAATTCTAGAGGCTAAAGTCATGAACAATTGTTTGAAGAGACTTTCAGTTATTAACATTTGTTTTACACCACCATTTTTTTATATATTTTCCAGTAGTGTAGGTAAGATGGCTGTCAAAGCAAAGGATTCTGAAGAACAAATTAGGAAATCTATTGAAAAGATTATCACAAGATATGCAAATCTATTACCCAATTTATCAAAATATAAGGACAGTAAAGTTAACGGTGAATTATGGGATATAAGATCAGATTTAGAATTTACGATTGTAGAATTGAAGCATTTTCTCGAGAAAGATCTCATCGAAGAAAGGTGGCAAAAGATTTTTGCAACTGAACTAAAAGGTACCGGGTCAAAAACTAAAGCAATTCCAATGCTTAAAGAATATTCAAAAACAAAAAGCAGTTTAATTGCGCTATTTGATAAGGATAAAGAGAAATGTTACAGATACCTATGGAAATTGAAGGAAACAATAACTGTTGTTCTAGCAGCTTTTCCAACAGAGACTTTCTCATTTAAGAATGGCAAGCTCGTTAAAGACAGTGAGGAAATTTTTGAAATCTAATCTCTAGTTACATCTAACAGTAAGTATAAAATAAGAGATGGAGTATTTTATTATCATGAGTATGAGTCCAACTCGGAAGGAATTTCCTGATGATAAAGATAATATCAGGGAAGCTATGAAACTAGAACGTTTCATATGTCCTACCAGAGAAATAAATTACCCTTGTGTGATCTGTAAAGATTGTCGGTTAATGGATTTGAAGCAGTTTGCTTTGAAGAATGGATTCATCGAAAAAACAAAAAATTCCAGCTTGATATCACTTATCTTAGAAATGCGGGATCCTTTTGATGATATGTTGTTAAAACGTTTAACCCTCGCTTTAGCAGAAGCTACAGGGATTGTACAGAAAGAACCTGAACCTGGTTTTTCAATTACCTTCTATCTATCTGAAGCTTTACTTGAAAAAATAGAAGAAAAGGAAAAATTAGTAGAATTTATTGCAGATTTTCAACATCGGTTCCTATCTGAAACTATAGCAGCAAGAAGTGCATTAAATAAATGGGAAAGATCAACTACTCAAAGATTAATCTGGGATATGAGTATAAAATAAGTTAAATTTCTGAAGCTATTCCTGTAGTTTGTTAGGATACACTTTTCCAATATATTCCCAGCTTATCAGCATGATTTTTAACATTAAACATCTCTGTTGTTGTAGGCCTACGATTGATTTCTGGAAATTCTCCTCTAAGAATTTTATAGTCTGGATGATACTGAGCCATAATATTTATTAGCGGTTTTTTCAGATTCTCTGCAACCCAATCTAATATGGGAATTGAGCAACATTCTGTATGTCTTGGCATAACTAAGTGACGAATAATATATTCACCACTTCCTCGTTCTTCTATCAACTTCATATTTCTCTTTAGTGCATCCCAATAGACAGGTGCTTTCGAGTATTTGTTAGCACACTCATTATTAGCATACTTCATATCAGGTAACCAAATGTCGAAAATATCAACGATAAGTTTCATACTAACCTCTGTAAGATACATGTTGCTATTCCACAACATAGGTAAATGGATTTGTGTTTCTAAAAATGATTCCAAAATTATATGCAAATTAGGCGTTGGTTCTCCACCTACAAAATTGATGTTTCTGGCATGCTGTTTTCCAAGAGAAATATACATTTGGGCTAAATCTTTTGCATTTGTGTCTCTTCCATGGAACCTTTCTAAACTAAATTCATGACTTATATCGAAATTTTGGCAAAATGCGCAGGTTATTGTACATCCGTAGAAGAAGATAGTTCCACTAGGTACAATAGGGCTTTCTTCACCCATGTGTATAAAACCAGAAGAAATATACGCTTTGTTATCTACACCACATTTACCTATTTTTCCCTCATTTCTATTAATCTTGCACTTATTCTCACAGAATTCACATGCGGAGAGAATGTCTTCTAAAATGGTTAATTTTAGTTTTAGATAGTTCTCTTTTTCGAGAGTTTCTGGTTTAACTTTAGAGAACACTTCTTCTTCAATCTCAGCTAAAGGTAAGACTTGTTTCTCCTTGATCCATTCTTTGAATTTCGGATAATAATGCTCGTGTATCTTGAGGAGTTCCTCTTGATCGAGATTTCCTTTAAAAGGTGTATGAAAAAGCCTAGCTAGCTTATATCGAGGTATGCGTTTTTTTTTGAATATGTCTCTATAATCATTTAATCTGTCTTTTAACTCATGTTGTTGCCAAACAGTCATTGAATCTCTTCTCAATAAAGGTAACATTGGTTAAATATACAATATAGTTATGAGATATTTATTACTTTTCTAATGCTTTCCCTTATGTGATATTTTATATTTCAGATTGAACAAATAATCTTACACATGAGTTTAAGATGCAAAGTTTGTAATGATATGATCAAAATCAAGGATAAAAAAATTCGGTATGATTGATAGTAGATATTGTTCATTACGTTGTAGGTTAATTAGCATGAGGATTCCTATGTTCATAGTAGGCGTAGCTTTTCTCGGTATCTATTTGGGAATATCTTTACCTCTATTCAATTCAGATAACGATCTGTGGTTTCTCTTTATTGTCATGTTCCCAATTATTGTAATTGGTTTAATTTTCCTAGGTATTGGTGCAGCTGGATTCGTTTTCAGAGCAAGAAAAAATCAAGAGATATCACAAAAACAATATTATTGCATGTTTTGTGGAGAAAATATCACTAATATCACCTCAAAGGGTGCTTTGGTGTGCATGAAATGTGGAAATAAAACTCCATTCTGTAATCTCTGTAATAAGATAATCAATCAGTATGAGGACATTGTAATAATCAATCCTTGTGGACATATTTTTCATAGAGACGAACTATTAGATTGGGCTGAAGAAAATAAATATTGCCCAAAATGCAAAGGAAAAATAAATACATTATCATTTAACTTGAATGATCTAAATAACTGATTCTGGACTTTATACCAAACATTATCTGACTGATATAGTTATGCTTTGTATATCTTGTTAGTTTAAAAAAATTTAATAATGAATGTCAAACTGTGTTTTGATTATATGTCACA